>NZ_JBTHHU010000001.1:39202-517341 GCF_059089585.1 Streptomyces sp. SX-6 | reverse complement strand
AGATGAGGACTCCCACCACCTTAGAGTGGGTAAGGCTCCCAGTAGACGACTGGGTTGATAGGCCAGGTGTGGAAGACCGGTAACGGTTGGAGCTGACTGGTACTAATAGGCCGAGGGCTTGTCCTCATTTGCTCGCGTCCACTGTGTGGTTCCCGGGTTGCGAACAGTCGCACCGGTGAACTGGTTTACTTAAATTGAAAAGTGTGCTTGTTCGCTAGAACCCGATAGGGTTTCGGTGGTCATAGCGTTAGGGAAACGCCCGGTTACATTTCGAACCCGGAAGCTAAGCCTTTCAGCGCCGATGGTACTGCACGGGGGACCGTGTGGGAGAGTAGGACGCCGCCGAACAATCTTTCAAGGACCCCTGGTCCCGGCGTACACGCCGGCGACCAGGGGTCCTTTTTGTATTTGCATTTGCCTTTTTAATTCTCGATGAGCGTCTGCCGATCGGCTGCGCGAGAATGACTGTGGGACTGAAGACAGGAGTCACCTCGATGTCCACCAACTCTTCCGGGGACCGGTCCGGCGGTGAACGGGGCGGCTTCCGCCGCGACGACCGCGGCGGCTACCGCCGTGACGACCGTCCGTCCTTCCGTCGCGACGAGCGTCGCGACGACCGCCGTGACGACCGCGGCCCGCGTCGTGACGATGACCGTGGTGGTTTCCGTCGCGATGACCGTCGCGATGACCGCGGTGGTTTCCGCCGTGACGACCGCGGTGGTCGTCCTGGTGGTGGCTTCGCTCCTCGTCGTGATGACGAGCGTGGCGGTTTCCGTCGCGATGAGCGTCGCGATGACCGTCCGTCCTTCCGTCGCGACGAGCGCCGTGACGACCGCGGCCCCCGCCGCGATGACGAGCGTGGTGGCTTCCGCCGTGACGACCGTCGCGACGAGCGCCCCTCCTTCCGCCGCGACGACCGCCGTGACGACCGCGGCCCCCGCCGCGATGACGACCGCGGCCCGCGTCGTGATGACCGCGGTCCTCGCCGCGATGACGAGCGCGGTGGCTTCCGTCGCGATGATCGTCCGTCGTTCCGTCGTGACGAGCGCCGTGATGACCGCGGCCCCCGCCGTGACGACGACCGTGGTGGCTTCCGCCGCGACGACCGTCGCGACGAGCGCCCCTCCTTCCGCCGCGACGACCGCCGTGATGACCGCGGTCCTCGCCGCGATGACGACCGCGGCCCGCGGCGTTCGTTCCGGGACGACCGGGACCGCCAGGGTGGCGGGCACCGTGGGCGCGACGACCGTTCCCGTGGGGGGTACGGGCGTCGTGACGACCGCGACCGTGACCGGGAGCGTGGCGACCGTGAGCCGGTGAAGCGGCTGCCGATTCCCGACGACGTCACCGGCGAGGAGATCGACAAGGACGTCAAGCAGGAGCTGATGAGCCTGCCGAAGACCCTTGCCGAGGACGTCGCGCGCAACCTCGTCATGGTCGCCAACCTCCTGGACGAGGACCCGGAGCAGGCGTACGGCTACTCGCGGGTCGCGCTGCGGCTCGCGTCGCGTGTGGCTGCCGTGCGCGAGGCCGCCGGCTTCGCGTCGTACGCGACCGGCAAGTACTCCGAGGCGCTGGCCGAGTTCCGGGCCGCCCGCCGGATGACCGGCTCGGTCGAGCTGTGGCCGGTGATGGCGGACTGCGAGCGTGGCATGGGCCGCCCGGAGCGTGCGCTGGCCATGGCCGGCGAGCCCGAGGTGCAGAAGCTCGACAAGGCGGGGCAGGTCGAGATGCGCCTGGTCGCCGCCGGTGCCCGTAAGGACATGGGCCAGGCGGAGGCGGCCGTGGTGACGCTGCAGAGCCCCGAGCTGGCGTCCAGCTCCGTCCAGCCGTGGACCGCCCGTCTGCGGTACGCCTACGCCGACGCGCTCCTCGAGGTGGGCCGCGAGGCCGAGGCGCGCGAGTGGTTCGCCAAGGCCCTCGAGGCCGACCAGGGCGGCACGACGAACGCCTCCGACCGGCTCGCCGAGCTGGACGGCGTGGAGTTCACCGACGCGATGGAAGAGTCGGAAGAGAACGCCGAGAGTGCTGAGACTGCCGAAGAGGCGGGCAAGGACAAGGGCGAAGAGCAGAGCTGATCGTTGACGTGCCGAGGGCGGAACTCCGAAAGGGTTCCGCCCTCGGTTCAGTTGAGCGCGAGGCTCCGCAGCACCAGCCCCGTGGCCGGTTTCGGGCCGAACGACGTCGACTTGCGGGGCATCGTGACGCCCTGCTCGGCGAGTTCGCGTACCACGTCCTCGCTGACGGGGTGCATCAGCACGGCCGTGCCGCCGTGGCGTTCGGCCTGCTCGACGGCGGCCGATGTGTCGTGGATGTAGCCGATGTACTCGGGGGCGTCCGGCACCTGCCAGACGTGTTCCAGGAGGGTGGAGTGCAGGACCGTCGCATCGAGTTCCTGCCACGCCTTGGGACGGTCGGCCGGAACCGTACGGGCCAGCAGTTCAGGGTCCGGCTGGTCGAGGAGGTGGAAGCGGCCGTCGCCGGCGAGCAGGAAGGCGTTGCCCTCCTTGCCGGACGACGAGGCCTCGGCCAGTGTCTCGAGGGCGCGCGGCAGTGCCACGTCGAGCGTGCGTACCCGGAAGGCGTCGCCGAGGGCCGCCAGCGCTTCAGCGACGGGGAGGCCGTGCAGCAGCCGGTGGATGGCGCGTACCCGCAGCGGATAGCGGGTGGTGTCCACGAGCAGGACGAGGCCGAAGTCCCAGGGCCCCGGCTCCGGTTGCTCGGCCCGCAGGCGCAGATAGGTGGCCCAGCGGTGGTGGCCGTCGGCGATGAGGGCCTGCTGGCGGGAGAGGTCGTCGCCGATGAGCGACAGGTCGTCCGGGCCGGTGACCGACCATAGCCGGTGGGCGTAGCCGTCGTCGGTGGTCGTCGAGAGCAGCGGCTCGGAGCGGATGACGCGTTCGATGACGGCGGCGGCGCCCTGCTCGCTGCCGTTGCTCCGGTAGGAGAACAGCAGGGGCTCCAGGTTGGCGCCGGTGTCGCGCATCAGGGCGGCGCGGTCCTCGACGATGTGCGGCATGACGTCCTCGTGGGGGAGGACGATGCCCTCCTCGCGGGGTGTGAGCTGCAGGGCGCCGATGAGACCGCGCTGGAGTATGCCCTCGCCGCGCTGTTCGTAGACGTAGAGCGCGGGTTCGGGATCGGGGGCGAGGATGCGTTCGGCCTGCCAGCGGCGCAGGGTCTCGGCGGCCTGGCGGTGGCGCTCGGCCGCGGTGGGTGCCTGCGGGAGGATCAGCCGGACGATGTTGTGGGGATCGGCGGTCTCCAGATGCCTCAGGCCGTCCGGCCGTACGACGACGTCGTACGGTGGCGAGGTCACGGCCGCGAGACTGCCCACGCGGTCGGGGACATAACGCAGCCCTCGGAAGGGAGCGAGTTGGAGACCTTGCTTCCCTGCTCGGTCTGGAGTGCTCATTGGGAAATGTTATGTCCCACGGCCGGATGAGCAATGATCGAAACAGAGACGAACAGCACAAGGAGTGGACCCGGCATGAACCAAGGCGTCCGTACCCGTCCCGCCGGAAGCGCAGAGCGGCTCGGCACGGCCTATGACACGGCACTGCTGGACCTGGACGGCGTGGTGTACGCGGGCGGCGAGGCCATCGGCCATGCCGTGGAGTCGCTCGAGGCGGCCCGCGCGGGCGGGATGCACCTCGCCTACGTCACCAACAACGCCTCGCGGACCCCGGAAGCGGTGGCCGCGCACCTCACCGAGCTGGGCATACCGGCCGAGCCGGCCGAGGTGATCACCTCGGCGCAGGCGGTGGCGCGGCTGATCGCCGACCAAGTGCCCGCCGGGTCCAGGGTCTTGGTGATCGGTGCCGAGGGGCTGCGGGTCGCGCTGCGGGAGCGCGGCCTGGTGCCGGTGGAGTCGGCGGACGACGACCCGGCCGCGGTGGCGCAGGGCTACGGCGGGCCGGAGATGCCGTGGTCGCGGCTGATGGAGGCGTCGTACGCGGTGCGCCGGGGCCTGCCGTGGTTCGCGTCCAACACGGACCTGACGATCCCGAGCGCCCGGGGCATCGCGCCGGGCAACGGCGCGGCGGTGGAGGTCGTACGCATCGCCACGGGCGCCGAGCCGCAGGTCGCGGGGAAGCCGCTGCCGCCGATGCACCGCGAGACGGTGCTGCGCACGGGCGCGGAGCGGCCGCTGGTGGTCGGGGACCGGCTCGACACGGACATCGAGGGCGCGCACGCGGGCGGCGTGGACTCGCTGCTCGTCCTGACCGGGGTGACCACGGCGGCCGTGCTGCTCGCGGCGAAGCCGGAGCACCGGCCGACGTACGTGGCCGAGGATCTGCGGGGGCTGCTCGAGGCGCAGCCGGCCGTGGCGGCGGCGGGCGACGGCTTCGGCTGCGGCGGCTGGACCGCGTCGGTGCGCGGCGACGAGCTGGTGCTCGAGGGCGGCGGCGAGCCTGTCGACGGTCTGCGGGCGCTGTGCGGTGCCGCCTGGACGGCGGCGGGCGACGGGTCGTGCGGCCTGGACGCCGGGAAGGCGCTGGCCCGCCTGGGGCTGTAGCCCGTTCCGTCAGAACAGTGAGCGCAGCCGGAGTACGTCGCGCAGGGAGGCCTGGATGCGGATGCGGCCCGAGGTCCAGGCCCGGACGAAGTTCAGCCGGCCGTCGACCAGCGCGAGCAGATCGTCGCCGGCCATCTCCAGGGCGATCTCGGCCCGGCGTTCCGGGACGCCTTCGACCGCCTTCACCTCCTTGAGGTGGCCCTCCCTGAGGTGGCCCACGAAGGTGGTGTCGAGGTCGGTGACGTGGCAGCTCAGCGAGCGGTCGAGCATCGCGGCGCTGCGGAGCTCGCCGCTCGCCGACGCGAGGTTCGCCGCAAGCCGGTCGAGTGCGTCGAGGCACTCCTCGATGGTGGCCATTGCCCTGGACGGTACACCGGGTGGAGGCGAACACCGGACAAGCACCCGTTCCGAGGTAGCGTCGGGACCATGAACGACCCGAATCCGCTCGGCGTCCCGCGGCACCCCACCGGCAACGCCGGAGTGGACGGGCGGCTGGCCCGTCTCACCGACGCCGACCACCTCGACGTCAGCGGCCACCTGGAGGTGTACGAGGATGTACACCAGGGGCTCCGTGACGCGCTGGCCGCGCTGGACCGGCCCCTCGCCCGTCCGTACGACAACAGGAGCTGAACCGCACGTGGCAGTGACCCGCCGCCGACTCGACGCGGAGCTGGTGCGCCGCAAGCTGGCCCGTTCGCGCGAGCACGCGAGTCAGCTGATCGCCGCAGGCCGTGTGACCGTCGGCGGTGCGACCGCGACCAAGGCCGCCACCCAGGTGGAGACCAGCGCCGCTCTTGTCGTGGCCAAGGACGACAGCGACCCGGACTACGTCTCGCGCGGCGGGCACAAGCTCGCGGGCGCGTTCGCCGCGTTCGTCCCGCTCGGCCTGAAGGTCGAGGGGCGGCGGGCACTGGACGCGGGCGCGTCGACGGGCGGGTTCACGGACGTGCTGCTGCGGGCGGGTGCGGCGCATGTTGTCGCCGCGGACGTCGGTTACGGGCTGCTCGCCTGGTCGCTGCAGAGCGACGAGCGGGTCACCGTGAAGGACCGTACGAACGTCCGCGAGCTGACGCTGGAACAGATCGACGACAAGCCGGTCGACCTGGTGGTCGGCGACCTGTCCTTCATCCCGCTCGGCCTGGTGCTGCCCGCGCTCGTGCGCTGTGCCGCGCCCGACGCGGACTTCGTGCTGATGGTCAAGCCGCAGTTCGAGGTCGGCAAGGAGCGGCTCGGCAGCGGCGGTGTCGTCCGCAGCACGCAGCTGCGGGCCGAGGCGGTGCGTACGGTCGCCGGGCAGGCGGCCGGGCTGGGGCTCGGCGTCCTCGGCGTCACGGCCAGCCCCCTGCCGGGGCCGTCCGGCAACGTCGAGTACTTTCTGTGGCTGCGCGCCGGAGCACCCGAACTGGACCCGGCGGACGTTGACCGTGCAGTGGCGGAGGGGCCCCGTTGACCACTTCAGAAACACCAGCACAGACCGAGGGCGTGGGGCGACGCACCGTTTTCCTGCTCGCTCACACCGGCCGTCCGGCAGCCATCCGCAGTGCGGAACTCGTCGTCCAGGGACTGCTGCGGTGCGGCATCCGGGTGCGGGTGCTCGCGGAGGAGGCCGCCGATCTGCCGCTGCCCGCCTCGGTGGAGCGGGTCGAGGCCGGCCCGGGCCGGCCGGACGTGCTCGAGGGGTGCGAGCTGCTGGTGGTCCTCGGCGGTGACGGCACCCTGCTGCGGGGCGCGGAGTTCGCGCGGATCTCGGGCGTGCCGATGCTCGGCGTCAACCTGGGGCGGGTCGGCTTCCTCGCCGAGGCCGAGCGGGACGACCTCGACAAGGTCGTCGACCGGGTCGTGACCCGTGCGTACGAGGTCGAGGAGCGCATGACCCTCGACGTGCTGGTGCGCACGGACGGTCATGTGGTGCACACGGACTGGGCGTTGAACGAGGCGTCGGTCGAGAAGGCCGCGCGGGAGCGGCTGCTCGAGGTCGTCACCGAGGTGGACGGGCGGCCCGTCTCCCGGTTCGGCGGCGACGGCGTCGTGTGCGCGACACCGACCGGGTCGACGGCCTATGCGTTCTCGGCCGGCGGGCCGGTGGTGTGGCCCGAGGTCGAGGCACTGCTGATGGTGCCGATCAGCGCGCACGCGCTGTTCGCCAAGCCGCTGGTGACGACACCGGACTCGGTGCTCGCGGTGGAGGTGCAGCCGCAGACCCCGAACGGCGTGCTGTGGTGCGACGGCCGCCGGAGCGTGGAGCTTCCGGCGGGCGCGCGGGTCGAGGTGCGGCGGGGGATCGTGCCGGTGCGGCTGGCCCGGCTGCACCATGCGTCGTTCACGGACCGGCTGGTCGCGAAGTTCGCGCTGCCGGTGGCCGGTTGGCGCGGGGCGCCGCATTAGCCTGCCGGCTCGTGGGGGATGCGGGTTGCGGTGATCGTGTGTTCCGCCGGACCCTCGCCGTCGTGGTACCGCGCCGTTGCGGCGGGCTTTTTCCCGGGGCTTCGCCCCGGGGCCCGGGCCCCCGGGTGGTCGGAATGCCTGCTGCCTGGCCGGCAGTCTCCCGGGACCCCGGGGTCCGGGGGCGCGTGCCCCCGAGTCCTTCGCCGTCGCGGCGGCGATCAGCCACGACGGGGCAGTCCGGCGGTGCCACACGCGCCGTACCTACGATGAAGATCCGCCGGACGCGGTCTGGTTCCCCAGCCAGGCGCGGGCCTTCGTCAGGGCCGAGTCGTGGTGGGTGTCCAGGTCCCGCTTGGTGAAGACGTCCGTACGGACCGTCGGGGGCACCCCCGTGATGTCGTAGGTCGTCCGGCCGTCCTTCGCGCTCAGGAACTCCTCGTTGGGCAGCCAGAACCGCCAGCCGTTCGGCAGCCGCCGTTCCAGCTCGTCGGAGAAGATCCCGTAGGTGTTCCCGCCGAAGCTCTTCGTCTCGCCCGGGCGGACCGTCAGGGCCTGGGTGAGGGTCTCGCCGGCGCTGATCGTGAGGGGGCCGGTCAGGACGGCCAGGGGGCCGGACCGGACCGGGCCCCGGTGCGGGCGGACCGTGACGGGCTCGGCGGGCGTGAACTTCCGGGGATCACGGGCGTCGTCGCGCGCGTGCTTGAGGTACGCCGTGTACGGCCGGTCCGTCAGCCGCTCGGCCACCCGCAGGGCGAGCCGGTCGGAGCCGCCGCCGTTGAGACGCAGGTCGAGGACGAGTCCGTGTGTACGGGTGGAGGCGAAGACCTCGTCCAGGGCTCGGTCGAGGGCCTTGCTGTCGGCGTCGAAGCCGCCCTTGGCGAGGTTCTGGAAGGCGGTGATGCGCAGGTAGCCGACCCGGCCGGGGAGTTCGGCGAACGCGATCTGCCCGTCCGCCCAGCGGTGCCAGCGGTCAGCGGCGAGGCCGGTGCTCTCGTCGACCGTCCTGAGCAGCTTCTCCCGCTCCTCGGGGTTCGGCAGGGCGACGTCGTCACGGTGGCCGCCGAAGCCCATGGTGGGCTTGCCGGGGTTGTCGACCATGCCGGTGTGGCCGTCGTGCAGTGGCTCGATCATCTGCTGGAGGACGGTGAACAGTTCCTTGTCGTTCGCCGCGGCGGCGGCCTTCGGGCGGAACCGTTTGCGGACGTCCTGCCAGTTGATGTGCTTCTTGGCGAAGAACGGATAGTTCTCGGCGTATGTCTGCCAGAGGACGTCGAAGACCCGGAGGTTGTCCTTGGCCGACTCCTGGCACCTATCGGGCAGCGCGGCCATGCGGCGCAGTGTGCGGTGGCCCACGTTGTCGGCGAAGGACAGCTCCGCGCGGTCGTGGCCGTGCGCCGTCACGGTGATCGGCGCGTCCGTGCCCTGCCGGAAGGTGCCGGGGGTGCCGGTGGCGGTCGCGTCCGTCACGCCCGGCAGGCAGCTGACGGTGGTGGTGTCGTACATCCGCAGCCGGCGCCCGCCGTTCTCGACGGAGACGATCGTGCCGTAGCCGTCCATGCGCCAGGTGCCCTCCAGGGCGGAGGCCTGACGGGGCGCGGCGAGCGCGCTGCCGATGCCTTCGAGGGTGGTCAGGGCGATGGCGGCGGTGGCGAGGAGGGCGGCGCCGCGGGTGCGTGCGTTCATGGGTGCAAGGCTCCTCCGCGGGATGTGCCGGAACCATGGAGCCGTCACCCGGACCGGTGGTGGGGCTGTCCCCAGGAGGGTTGGTGGGGGAGGGCGTCGCGGGGGCGCCGGGGAACCTCGTATCGTCGTATCCGTGTTGGAGGAGATGCGGATCCGGTCCCTGGGCGTCATTGATGACGCGGTGGTCGAGCTGTCACCCGGTTTCACCGCCGTGACCGGTGAGACGGGCGCGGGCAAGACCATGGTCGTCACCAGCCTCGGACTGCTGCTCGGCGGGCGCGCCGACCCCGCCCTGGTGCGCGTCGGCGCCAAGGCCGCGGTGGTCGAGGGGCGCATTGTGGTCGACGGCGGCTCGCCCGCGGCCGTACGGGCCGGGGAAGCGGGTGCCGAGCTCGACGACGGCACGCTGCTCATCAGCCGTACGCTCTCCGCGGAGGGCCGCTCGCGGGCCCACGTGGGCGGCCGGAGCGTGCCCGTGGGACTGCTCGGCGAGCTCGCGGACGACCTCGTCGCCGTGCACGGCCAGACCGACCAGCAGGGGCTGCTGCGCCCCGCCCGGCAGCGGCAGGCCCTCGACCGGTACGCGGGCGAGGCGGTGGCCGGGCCGCTCGCGGAGTACGCCGAGGCCTACCGCAGGCAGCGGGCCGTGTCCGCCGAGCTGACCGAGCTGACCACGCGTGCCCGTGAGCGCGCGCAGGAGGCCGACCTGCTGCGCTTCGGGCTCGAGGAGATCGCCGACGCCGAGCCGCTGCCCGGCGAGGACGCCGAACTCGCCGCCGAGGCCGGGCGGCTCGGCCACGCCGAGGCCCTGGCCTCCGCCGCGACCGTCGCGCACGCGGCCCTCGCCGGGAACCCCGAGGAGTCGGAGGCCGTCGACGCGGCCACCCTCGTCGCCGGGGCGCACCGTGCGCTGGAGGCCGTACGGTCCCACGACCCGGCGCTCGCCGCGCTCGCCGAACGCATCGGCGAGATCGGCATCCTGGTCGCGGACGTGGCCGGGGAGCTGGCGGGGTACGCCTCCGACCTGGACGCGGACCCGCGCAGGCTGGCCGTCGTCGAGGAGCGGCGCGCGGTGCTGGCGCACCTCACCCGCAAGTACGGGCAGGACATCACGGACGTCCTCGCCTGGGCCGAGCGCAGCGCCGCACGGCTGGGCGAGCTGGAGGGCGACGACGACCGGATCGACGGGCTCACCGCCGAACGCGACGCCCTGCGCGCCGAACTGGGCGTGCTGGCCGGGATGCTGACCGACGCCCGGACCGAGGCGGCGAAGCGATTCGCCGAGGCGGTCACGGCCGAGCTCGCCGAACTCGCCATGCCGCACGCCCGGGTGAGCTTCCGGATCGGCCGGACCGAACTGGCCGACGAGGACGCGGAGTCCGGCATCGAGGCCGGCGGCCGGGCCGTCGCCTTCGGCCCGCACGGTGTCGACGAGGTCGAACTGCTCCTCGCCCCGCACCCCGGTGTCCAGCCGCGCCCGATCGCGAAGGGCGCGTCGGGCGGTGAGCTGTCGCGGGTGATGCTCGCCGTGGAGGTCGTCTTCGCGGGGTCGGACCCCGTGCCGACGTACCTCTTCGACGAGGTCGACGCGGGCGTCGGAGGCAAGGCCGCCGTCGAGGTGGGCCGCCGGCTGGCCCGGCTGGCGCGGAGCGCGCAGGTCGTGGTGGTCACCCACCTGCCACAGGTGGCCGCGTTCGCCGACCGGCACCTGGTGGTGGAGAAGACCCACGACGGCTCCGTGACCCGCAGCGGCGTGCAGGCGATGGAGGGCGAGGACCGGGTGCGCGAACTCTCCCGCATGCTGGCCGGCCAGGAGGACTCCCGGCTCGCGCGCGCCCACGCGGAGGAGCTCCTGGCGGCGGCCCGCGCCGCCGTCGGCTGACGACCCACTGTGGACGGGCACCCGATCCCCGAACCGGGTGAATCCGTGGAAGTACGGGCGAGACAGGGCACGCGAACCACGGGGCGGCGGCGCCGTGATGTCGGTGCCGGCTGGCATTCTGTGGCACGGCACCGCGACGGACGTGCGTGCCGTACGTCCGCCCGCCCCGTCGACGCCGAGCCAGGAGGCTCCTCGCGTGAGCAGCACATCCGCCGTGTCCCAGGGGCGACCGCCCTTGCACGCCGTCCAGGTGCTGGGCAGCGGCAGCGCGGGCAGCGGAGCGCATGTGCGGTCGCTGTCCGCGGGGCTCGTCGCCAGGGGGCTGCGGGTCACGGTGTGCGCGCCGGGGCGCACGGAGGCGCGGTACGGATTCGGTGAATCCGGCGCCTCGTTCGAGCCGTTGAGGGCCGGCCCCGACGCCCTGGCCGTCGCCGGGATCCGGGCGGTGAGCGCGGGCGCGGACGTGGTGCACGCGCACGGTCTGCGCTCGGGGGTGCTGGCGGCGCTGGCCCTGCGCGGGCGCGCCACACCGCTGGTGGTCACCTGGCACACGCACGTGCGCGCGGCGGGGGCGCGGGCGCACGTCGTCCGGCTCATGGAGCGCCGTGCGGCGCGTACGGCGAGTGTGGTGCTCGGTGCCTCGTCGGACCTGGTCGACCAGGCGCGGCTGCGCGGCGCCCGCGACGCCCGGCTGGCGCCGGTCGCCTTCCCCGCGCCGCGCGCCGTCCCCGACGAGGACGACGAGGACGAGATGCCGCGCCACAAGGCGCGCGCCGAGCTGGGGGCCGTGGGCCGGCCGTTGCTGGTCGCCGTGGGGCGGCTGGAGCCCGACCAGGGGTACGGGCTGCTGCTCGACGCGGCCCGCGCGTGGCGTGAACTGGACCCCGAGCCGCTGCTGATCGTGGCGGGCGAGGGCCGCGAACGGGCCGGGATGCAACGGCGGATCGAGGAAGAGGCGCTTCCGGTACGGCTCGTGGGCCGCCGCGACGATGTGCCCGAGCTGCTGGCGACGGCGGACGTCGCGATCATGCCGAGCCGGTGGGAGGCGCGGTCCCTGCTGGCGCAGGAGGCGCTGCACGCGGGGGTGCCGCTGGTCGCCACGTCGGTGGGCGGCGTGCCCGATCTGGTCGGCGAGGCCGCGGAGTTGGTGCCCTACGGCGACGCGTTCGCCCTGGCCGCCGCGGTGACGCGGCTCCTGGGCGACCCGGTGCGCCGCACGGAACTGGTCGCCGCGGGGCGGTCCCAGGTGGGGACGTGGCCGTCGGAGGACGACACGGTGGCGCATGTGCTGGCCGTCTACGATGAGTTGAGCGGGCGCTAGCGCCCGCCGGCGGATCGTGGGGTGTTCCGCCGTGGGGTCTTTGCCCCGGTCCCGCCCTTTCGCCGTTTCCTGGGGCTGCGCCCCAGACCCCGCTTGTCGCGGCTTCGCCGCTCGTCCTCAAGCGCCGGACGGGCTTGATAGTGCCGGGCCGGGCGCGAAAGTTCAGCCCGTCCGGCGATTGAGGACAACCGCGCGCAGCGCGGTTTCGGGGGCCACAGGACACGGCTACGCCGTCCAACGGCGTGCCCTCAGGGCCAGGTTGAGGGACAGGGTCGTCTGCGGGTCCTCCAGGTCCGCGCTCAGCAGGCGGGAGATGCGGGCCAGGCGGTCGTAGAGGGTCTGGCGGTTGAGGTGGAGGGCGCGGGCGGTTTCGGCCTTGCGGCCCGCGTGGGCGAGGTAGGTCTCCAGGGTCGGCAGCAGCGGCGGACGGGCCGAGGCGTCGTGCGCGAGCAGCGGGCCGATGACGCGCTCGACGAACGCCGCCAGGTCCCCGTGGCAGCGCAGCCGCCACAGCAGCAGGTCGACGTCCAGCTGCCGCACGTCGTGCCACGGCCGGTCCGGGAGCCCCTCCGCGGCCGTGGCCGCGTCGGCGGCGTGCCGCAGGGCCGCGCCCGCCGTCGCCCAGGTGGCCGGGGCGCCGGCCACCACGACCGGCCGCCGGGCCGCCGCCCGTGCCGCGCCCGCCCGCAGGGCGGTGGCCAACCGCCCGGCGACGGCCGCCCGTTCGGACTCGTCGCGCAGGCCGGCCAGCAACGGCATGCGGCCCTCCGGGAGCCGTACGCCCAGCAGCACCGGCACCCCCACCGCCGCCAGCTCCTCCTGGACGGCGCAGGTCAGCGCCGCCCAGTGGTCCGGCCCGTCCGCCGGCAGCGGGTCCGCGGGCAGGCGCAGTACCACCGGCAGCAGCGGGCCCGGGCCGGGGCGGAAGCCCAGGGCGCGGGCCTGCGCGGGCGCGTCCGCGATGTCGACGCGCTCCTCGGCGAGGGCGGTGAGGAAGTCGCCGCGGCCGCGTGCCGCGAGTTCCTCCTCCTGCCGGGCCTGGAGGAGGACGAGCGCCAGCAGCCCGGCCGTACGGTCGGCGGCGATCCGGTGTACGGGGGCGAGCGGCGCGTTCACCGGCAGTACGGTCAGCCGGGCCCGTACCGCGCCGGGGCCCGGACCCCGGCCGGGGATGTCGGTGACCAGGCTGCCGGCCAGGCCCGCGGTGCGCAGGCCGTCCCACACCTGGAGCGGATCGGCCGAGCCCGGCGGGGCGGGGGAGGGGCCGGCCGCGTACAGCAGCCGGCCGTCGGGGGATTCGAGGAAGACCGGGTTGCCCGCGAAGTCCGCGAGGAGGTGCAGGACTTCGGGTATGCCGCCGCCGGCCAGCAGTACCTCCGTGCACTGGCGCTGCACGTCCTCCGCCCGTCGCAGCAGCGCGTAGTGCTCGTTGACCAGCTCGGTGTGGATCTCCTCCGTCACCGCCACGAAGGGCACCTCCCGGTGCAGCTGGACGAGCGGCAGCCCATGGCTGCGCGCCGTGTTCACGGCCGCGGCGGGCAGCGCCGGGATGCGCGCGCCGAGTTCGACCACGAGGGCGGCGATGCCGCGTTCCGCCAGCCCGCGCACGAAGGCGCGCTGGTCGGCGGGGCGGGTGCCGAGTCCCAGACCGGTGGTGAGCAGGAGTTCGCCGCCCTTGAGCAGGGCGGCGATGTTGGGGGCCTCGCCCGCGTGCACCCAGCGCACCGGCCGGTGCAGCCGGTCGGCGGCGGCCACGACCTCGGGCAGCCCGCGGCGCAGCGCGGGCAGTTCGAGGGCGCGGGCCACGGTGATGCTTCCCTGGGCGTGCTGCGGGTTCATGACCGGAACCTACGGGATGCGCGGGACCGGGACGCAACCGCGTGACCGCCCCTACCCTGTGCCGCATGACCGTCGCCCCCGAGCAGGCCGAGATACCCGACATACCCGGCATAGCCAGTGCCCAACGGCATACCGTACGGGTCCTGATGGCCGCCCAGGTCGTCATCGGGATCGGCATGGGCTCGATGATCTCCTCCGGCGGGCTGCTGCTCGAGGACCTCAGCGGTTCCGAGGTCCTCGCGGGGCTCGCCACCACCGTGACCACGCTGGGCGCGGCGCTGATGTCCGTGCCGCTCGCCGCGCTGTCCCGGGCGCGCGGGCGGCGGGCCGGGCTCGGTGCCGGCTGGCTCGTCGCGGCGGTGGGGGCGGTGGCGGTCCTGGCTGCGGCCGCACTCGGCTGGGTGCCGCTGGCGCTGCTGGGCATGCTCCTCGTCGGCGCGGCCTCCGCCGCGAACCTGCAGTCGCGGTACGCGGCCACCGACCTGGCCGAACCGGCCGGCCGGGCACGGGCGTTGTCGCTCGTGGTGTGGGCCACCACCGTCGGCGCCGTGCTCGGCCCCAACCTCAGCGGCCCCGGCGAGGCCGTCGCCCGCCTGGTGGGACTGCCCGACGCCGCGGGCACGTTCGTCTTCTCCGTCGCCGGCTTCACCGCCGGCTGGGCCGTCGTCCGTACCCGGCTCCGGCCCGATCCCCTGCTGCTCGCCAGGGAGCACAGTGAGCGCAGTGAGCACGGCGCGAGTGAGCACGGCACGGCCGGGCCCGGGGCGCGGCAGGGCTTCGGTGCCCGGATGCGCGGGGCGCTGCGGCACGTGGCGGCCTCGCCCGCCGCGCTGACCGGGCTGGGCGCACTGGTGCTCGGGCATGTCGTGATGGTGTCGGTGATGACGATGACGCCCGTCCAACTCGCTCACCACGGCGCTTCGTTGAGCGTGGTCGGCTTCACCATCAGCCTGCACGTGGCCGGGATGTACGGGCTCTCGCCGCTGGTGGGGCGGCTGGCGGACCGGGTGGGGCGGGTGCCGGTCATCCTGCTGGGGCAGGTGGGCTTCGCGGGCGCGACCCTGCTGGCGGGGACCTCCGGCGGCAGCCGGTGGGCGGTCACCGCGGGGCTGTTCCTGCTGGGCGTGGCCTGGTCCTGTGCGACGGTCGCCGGGTCCACGCTGCTCAGCGAATCCGTGGATGCCGCGCACCGGGCGGAGGTCCAGGGGCTGTCCGACACCCTGATGAGCCTCGTGGCGGCGGGCGGCGGCGCCCTGTCGGGTGTCCTGGTCGCCTTCTACGGCTACGGCGGGCTCAATGCCGCCGCAGCCGTGCTCGCCGCCCCCGTCGGCGCCTTCGCGCTGTGGTTCAGCCTCCGAACGCGCTCGAGGCCGTGAGCCGCAGCGCCGTGTCGATCAGCGGAACGTGGCTGAACGCCTGCGGGAAGTTGCCCACTTGGCGCTTGAGGCGCGGATCCCACTCCTCCGCGAGCAGCCCCAGATCGTTGCGGAGCGCGAGCAGCTTCTCGAAGAGCTGGCGGGCCTCGTCGACCCGGCCGATCATCGCGAGGTCGTCCGCGAGCCAGAACGAGCAGGCCAGGAAGGCCCCTTCGTCGCCCTCCAGCCCGTCCACCCCCGCCTCCTCGCCGGCCGTGGGGTAGCGCAGGACGAAACCGTCGGGCGTCGACAGCTCGCGCTGGATGGCCTCGATGGTGCCGATGACGCGCTTGTCGTCCGGCGGCAGGAAGCCCATCTGCGGGATCAGCAGCAAGGAGGCGTCCAGCTCCTTGGAGCCGTAGGACTGGGTGAAGGTGTTGCGCTCCTTGTCATAGCCCCTCTCGCACACATCGCGATGGATGTCGTCGCGCAGCTCGCGCCAGCGCTCCAACGGGCCGTCCACATCGCCCGCTTCGATGAGCTTGATGGTGCGGTCGACCGCGACCCAGGCCATCACCTTGGAGTGGACGAAGTGGCGGCGCGGGCCGCGCACCTCCCAGATGCCCTCGTCCGGCTCCATCCAGTGGTCCTCGAGGTAGCTGATCAGCCGGAGCTGGAGCAGCTGCGCGTAGTCGTTGCGGGCCAGGCCGGTCATGTGCGCCAGGTGCAGGGCCTCGGTGACCTCGCCGTAGACGTCGAGCTGGAGCTGGTCGGCCGCGCCGTTGCCGATGCGCACCGGCCGCGAGTTCTCGTACCCCGGCAGCCAGGGCAACTCCGCCTCGCCCAGCTCCCGTTCGCCCGCGATGCCGTACATGATCTGGAGGTTCTCGGGGTCGCCCGCGACCGCGCGCAGCAGCCACTCGCGCCAGGCGCGCGCCTCCTCGCGGTAGCCGGTGCGCAGCAGCGAGGACAGGGTGATCGCCGCGTCCCGCAGCCAGGTGAACCGGTAGTCCCAGTTCCGTACGCCGCCGATCTCCTCGGGCAGCGAGGTGGTGGGGGCGGCGACGATGCCGCCGGTGGGCGCGTAGGTGAGCGCCTTGAGGGTGATCAGCGACCGTACGACGGCGTCCCGGTAGGGGCCGTGGTACGTGCAGTGCGCCACCCACTCCCGCCAGAACTCCTCCGTGGCCTCCAGCGATCCCTCCGGGTCGGGCAGGGCGGGAGCCTCGCGGTGCGAGGGCTGCCAGCTGATGGTGAAGGCGACGCGCTCACCGGGGGAGACGGTGAAGTCGGAGAAGGTGGTGAGGTCCTTGCCGAAGGTGTCGGCGGTGGTGTCCAGCCACACCGAGTCGGGGCCGGCGACGGCCACCGTGCGGTCGCCCACCTTGTGCACCCAGGGCACCACGCGGCCGTAGGAGAAGCGCATGCGCAGCGCCGACCGCATCGGCACCCGGCCGCTGACGCCTTCCACGATGCGGATCAGCTGCGGGGCGCCGTCGCGCGGCGGCATGAAGTCGATCACCCGGACCGTGCCGCGGGCGGTGTCCCATTCGGATTCGAGCACGAGGGAGTCCCCCCGGTACCGGCGCCGGTCGGCACGCGGGGGCGCCGCCCCCGACGGGTGGGCCGGGCCGATGCGCCAGTAGCCGTGCTCCTCCGTGCCGAGCAGCCCCGCGAACGCCGCGTGGGAATCGAACCGCGGGAGACACAGCCAGTCGGCCGTGCCGTCCCGGCAGACCAGTGCGGCGGTCTGCATATCGCCGATGAGTGCGTAATCCTCGATACGCCCGGCCACGTCATCTCCAGTCGAACGGCATCGTGACCCCGGAGGGCCATCTTGTTGCGGTCAAGCGATCTTGAGACGAGCCTTCTTGTTCCGGAAATAGGGCCTGGATGGTGCCGCGCCGGCCGGCTCGCTGCGTGTGTCCGAGCAGGATACGACGCGGAGTTGGGACACGCGCGACGGTTCGCAGGGGAATCTGTGCCGAATGGGTTACCTGTGACGCAGGGGGTGACGCAGGGTCCGTACGGCCGTCGCGTCGCGTCACCGGGAGCGCCCGCACCGGGGCGCTGATACCCTGGTACCCCGTGGACCGGAGGGCGCAAGACCCCCCAACCGCAGCGACGGCACCCCCGAAAGCAACCGGGTGATCGCCGGTACGCACCTCACCTCGCGACCACGGGAGACCCCCTTTGGCCATTGCCGCAAAGCCCACGACGACCAAGCACCTCTTCGTCACCGGGGGTGTCGCTTCCTCGCTCGGCAAGGGACTGACCGCCTCCAGCCTGGGCGCGCTGCTCAAGGCGCGGGGCCTGCGGGTGACGATGCAGAAGCTCGACCCGTACCTGAACGTCGACCCGGGCACGATGAACCCGTTCCAGCACGGCGAGGTGTTCGTCACCAACGACGGCGCCGAGACCGACCTGGACATCGGCCACTACGAGCGCTTCCTCGACGTCGACCTCGACGGCTCGGCGAACGTGACCACCGGCCAGGTGTACTCCAGCGTGATCGCCAAGGAGCGGCGCGGTGAGTACCTCGGTGACACCGTGCAGGTCATCCCGCACATCACCAACGAGATCAAGCACCGCATCCGCCGCATGGCCACCGATGACGTCGACGTGGTCATCACCGAGGTCGGCGGCACCGTCGGCGACATCGAGTCGCTGCCGTTCCTGGAGACCGTCCGCCAGGTCCGCCACGAGGTCGGCCGCGACAACGTCTTCGTCGTGCACATCTCGCTGCTGCCCTACATCGGCCCCTCCGGCGAGCTGAAGACCAAGCCCACCCAGCACTCCGTCGCCGCCCTGCGCAACATCGGCATCCAGCCCGACGCCATCGTGCTGCGCGCCGACCGCGAGGTCCCCACCGCGATCAAGCGCAAGATCTCGCTGATGTGCGACGTGGACGAGGACGCCGTGGTCGCCGCGATCGACGCCAAGTCGATCTACGACATCCCCAAGGTCCTGCACACCGAGGGCCTGGACGCCTATGTCGTGCGCAAGCTCGACCTGCCCTTCCGCGACGTGGACTGGGCGCAGTGGGACGACCTGCTCGAGCGCGTGCACCAGCCCGCGCACGAGGTCACCGTCGCCCTGGTCGGCAAGTACATCGACCTGCCCGACGCCTACCTGTCGGTGACCGAGGCCATCCGGGCCGGCGGCTTCGCCAACCGGGCCCGCGTGAAGATCAAGTGGGTCACCTCCGACGACTGCAAGACCCCGGCCGGCGCCGCCCGTGAGCTCGCCGACGTGGACGCCATCTGCGTGCCCGGCGGCTTCGGCGACCGCGGCGTGGACGGCAAGGTCGGCGCGATCACCTACGCCCGCGAGAACAAGGTCCCGCTGCTGGGCCTGTGCCTCGGCCTGCAGTGCGTCGTCATCGAGGCGGCCCGCAACCTGGCCGGCATCGAGGGCGCCAACTCCACCGAGTTCGACCCGGCCGCCGCCCACCCGGTCATCTCCACGATGGCCGAGCAGATGGACATCGTCGCCGGCGAGGGCGACATGGGCGGAACGATGCGCCTGGGCATGTACCCGGCCAAGCTCGCCGAGGGCTCCATCGTCCGTGAGGTCTACGGCGACCAGCCCTACGTCGAGGAGCGCCACCGCCACCGCTACGAGGTCAACAACGCCTACCGCGCCGAGCTGGAGAAGAAGGCCGGCATCCTCTTCTCCGGGACCTCGCCCGACAACAAGCTCGTCGAGTACGTCGAGTACCCGCGCGACGTGCACCCCTACCTCGTCGCCACCCAGGCCCACCCGGAGCTGCGCTCCCGCCCGACCCGCCCGCACCCGCTCTTCGCGGGTCTGGTCAAGGCGGCCGTCGAGCGCCAGCAGGGCTGATCCACAGCCGGTAAGGCCGATCTGTACGGTTGACCGGGGTGGGCACCTCCGAGAGGAGGGGCCCACCCCGGTTTTCGTATTTCTGGAGGACGTACATGCGTATCAAGGACACCGCCGAGGTCTGGCAGGTCACCGCCACCGAGACCCCGTTCACCGGCAACAAGACCGGCGTGCGCACGGACGTCGTGGTCATGCCCGACGGGTCCACCGTCAAGCGCGACTACCAGGTGCACCCCGGCTCGGTCGCCGTGGTGGCCCTCGACGAGCAGGACCGTGTGCTCGTCATCAACCAGTACCGCCACCCCGTGCGGCAGCGGCTGTGGGAGATCCCGGCCGGCCTGCTGGACGTCCCCGGTGAGAACCCGCTGCACGCGGCGCAGCGCGAGCTCTACGAGGAGGCGCACGTCAAGGCCGAGGACTGGCGGGTGCTGACCGACGTCTACACCTCGCCGGGCGGCTGCGACGAGGCCGTCCGCGTCTTCCTGGCCCGCGACCTCTCCGAGGCCCATGGCGAGCGCTTCGAGGTCTCCGAGGAGGAGGCCGACATGGAGATCGCCCGGGTGCCGCTGCCCGAGCTGGTGAACGGCATCCTCTCGGGTGAACTGCACAACAACTGCCTGACCGTCGGCGTCCTGTCGCTCGCCGCCGCGCTCGCCGGGGACGGCATCGACGCGCTGCGCCCGGCCGACGCCGAGTGGCCCGCCCGGCCGTTCGAGGCGTGAGCTTCGAGGCGTGAGCTTCGGGGTGTGAGCTTCGGGGTGTGAGAGCGCTCTCCCGGCGTCCGGGGCGACACACACCACCAGGAGAACCGAATAGGTGATTGTCGCAAGAAAGCGGCCATGTCTCCTCCGTGCGCATCCACGGGTGAACTACGCTCAGCGCATGCCCGGCCGCAGGCCGGCGGAGGGAGTGGACCCGTGGCGGAGCGGGCGCCGGAGACCGGCGAAGTGGCGGCTGACCGCCCGGAGCGGGTGGCCACCGGCGGACGGCCGCGCAGGCCCGGGACCCTGTCGGCGGTGGCCGCCTCGCCGAACCGGTTCGTCGGACGCGGCCGCGAGCTCAAGGAGCTGCGGGAGGACATCGTCCGCACCGGTCTCGACACCCTCTCCGGACGCAAGAGCCCCCGCAGCCGGGTGCTGCTCATCGCCGGCCGGCCCGGCTCCGGCCGTACGGCCCTCGCCGAGGAACTCGCGCGCCGGCTCGAAGGGGACTACCCCGACGGGATGCTGCGCGCCCGGCTCACGGACGCGGACGGCACGCCCGTCCCCACCGACCGCATCGCCCGCGCCCTGCTCACCGAGCTGGGCGCGCCGGTGCCGGCCGGTGCGGACGCGGACGAGCTGACGGAGATCCTGCGCGGCGCCCTGGGCGGGCGCCGGATGCTGCTGCTCCTCGACGACGCCTCGGGCGCCGAGCAGGTGGAGCCGCTGCTGCCGGACGAGCCGGACTGCCTGGTCGTCGCCGTCTCCCAGGGGCCGCTGACCGGCGTCCCGGACGTCAGGCCGTGCACGCTGGGCGGACTCGACGCGGCCGCGGCCGTCGAGCTCCTGGAGCGGTACGCCGGCCCGACCCGCATCACCTGCGACCCGACGGCCGCGAGCGCCGTCGTGGAGGAGTGCGGCGCCCAGCCCGCCGCCCTGGTCCTGGTCGGCGGCTGGCTCGCCGGCCTGCCCAAGCTCTCGGTCGCCGACGTCGCCCGGCGGCTGCGGGAACTGCCCGCGCCCGAGGGGTACGAGGGCACCGCCCGGCCGCTGGCCCGGGCCCTGTGGCTCGCCCACGAGGCGCTGCCGCCGCTGTCCGCCCGGATACTGCGCCTGCTCGCCCTCGCCCCGGCCGGTCCGGCCGACGCGCACACCGCCTCCGCGCTGGCCGGCTGCTCGGTGTCGGCGGCCCAGGCCGCGCTGGAGGACTTCACCGCCCGCGGCCTGCTGCGCACGGTGCCGGTCGACGGACTGCCGGGGATGCCGGGGGCGTTGCCGCCGCAGTACCAGGTGCCGGGCTGCCTGGCCCCGATGCTGCGCACCCTGCTGGAGACCCAGGACCGCGTGGCCGAGGTCGAGCTGGCGCGGGCGCGGATGCTGGAGCGGACCGTCCGTCAACTGCACGCGTGCCGCGCCGCCGCCGAGCTCGACGACCCCTCGGTCCGCAAGCGGGTCGCCGAGCTGCCCCGGCCGCTGCGCTTCCCGTCGTCGAGGGTCGCGGGGGAGTGGCTGCGCTCCCGGCTGCCCGCCCTGCTGGCCGCCGCACGCCTGGCCGTCGAGGACGGCCGGCTCGACACCCTGGCCCGGCGCCTGGTCTCCGCGCTGACCCGGGCGCTCACCGCGCACCTGGGCGCGGAGGACGCCGCCGCGGAGCTGTACGGGCTGCACCAGCTCGTCCTCGACGTGGCCCGGCGCTGCGAGATGCCGCTGGAGAAGGCCGCCGCCCTGCTCAACCTCGGCGACCTGGACGCGCGGGCCGGACGCACCGAGGCCGCGCTCGGCCGGTACCGGGAGGCGCTGACCGCCGCGCGGCAGGCCGCCGACCCGTACGCCACCAGCCGTTCGCTGGAGTCGATCGCCGCCGCCTACCAGGAACTCGGCGACTGGCAGCGGGCCGCCGACTGGTACCTGCGCGGGCTCGAACTGCGGCTGACGCGCGGTGAACTCGCCGACCAGGCACGGCTGTACGCACGGCTGGGCACCGTGCGCACCCACACCGCCCAGTGGGGCGAGGCACTGCGCGACTGGCGCGCCGCCGCCGCGGTGTGCCGCCGGCTGCGGGACCTGCCCGGGCACGCTCGGGCGCTGAGCGAGGCCGCGCGGGTGCAGGAGTATGCGGGGCGTACGCAGGAGGCGCTGCGCACCTGCCAGGAGGCGGTGGAGTGCGCGCGGTACGCGGGCGACGACCGGCTGCAGGCGGCGGTGCGGCTGCGGCTGGCGGAGCTTCTCGAGCGCCTCGGCGACCCCGCCGCGGCCGTGGTGCACCGGGACGCCGCCGAGCAGCTGCTCGAGGCACTGGGCGAAGGCGCGGCGCCCGCCCTGCCGGCTGTCCGCGCTTAACTGCGGCACCCCGGGGGTACATGCAGGGCAGCCTACGAAATCAGTGGCGTACTGCTCAAAGATTGGCGCTTTGTAAGGCTAGACAGTGCGAGATCCTTCATTAGACTGGCTGAGCCGCGATCGACGCGGTCTGCTCTGGTATGCCCAGGCATATTCGGATTAGCCTTAAATTCTCTGATTCAAGGACCGTGATCGACGTGAAGGTCGGCATCCCCCGCGAGGTCAAGAACAACGAATTCCGCGTGGCCATCACCCCGGCCGGCGTCCACGAGCTGGTGCGCGGCGGCCACCAGGTCGTCGTGGAGAAGGGGGCCGGCCTCGGCTCCTCCATCACGGACGCCGAGTACGTCTCGGCCGGCGCGTCCATCCTGGACACCGCCGACGAGGTGTGGGCCACCGCCGATCTGCTCCTGAAGGTCAAGGAGCCGATCGCGGAGGAGTACCACCGCCTCCGCAAGGGCCAGACCCTCTTCACGTACCTGCACCTGGCCGCCTCCCGCGAGTGCACGGACGCGCTGCTGCAGTCCGGCACCACCGCGATCGCGTACGAGACCGTGGAGCTCGCCAACCGCGCGCTGCCGCTGCTCGCCCCGATGTCCGAGGTCGCGGGCCGGCTGGCCCCGCAGGTCGGCGCCTACCACCTGATGCGCTCGGCCGGCGGCCGCGGCGTGCTGCCGGGCGGCGTCCCGGGCACCCACGCGGGCCGGGCCGTCGTCATCGGCGCCGGCGTCTCCGGCTGGAACGCGGCGCAGATCGCGGTCGGCCTGGGCTTCCACGTCACCCTGCTCGACAAGGACATCAACAAGCTGCGCGAGGCCGACAAGGTCTTCGGCACCAAGGTGCAGACGATCGTCTCCAACGCCTACGAACTGGAGAAGGCCGTCGTCGAGGCCGACCTCGTCGTCGGCGCGGTGCTCATCCCGGGCGCCAAGGCCCCGAAGCTGGTCACCAACGAGCTCGTCGCCAAGATGAAGCCCGGAAGTGTACTTGTCGACATTGCAATCGACCAGGGCGGCTGCTTCGAGGACTCGAAGCCGACCACCCACGCGGAGCCGACCTTCATGGTCCACAACTCCGTCTTCTACTGCGTGGCCAACATGCCGGGCGCGGTGCCGAACACCTCCACCTACGCGCTGACCAACGCCACGCTGCCCTACATCGTGGAGCTGGCCAACCGCGGCTGGCAGGAGGCGCTGAGCCGGGACGCCGCGCTCGCCAAGGGCCTCAACGTCCATGAGGGACAGGTCGTTTACGGTCCGGTCGCCGAGGCGCACGGCCTTCCGTCCGTCGAACTGAGCACGCTGCTCGGCTGACGCGGTATCACGGCGACACCAAGAAGTCGCATTCGGCAGGGTCTTGTCCGCAAGGCCCTGCCGACGCTTTTTCCGGGCGGGCCGAGCGGTCCGTCACCTTCCGGGTGGCCTCCTGAAAACCCTTGACAGAAGGGTGTTCGATTGCCGACACATCGTGCCGTCTCCGGCGGATTGTGTTGCTGCGAACCGCCGACACGCCATAGAGTCGCCAACCGTCGGCATGGTGCCACGCTGACCTATCTAGATGTTTCCTGGTCACCAAGGAGGTAGGACGACTTGTGAATGAGTCGACATTTGCTCCCGGGGGTGGTCGCCCAGGAATGCCTGCGCAGGGCCAGAGTCATGTGGGACTCCAAGCTGTCGGCTCCGTCGCTGTCCACACCTACGAAGCCCACCAGAACATCCCGACAGCCCACCAGAGCATGATGGACGGTCAACACGTGAACGCCATGGCCGGCGACCGCGGCGGCGACCCCGCCCTCGCCGACTACGAGGAAGTGCCCGACGGGCACTTCTACGACCCCGACGCCGAATACGAGCCCGACCCGGAATACGCGGCCACGCTCGCGCCCGACGCCGCGCGCCAGCGCCGCGAGCGCATCGGCCCCACCGGGCGCCCGCTGCCGTACTTCCCGATCCCCGGTCCGCTGACCGACCACGGCCCGGCGAAGATCATCGCGATGTGTAACCAGAAGGGCGGGGTCGGCAAGACCACCTCGACCATCAACCTGGGCGCCGCGCTCGCCGAGTACGGCCGCCGGGTGCTGCTCGTCGACTTCGACCCGCAGGGCGCGCTCTCCGTCGGACTGGGTGTCAACCCGATGGAGCTGGACCTGACGGTCTACAACCTGCTCATGGAGCGGGGCATGTCGGCCGACGAGGTGCTGCTGAAGACGGCCGTGCCCAACATGGACCTGCTGCCCAGCAACATCGACCTGTCCGCGGCCGAGGTCCAGCTCGTCAGCGAGGTCGCCCGCGAGTCCACGCTCCAGCGCGCGCTCAAGCCGCTGATGGCGGACTACGACTACATCGTGATCGACTGTCAGCCGTCGCTGGGCCTGCTCACCGTCAACGCGCTGACCGCCGCGCACAAGGTGATCGTGCCGCTCGAGTGCGAGTTCTTCGCGCTGCGCGGTGTGGCGCTGCTGACCGAGACGATCGAGAAGGTCCAGGAACGGCTCAACCCCGAACTGGAGCTGGACGGCATCCTCGCCACCATGTACGACTCCCGGACGGTGCACAGCCGCGAGGTCCTCGCCCGCGTGGTCGAGGCGTTCGACGACCACGTCTACCACACGGTGATCGGCCGTACGGTCCGCTTCCCGGAGACCACCGTCGCGGGCGAGCCGATCACGACGTACGCGTCCAACTCCGTCGGCGCCGCCGCCTATCGCCAGCTGGCCAGGGAGGTGCTCGCCCGTTGTCACGCCGAGTGAGTCTGCCCGGCGCCGACGAGCTGTTCCGCACCACCGGAGGGGTGGGGCTCCAGTCCTCGGCCCCCCGCAGACAGGCGAACGGCGAGGCGCCCGCCCGGGTGCCCGGCCCGGCCGCCGCCGAGCCCGCCGACGCGGGCGCCACGACGCCGCCCGCCGACGCGGGACGCGCCGCCCCGGACACCGCCGCTGACGGCCGGGAGCAGGACGGGGAGCGCCGCCCCGGCGCCGCGGAGCGCGGCGAGCGGTCCGCCACGGGCCGTACGGACGGCCGGGGCGAGCAGGCCCAGTCGCGCCGCCGCGGCCGGGCGGCGGCCAACCGCCGCCCCAGCGGGCGCGAGCGCCACGACGAGAAGATCACCGTCTATGTCTCCGCCGAGGAGCTCATGGACCTCGAGCACGCCAGGCTGGTGCTGCGCGGCGAGCACGGACTCGCCGTGGACCGGGGCCGGATCGTGCGGGAGGCGGTCGCCGTCGTCCTCGCCGACCTCGAGGCCCGCGGCGACGCGAGCATCCTCGTACGGCGCCTGCGCGGTCGCTGACCCGGTTCGCCGATAGCCTGCCTGCGCGGGCACCGGCCCGCCGCGCCGTTCCGTACAGGCCGTCCCAGGCCTGCCCAGCCCCGATGGATCGTTTCCGCATGCCCACCCCCGCGCCCGCCGTCCCCCGCTCCCCGGGCCGCCGCCCCCTCGGCCGCGGCCCTGGCGGTCCTCCGGACCCCGTGGAGCCCGCGGCCCCCGCGGAGGCCGGTGAGACTTCGGAAGCGGAGGAGACCGGGGACGACGGCCGGTTCAGGGTCCGCCTCGACAACTTCGAGGGCCCCTTCGACCTGCTGCTCCAGCTGATCGCCAAGCACAAGCTGGACGTCACCGAGGTCGCCCTGTCCAAGGTCACCGACGAGTTCATGGCGCACCTGCACGCCATGGGCCCGGACTTCGACCTCGACCAGACCACCGAGTTCCTCGTCGTCGCCGCGACGCTCCTCGACCTCAAGGCGGCCCGGCTGCTGCCCGCCGCCGAGGTGGAGGACGAGGCGGACCTCGCCCTGCTGGAGGCCCGGGACCTGCTGTTCGCGCGGCTGCTGCAGTACCGCGCGTACAAGCGGATCGCGGACATCTTCAGCGAGCGGCTCGCGGTGGAAGGACGCCGCCGGCCCCGCACCGTCGGCCTCGAGCCGCACCACGCGGAGCTCCTGCCCGAGGTCGTCCTCGGCATCGGCCCGCAGCGCCTGGCCGAGCTGGCGGTCAAGGCGATGCAGCCCAGGCCGGCGCCCCAGGTGTACGTCGACCACATCCACGCCCCGCTGGTGAGCGTGCGCGAGCAGGCCGATGTCGTGGTGGCCCGGCTGCGGGAGGCGGGCGAGGCGAGCTTCGGGGAGCTGACGGCCGACGCCCCGGACACCCTCACCGTCGTGGCACGCTTCCTCGCCCTGCTGGAGCTCTACCGCGAGCGCGTGGTGCTCCTCGACCAGGAGACGGCCCTCGGGGAGCTCATGGTCCGCTGGACGGGCACCGAGGACGCGGCGCCGGTGGTCACCGACGAGTTCGACCAGCCGCCCACGGAGGAGACGACACCGTGACCGAGACCGAGACCGTGACCGAGACCGTGACCGCCCACGAGACCGAGCCCGAGACGGCTGTCGCGGCCCTGCCGCTGGCGCCCGCGCTGGAGGCGGTCCTGATGGTCGTCGACGAACCCGTCACCGAGGAGCACCTCGCCAAGGTCCTCCAGCGGCCCCGCCGGGAGATCGCCGACGCGCTGCGCCTCCTCGCGGACGAGTACACCGCCCAGGGGCGCGGCTTCGACCTGCGTCCGGTGGCCGGGGGCTGGCGTTTCTTCACCCGTCCCGAGTACGCCGACGCCGTGGAGTCCTTCGTCCTCGACGGCCAGCAGGCCCGGCTGACCCAGGCCGCATTGGAGACCCTGGCCGTCGTCGCGTACCGTCAGCCGGTCAGCCGTTCGCGGGTCTCCGCCGTACGCGGGGTGAACTGTGACGGCGTCATGCGCACCCTCCTCCAGCGCGCTCTGGTGGAGGAGGCGGGCACGGAACCCGAAACAGGTGCGATCCTGTACAGGACGACGAACTACTTCCTGGAGCGGATGGGCCTGCGCGGCCTCGACGAGCTTCCCGAGCTCGCCCCGTTCCTCCCCGAGGCGGAAGCGGTCGAGGGCGACTCCCAGGAAGGGGTCCCGTCCTTTGACCCGGATGCACCGGACACCGACGCAGACGACAAGACGGAACTTTGATGCGAAGCAGCGGCAGGAACAGCGGAAGCGGCAACCGGGACAACCGGGGCGGCGCACGGGGCGGCTCGCCCCGCCCGGCGTCCGGGGGCGGACGCCAGGGCGGCGGGCGCTCCCAGGGCGGCGGCCGCTCCGGCGGCGGGCGGTACGACGACGGCCGCTCCGGTGCCCGGCGTGACGACCGGCAGCCGGAGCAGCGCCCGCGCCGGCCGCGCCCCGAGGAGCGCCGCTACGACGTGGGTCCCGACGCCGAGCGCCGCTCCGGCGGCGGCTCCGGCGGCAGCCGTGGCAGCGCCGCCCGGGGCGGCGCCAAGGGCGGCCCGCGCCGCAGCCCGGCGGCCGGCGGCGGGCGTACGCAGCCCGCGCGCCCGCGCGAGCTCGACGCCAAGATCGAGGAGCGCAACCGCGAGCGGCACAACAAGCCGCAGGTCAAGCTCCCCAAGACCTTCGGCGAGCAGGAGGGCGAGCGGCTGCAGAAGGTGCTGGCCCGGGCCGGCATGGGCTCCCGCCGCGCCTGCGAGGAGCTGATCGAGCAGGCCCGCGTCGAGGTCAACGGGCAGATCGTCACCGAGCAGGGCCTGCGTGTCGACCCCGAGAAGGACGAGATCAAGGTCGACGGCCTGACGGTCGCCACCCAGTCGTACCTGTTCTTCGCCCTCAACAAGCCCGCGGGCGTCGTCTCCACCATGGAGGACCCCGACGGCCGTCAGTGTCTCGGCGACTACGTCACCAACCGCGAGACCCGGCTCTTCCACGTCGGCCGCCTCGACACGGAGACCGAGGGCATCATCCTGCTCACCAACCACGGCGAGCTGGCCCACCGCCTCACCCACCCCCGCTACGGCGTCCAGAAGACCTACCTGGCCGCCATCACCGGCCCGCTGCCGCGCGACATCGGCAAGCAGCTCAAGAGCGGCATCGAGCTCGAGGACGGCTACGCCCGCGCCGACAACTTCCGTGTCGTGCAGCAGACCGGCAAGAACTACCTCGTCGAGGTCACCCTGCACGAGGGCCGCAAGCACATCGTCCGGCGCATGCTGGCCGAGGCGGGCTTCCCGGTCGAGAAGCTCGTCCGCACGTCCTTCGGTCCCATCGCTCTCGGCGACCAGAAGTCCGGCTGGCTGCGCCGCCTCACCAACACCGAGGTCGGCATGCTCATGCGCGAGGTCGACCTCTAGGTCCGCCCGGCACCCGGTCCCGGCGGCGGTTCCCGCCGCTGGGATCCTGGGCCGATGAACGACACCGCCACCCGCACCGCACGGCTGTGCGACGCCGGACTGCCGAGCACGGACCTGTCGCCCGTGCTCGCCCAGCAGGTCCACCCCCTCGTCTTCGCGACCGTCTCCGGGGCGCACCTGTACGGCTTCCCGTCCCGCGACTCCGACGTGGACCTGCGCGGCGTCCACCTCCTGCCCGTGGCCGACCTCATCGGCCTGCGCGAGGGCGAGGAGACTCTCACGCGCATGGGCGAGCGCGACGGGATCGAGATGGACCTCGTCACGCACGACCTGCGCAAGTTCGCCCGGCTGATGCTGCGCCGCAACGGCTATGTGCTCGAGCAGCTGCTGTCCCCGCTCGTCGTACGGACGACGCCCGTCCACGTCGAGCTCACCGCCCTCGCTCCCGCGCTGCTCACCCGCAACCACGCCCACCACTACCGGGGCTTCGCCGGCACCCAGTGGCGGCTCTTCGCCAAGGACCGCGAACTCAAGCCGCTGCTCTACACGTTGCGCGTGCTGCTCACCGGCATCCACCTGATGCGCTCCGGCGAGGTCGTCGCCCACCTGCCCACCCTGCTCGGGCTCGTCCCCGCACCCGCGTACGTCCCCGAGCTGATCGCCGCGAAGGCCGCGGCCGAACACGGCACGGCCGAGGGCGTCGTGGACGACACCCGGCTGACCGCCGACATCGAGGCGCTGCACGCGGAGCTCGACGCGGCGCAGGAGGCCTCCGCCCTGCCGGAGGCCCCGGCGCAGTCGGCGTACGAAGCGCTGCACGACTTGGTCGTCCGCGCGCGCATGTAGCGGGTCGCGGGGTCCGGCGGTGCCGAACCGGCCGCCCCCACCGCTAGCCCGCCTCCCGCAGGGCCGAGGCGCGCCGGACCCGGATCAGGAAGTCCTCGACCCGGGCGCGGTCCGGCTCCTCGGGCAGCGGGGTCGAGGCGGCCGCCGCCCCGGCCTCGGCGGACAGCCGGCCCAGCCAGGCCTCCGCCTGCTCCCAGGGCACCTCGCCCCGGCGTACCGCCAGCAGCGGCTCGCGCAGGTCGCCGACGTCCACGGTGAGCGTGCCGGTGCGCAGCAGATCGCGGCAGCTGGTCATCAGGCGTATCAGGTGCATCACCGGCTTCCAGTGCGGGGCGCCGTGCTCCCGTACGTGCGCCGCCGACTTCCGCAGCTGCGCCTCCGCGTAGCGGGCGAACGTCCGGTGGACGTGGCGCGAGAGGAACGCCCCGCGCAGCGCGAGCAGTTCGCGGCCCGTCGCGTCGGCGTGCTCGACGAGGGGTGAGTGCAGGCACTCCAGTGCCGTGGGGTTGGCCGCGAGGGCCAGTTCGCAGAAGCGTTCCAGTTCCCACGAGAAGTGCTCCTCGCCGGGCCCCTCCACATGGGCGGGCGGCTTGGCGAATCCCCAGAACAGCGGGGTCGGGGCGACGTAGACCCCGCGCCGGTCGGTGTCGCTCGCCTCCGTCGCCAGGCCGAAGGCACGGGAGCCCATGACGCAGGAGTAGACGGTGTGGCCGGTCACCAGGTCGTGAGGGTCGTGAGGTGCGGTGTGCATGACGGGCATTCTCCGGGTCACGACCAGACGGCCAGGCTCTGCGCCCTGCCCTCCTCGTCCCGCACGATCTCCATCATCCCGTCGACCGCCTCTCGGTTGATCCGCCCGTACACGTGCGGGAAGAGCGTCCCCGGGGCGACCCCCTCGGGCAGCGTCCCGGCCGCCGCCTCCCAGCGGACCAGGACGCCGAGCTTGTGCTCGTCGACGAGCAGCACCATCAGCGGGCCCGGGGTGTCGCGGTAGAAGGCCGAGGCCACCGCGAGGGTCGTCGCCTCGTCCGGGGAACAGTGCACGAAGCCCTCGGTCTCGAGCGAGGCGGGGGCGAACGGGCGGTCGGGCAGGGCCAGCCAGTCGTCCAGGGGCACCACATGAAAGATCATGCCCACGGTTGTACCGGACGAGGGCCCACTAGGGTGGGAGCGTGAGAACCGCCCTCGTCATCGGCACCGGTCTGATCGGCACCTCCGCCGCGCTCGCCCTCGCGAGCCGCGGTGTCCAGGTCCACCTCAGGGACCACGACGCCGCCCAGGCCCACACCGCCGCCGCCCTCGGCGCCGGCACCGACCAGGAACCCGACGGGCCGGTGGACCTCGTCGTCGTCGCCGTCCCGCCCGCGCACGTCGCCGCCACGCTCGCCGAGGCCATCGGCAGCGGGGCCGCCCGCGCCTACCTCGACGTCGCCAGCGTCAAGGGCGGCCCGCGCCGCGACCTGGAGGCGCTCGGCTGCGACCTGTCCGCCTACCTCGGCTCGCACCCGATGGCCGGGCGCGAGCGCTCCGGGCCGCTGGCGGCCACCGCCGACCTCTTCGAGGGCCGGCCGTGGGTGCTCACCCCCACCCGGGACACCGACACCGAGGTCCTCAACCTCGCCCTCGAGCTCGTCGCCCTGTGCCGCGCCGTCCCCGTCGTCATGGACGCCGACGCCCACGACCGCGCCGTCGCGCTCGTTTCGCACACCCCCCAGCTGGTCTCCAGCATGGTCGCCGCGCGCCTGCGGGACGCCGACGAGACCGCCGTACGGCTGTGCGGCCAGGGCATCCGCGACGTGACCCGCATCGCGGCCTCCGACCCGCGCATGTGGCTCGAGATCCTCTCCGCCAACCCCGGCCCCGTAGCGGACGTGCTCGCCGCCCTCGCCGCCGACCTCGACGAGACCGTACGGGCCCTGCGCTCCCTCCAGGCCGGTGACGGGAAGTCGGCCGGCGCCGTGGACCTCGAGGACGTGCTGCGCCGCGGCAACGACGGCCGTGCCCGCGTCCCCGGCAAGCACGGTGCCGCCCCGGCCGCGTACGAGACGGTGACCGTCCTCATCGGCGACCAGCCCGGCGAGCTGGCCAGGATCTTCGCGGACGCGGGCCGGGCGGGCGTGAACATCGAGGACGTCCGTATCGAGCACGCCACCGGCCAGCAGTCGGGTCTGATCCAGCTGCTGGTCGAGCCGACCGCCGTGCCGGGGCTGACGGCGACGCTCCGCGAGCGGGGCTGGGCGGTCCGGCAGTAGGGGGCCGCCGGGAACCCCGGATCCGCACGGTCGGGCGAGCCAGTAACCTTGGGTGGGCCCCATTCGGCCCGAAACCTCATCGCCCCGTGCACAAGGAAGGTGTCTGACACCGTGGAAACCGCCGCCCGGACCGCCCCGGCAGCAGTCATCGTCGGCATCGACGGCCCCTCCGGCACGGGCAAGTCCAGCACTTCCAAAGCCGTGGCCGCCAAGCTGGGCCTGCGCTACCTGGACACGGGTGCGCAGTACCGCGCGATCACCTGGTGGATGCTGGCCAACGGCATCGATGTGAACGACGCCGCGTCCGTGGCCGCCGCCGCGGGCAAGCCGGAGATCGTCTCCGGCACCGACCCGTCCGCGCCGACGATCACGGTCGACGGGGCGGACGCCTCCGGCCCGATCCGCACCCAGGAGGTCACCTCCGCGGTGAGCGCGGTCAGCGCGGTGCCCGAGGTGCGCACCCGGATGACCGAGCTCCAGCGGGCGATCGCCGCCGAGGCCCCGGCGGGCATCGTGGTCGAGGGCCGTGACATCGGCACCACCGTCCTGCCGGACGCCGACCTCAAGATCTTCCTCACCGCCTCGGCCGAGGCCCGCGCCGCCCGCCGCAACGGTGAGCTCAAGGGCAAGGAGGCCGCCGACCTGGCCGCCACCCAGGCCGCCCTGGTCAAGCGGGACGCCGCCGACTCCGGCCGCAAGACCTCGCCGCTCGCCAAGGCGGACGACGCGGTCGAGGTGGACACCACCGAGCTGACCCTGGACCAGGTCATCGAGTGCGTCGTCACTCTGATCGAGGAGAAGCGGTCGGCGTGAGTGCCTCCGCCTCCGGTGCCGCCGTCGGCCGGCGGATCGGCATCGGCCTGATGTACGGGCTGTGGAAGCCCCGCGTGCTGGGCGCCTGGCGGATGCCCGCCACGGGGCCCTGCATCCTGGCCGTGAACCACTCCCACAACATCGACGGCCCGATGCTGATGGGCACCGCACCCCGCCCGGTGCACTTCCTGATCAAGAAGGAAGCGTTCATCGGTCCCCTCGCCCCGTTCCTGCGCGGAATCGGGCAGCTCGAGGTGGACCGTACGAGCACCGACCGCACCGCGGTCACCAATGCGCTGGAGATCCTCCGGCGCGGCGACGTCCTCGGGATCTTCCCCGAGGGCAGCCGGGGCGAGGGCGACTTCGCCTCCCTGCGGGCCGGGCTCGCCTACTTCGCGGTGCGCTCCGGCGCACCGGTCGTGCCGGTGGCGATGCTCGGCAGCGCCGAGCGCAAGGGCCGCGTCATACCGGCGCTGCCGCCCCTGAAGGGCCGCGTGGACGTGGTCTTCGGCGACCCGTTCCGGGCCGACGACGGCAGCGGCCGGCGCACCCGCAAGGCGCTGGACGAGGCGACCGTGCGCATCCAGGAGCACCTGGGCGCGCACCTGGCGGACGCCAAGCGGCTCACCGGCCGCTGACACAGACTTGAGTAGCGGGTCGTAAGGGCCCGCCGACCAGAGAAGAACGAGGAACGGACTTCATGAACGACCAGATCCACACCGGCGACGAGCACGGTGAGCTCGGTGCCGCCGAGTACGCGGAGTTCATGGAGCTCGCGGCGCTGGAGGGCTTCGACGCGGAGGAGGTCGAGGAGGGCCTCGCCGCCGCCGGTCACGGCCCGCTGCCCGTGCTCGCCGTGGTCGGCCGGCCCAACGTCGGCAAGTCGACGCTGGTGAACCGCGTCATCGGCCGCCGCGAGGCCGTCGTCGAGGACCGCCCCGGCGTCACCCGTGACCGCGTCACGTACGAGGCCGAGTGGGCCGGCCGCCGCTTCAAGGTCGTCGACACCGGCGGCTGGGAGCAGGACGTGCTCGGCATCGACGCGTCCGTCGCCGCCCAGGCGGAGTTCGCCATCGAGGCCGCCGACGCGGTGGTCTTCGTCGTGGACGCCACCGTCGGCGCCACCGACACCGACGAGGCCGTCGTCAAGCTGCTGCGCCGCGCGGGCAAGCCCGTCGTGCTGTGCGCCAACAAGGTCGACGGCCCCTCCGCCGAGGCCGACGCCGCCGCCCTGTGGTCGCTGGGCCTGGGCGAGCCGCACCCCGTCTCCGCCCTGCACGGCCGTGGCACCGGCGACATGCTCGACGCGGTCCTCGAGGCGCTGCCCGACGCCCCGGCCCAGACCTTCGGCACCGCCGTCGGCGGCCCGCGCCGCATCGCGCTCATCGGCCGCCCCAACGTCGGCAAGTCGTCGCTGCTGAACCAGGTGGCGGGGGAGGAGCGGGTCGTCGTCAACGAGCTGGCCGGCACCACCCGTGACCCGGTGGACGAGCTGATCGAACTGGGCGGGAAGACCTGGAAGTTCGTGGACACCGCCGGCATCCGCCGCCGCGTCCACCTCGTGGAGGGCGCCGACTACTACGCCTCGCTGCGCACCGCCGCCGCCGTGGAGAAGGCGGAGGTCGCGGTCATCCTCATCGACGCGTCCGAGTCCATCAGCGTGCAGGACCAGCGGATCATCACGATGGCCGTCGAGGCGGGCCGTGCGCTCGTCCTCGCCATCAACAAGTGGGACACCCTCGACGAGGAGCGCCGCTACTACCTCGAGCGCGAGATCGAGACCGAGCTCGGCCAGATCCAGTGGGCCCCGCGCGTCAACGTCTCGGCCCGCACCGGCCGGCACATGGAGAAGCTCGTGCCCGCGATCGAGACGGCCCTCGAGGGCTGGGAGACGCGGGTGCCGACCGGCAGGCTCAACGCCTTCCTCGGCGAGCTCGTCGCCGGGCACCCGCACCCGATCCGCGGCGGAAAGCAGCCGCGCATCCTCTTCGGCACCCAGGCGGGCACCCGCCCGCCCCGGTTCGTCCTCTTCGCCTCCGGCTTCCTGGAGGCCGGCTACCGCCGCTTCGTCGAGCGGCGGCTCCGCGAGGAGTTCGGCTTCGAGGGGACGCCCATCCACATCTCGGTCCGGGTGCGTGAGAAGCGCGGCCGCAAGAAGTAGCCGCAGGCGGGGCGTGCGGGGCTAATACCCCCGCACACGTCCGTCACGCTGACCGGGCGGCAGCGCCGGCACCTGAGTGCCGCGCTGCCGCCCGGGCGTTTGGTACGTGTCCCACGTCCCGGACCAGCCCGAGTGACCCGGGTAGGGGGAGTGCCCGGTGAGCTGCCCGTAGTAGCCCTGGCCGGTGCCGTACGGCTGCTGGCTGTTGAAGCCCTTGAACCCCAGCTCCTCCTCGCCCGCCCGGTCGCCGGGCAGCGTGCGGAAGGAACGGCGGAACTCGGAACAGAGAGCGTCGAAGATCGGGGTGACCGAGGCGGGGCGGCTCTGGGGGGAGGCATCGCGGGGTGGGCGCATGCCGGGGATGTAGTTCTGGTACGACGTCCGGGAAACGGGTTCGTAAGAGTACACATCCCTGCCAACGACACCGGGGCCCATCGGATGCGGCCGTGACCGGGAATGATCCCCCGCGCCCGGGAGCGCGGGGGTGCGTATGGGGCGCGTGTGCACCCCGTACGTGTGCCCCCGGTCAGGTGCCCGCGAGCGGCATGGTCGCGCCGACCAGGCGCCCGGCCGCCGCCGCGCGGTCCAGGGCGTCCCGGAGCAGGTCCTCGCGGGGCTGCTGGCCGATCGTGCCGACCGGGGCCGCGAAGACCAGCACCCGCTGGGCCTTCGTGACCGCCGCCCGCCACTCGTCGGCGACCCGCATCGCCTGGTGCGCCTGCCACCAGGCGACGGGGGAGGTGCCCACGATGCCCGGCTGGAGGATCGCGTGCAGCTGGCCCATGGCCACCAGCACCGACCAGCCCGGGTTGGGGTCCGGTACGCGGTCGAGGGCGGGGACCGGCCTGAAGCCCTGCTCGACGAGCAGCTCCAGGAAGACGTCCACGGGCCCGGTGGTGCCAGGGCGGGCGATCGGGGACAGCGGCTCGACGACGAGTGCCGGGAGCACCTCGCCGGCGACCAGGATCAGACCGCTGGTGACCCCCAGCTCGGCCTGGAGCGGGATCTCCCTCGCGGCCGGTTCCTCCCCGGAGGTGATCGACTGCACGGCGCTCTGGAGCTGTTCCTCGGAGACGGGAACGACCTGGGAGGGGATGCAGGCGGCGTGTGCGAACGCGAGCACCGCCGTCTCCTCGCCGACGAAGAGCACCGTGCTGGTGCGCTCGCGCTCGGTGTCGCCGGGGGTGCGGCAGGAGGTGCAGTCGTAGGTACCCGGGGCGTTGTCGCCACCGAGCAGTCGGTCCGCTTCTTCATCGCCGATCTCGGCGCGTACATCGTCGCTGACGTCGAGCATGCGAGGCACTGGGGCTCCTCGGAACTTCGGTGCGTGGCGCCGGGCGGTTCCCGGCTCATAACGAGGACAACGGACGACGCACGGCAGGGGTCACGCCCAGGCCTTCGTCATGGAATCCTCATGGTCCGGTCAACAAGTCGCCGCCCGGGACGAACCCCCGGGGCGCCAGTACGCTCTAACCTCTCAGGAGGCGCGCCACCAGGCACGCACACCGGCTGCGGGGACGAATGCACATCTCATTCCTGATTCACAATGCCTACGGCATCGGCGGCACGATCCGCACCACGTACAACCTCGCGGGCACGCTCGCGGAGCACCACGACGTGGAGATCGTGTCGGTCTTCCGGCACCGTGACGAACCGGTTTTCTCCGCCCCCGGCAAGGTGCGGCTGCGCCACCTCGTGGACCTGCGCAAGGACAGCCCCGACTACGCGGGCGACAACCCCGACTACGAGCGCCCCGCCTCCTTCTTCCCGGCCTCCGAGGGCCGCTACAAGCAGTACAGCGCGCTGACGGACCGGCGGATCGCCGAGCACCTGCGCGGCCTCGACTGCGACGTGGTCGTGGGCACCCGCCCCGGCCTCAACGTGCACATCGCCCAGCAGGCCCGCCGCGGCCCCGTGCGCGTCGGCCAGGAGCACCTGACGCTCTCCACGCACTCCGCCCCCCTCAAGCTGACGCTGCGCACCCACTACCCCCGCCTCGACGCCGTCACCACCGTGACCGAGGCCGACGCCGAGACGTACCGCAAGCTGATGCGGCTGCCCGGCGTCCGGGTCGAGGCGGTGCCCAACAGCATCCCCGCCCCGGCCGTCGCCCCCGCGGACTTCTCCGGCAAGTGGGTCGTCGCCGCGGGCCGGCTCGCCCCGGCCAAGCGCTACGACGTGCTGATCCGCGCCTTCGCGAAGGTCGTCGCCGAGCGCCCCGACTGGCGGCTGCGGATCTACGGCGCCGGTGCCGAGCGGGCCAAGCTGCGGGCCCTCATCGACAAGCTCGGCCTCTACAACCACGTCCTCCTCATGGGCCCCGCCAATCCGCTCGACCCGGAGTGGGTCAAGGGCTCCATCGGTGCCGTGACCTCCAGCCTGGAGTCCTTCGGCATGACGATCGTCGAGGCCATGCGCTGCGGCCTGCCCGTCGTGGCCACCGACTGCCCGCACGGCCCCGCCGAGATCATCGACAACGGTGTCGACGGACTGCTGGTGCCGGTCGGCAAGGTCGACGCGATCGCGGGCGGACTGCTGAAGCTGATCAACGACGACGAGCTGCGCCGGCGGATGGGGCAGCGGGCCCTCGAGAACGCGGCCCGCTTCGACCCGGCCGAGGTGGCCGGGCGCTACGAGAAGCTGTTCGCCGACCTGACCGCGCGCGGTTCGCTGCGCGGTTCGCTGCACCGTACCCGCGGGGCCCTGCTCAGCAGCGCCCTGCGCACGACGGACGCCGGCCGCAGCGCCCTGCGACGGGTGCGTGCCGCATGACGCATTCCACCGGCGATCCCCGCCTTCACACCCCCGAGGAGTCCCCCATCGTGTCTGCCCCGCCGCGCGCCGACTGCATCGCGGATTCCGCGGGCGGACTCACCTTCGACCTCGACGCCCCCGGGCACGCCGACGCCTCCGGCCACTGGTCGGCGGCCCTGGTGCTGCTCCGCCGCGGCGGCGACGGGACGGAAGAGGTCCGCCTGCCGCTCACGCCCAACGGTGACGGACGCCTGCGGGCCGTCCTGCCCAGCACCGTCGCGCTGCCCGAGGGCCGCTGGGACGTGTACGTGGACTGCGGCGAGCCCGAGCCGACGCGGCTGCTGCCGGGGCTCGCCGACCTGCGCTCGCTGGTCGACCGCCGGCCCGGCCTGGCCACCTCGCCGCTCGCGGTCCGCATCCCGTACGCGACCAAGCACGGCAACCTCTCCCTGCGCAGCTGGCAGCGCGCCCCGCACGCGGAGGCCGGGGACCTGGTCCTCGACGGCAAGGGCATCACCGTGCACGGCGTCCTTCACCGGGTCGAGGACGCCGAGGAGTGGCTCGGCGGGGCCGTGGCCGAGGCACGCTGCCGCCGCACCCCCGGCCTGGTCCGTACGGCGCCGCTGACGGCCGAGGGCCAGGAGTTCACCTTCACGCTCTCCTACCCGGAGCTGTGCGAGGAGTGGCAGGGCGGCCTGGACGTGTGGGACCTGTGGCTGCGCCGCTCCGACGGCTCGGCCGAGGTGCGCGTCGCCCGCATCCTGGACGACATCGCGGACAAGAAACAGATCTTCGTCTACCCGCCGCACTCCGTCGACGCCCCGTACGCGCCCGCCCAGGCCGGCCCGTACTACACCGCCGACAACGACCTCTCGGTGCGCGTCGACGAACGCCCGCAGTCCTAAGGGGTCTTGGCCGGCTCCGTCGTCTCGGGGTGGTGCAGGTCGAAGGCGGGGGACTCGGAGCGGATGCGGGGGATGGCGGTGAAGTTGTGGCGGGGCGGCGGGCAGGAGGTCGCCCACTCCAGCGAGCGGCCGAAGCCCCAGGGGTCGTCGACCCCGACCTTCTTGCCGTACTTCGCCGTCTTCCAGACGTTGTAGAGGAACGGCAGCGTCGACAGGCCCAGCAGGAACGCCCCGATCGTGGAAATGGTGTTGAGCGCGGTGAAGCCGTCCGCCGCCAGGTAGTCGGCGTAACGGCGCGGCATGCCGGCCGCGCCCAGCCAGTGCTGGACGAGGAACGTGGTGTGGAACCCCACGAACAGCGTCCAGAAGTGGACCTTCGCCAGCCGCTCGTCCATCATCTTCCCGGTCAGCTTCGGCCACCAGAAGTAGAAGCCGGCGAACATCGCGAACACCACCGTCCCGAACACCACGTAGTGGAAGTGCGCCACCACGAAGTAGGTGTCCGTGACGTGGAAGTCCAGCGGCGGCGAGGCCAGGATCACCCCGGTGAGCCCGCCGAACAGGAAGCTCACCAGGAAGCCCACGGCCCACAGCATCGGTGACTCGAAGGACAGCGAGCCCTGCCACATGGTGCCGATCCAGTTGAAGAACTTCACCCCGGTCGGCACCGCGATCATGAAGGACAGGAAGGAGAAGAAGGGCAGCAGCACCGCGCCCGTCGCGAACATGTGGTGCGCCCAGACGACCACCGACAGGGCCGTGATCGCCATGGTCGCGCCGATCAGCATCACATAGCCGAAGATCGGCTTGCGGGAGAAGACCGGGATGATCTCGGTGATGATGCCGAAGAACGGCAGCGCGATGATGTAGACCTCGGGATGGCCGAAGAACCAGAACAGGTGCTGCCACAGCAGCGCTCCGCCGTTCGCCGCCTCGAAGACCACCGCCCCGAACCGCCGGTCCGCCTCCAGGCACAGCAGCGCCGCCGCCAGGACCGGGAAGGCCAGCAGGATCAGGATCGATGTGAACAGCACGTTCCAGGTGAAGACGGGCATCCGGAACATCGTCATGCCGGGGGCCCGCATGCCGATGATGGTCGTCAGGAAGTTCACCGCGCCGAGGATGGTGCCGAAGCCGGACAGCGCGAGGCCCATGATCCACAGGTCGGTGCCGATCCCCGGCGAGCGCACGGCGCTGCTCAGCGGCGCGTAGCCGGTCCAGCCGAAGCTCGCGCCGCCCTCGGGGGTGAGCAGGCTGCCCACCACGATCAGGCCGCCGAAGAGGTACAGCCAGTACGCGAGCATGTTGAGCCGTGGGAACGCCACGTCCGGTGAGCCGATCTGCAGCGGCATGATGGCGTTGGCGAACCCCGCGAAGGCCGGGGTCGCGAAGAGCAGCAGCATGATCGTGCCGTGCGCGGTGAAGGCCTGGTTGAACTCCTCGGTGGTCATGAACTGCAGGCCCGGACGGGCCAGTTCGGCGCGCATCAGCATCGCCAGCGCCCCGGCCGCCAGGAAGAACCCGAACGACGTGATGAGATAGAGGTTGCCGATCTTCTTGTGGTCGGTGGTCGTCAGCCAGTCCACCAGGACCGCGCCGGGACGCCGCTCCCTGGCGGGAGCGGCGCTCGCCTGCGCCGTGTCGGTCCCCATCCGTGCCCCCTCGCTCGCTCTCGGCTCCTGCGGCCTGTCGTGCACATGGGTCTCTCGGGCACCCGCCATGATGCTCGCCCGGCGGGCATGGCGCGAGACCGCCTCGCCGGGGGATATTCCGGAATTGGATATTCCGGTTGTTGGGTAGCAACGTGCCGCAGCTGCTGGGCAATTGCAGTCGCGCGCACGGTACGCGCATCCTGTCCAGGAAATCGCGGGGAAATTCCGGTCGCCGTCCGGGGAGCTGTCGCGGGCATTACGGGAAGGTGCCGTGAATTCCGCGGCCGCCGCCGGACAATGGTGACCGGAGGGCTGGAAAAGACCCCTGGGGGTGATCTGCGTTACGGTAAACCCGGCTGGGGATCACTGTGACAAAAGCGTGACCCAACGCCTACGGTGGCCCTCATGGTGCCCCTTCCGAACCTGCCCGCCGACCCCGACGACGACCCCGAGGGCTATGTCGGCCTGGATGCCGCCCGCGCCGGGATCCGGGCGCGCGAGCGCGGCTGGACGACCGTACGCGCGCTGGCGCCCGGCACCCTGATCACCCTGGAATACGTGACGGGCCGGCTGAACTTCGAGGTCGTGGACGGAACCGTGCGGCGCTGCTGGAAGGGCTGAAACGCGAACGGCCGCCCCGGGATGCCCGGGACGGCCGTTCGCGACAGGTGCGCGGGTCAGACGGTCCTGCCGCGGCCCGTTGCCGGGACCGGCGGCTGGGTGCGCGGTGTCCGGTCGGAGTGCGGCGGGCGGCGGCTGCCGGTCGGGGTGACAGGGGTCCGCTCGGAGCGGGCCGTGTGCGGCCGGGCCGGCAGGTGCGGTCTGGGGTCCGGTACGCGCCCGGCACGCTGGCCGGCGCCCACGGGCTCGCGCGCGGGCAACTGGTCGTCGCCGGGGCGGCGCGGGGCCCACACCCCGGCGGGTGCCGCCATGGCGGGGGTGAGCGGGCCGCGCTCGCGCAGCCGCGCCCAGGCGGCGAACAGCCATGCCTCCGTACGGGCCATGAGGGGCTCGAACCAGGGCAGGGCGAGCAGCACCAGCAGGCCCGCCGTCCAGCCGAGCGTCACGTCGCTCATCCAGTGCGTGCCGAGGTAGACGGTCGTCATGCCGACGCCGAATCCGAGCATCGCGGCCGCCACCGAGGCCACCCGGCGGGCCCGCGGCGTGGTCGCCAGATATGCCAGCACACCCCAGGTGACCACGGCGTTCGCCGTGTGGCCCGAGGGGAATATGTCGCCACCGGCGAACATCTCGTTCGAGCCGATGGCGGTGGCGTAGTGCGGCCCGAGCCGGCCCATCCCTATCTTGGCGGCGCCCACGGTCGCGTTCAGCAGCAGCAGCGTGGTGCCCAGCACCAGCAGGGGCCGCAGGGTCTTGCGCTTGTACGAGCACCATCCCAGCCACGCGGCGACCGCGACGGCGGTCGGGCCGCGCTGGCCCAGCACCACGAAGTAGTCGAGGAACGTGTGGAACTCCGGCCACTGCTTGTACGGCCGGAAGAGCATGACCTGCCAGTCGAACCGCACCGGCCAGGACGTGGTCAGCACGCCGACCACGATCGCCGTGTAGACCACGGACGTCGCGGCGAAGATCCCCATCCGGGTCCGCGTCATCCGCGGCCGGGCGGGCTCGGTCGGGTGCTCCTCCACGGGGACGAGCTCGTCGTTGGTTCGCACCCAATCGACGTTACATTGCGTGACGGGAGGGTCCGGCCGATCGGAGCCTTTTGTGATGACGATGTGATGTGGAATGCGTCTCAAACAAGACTTTCGGCGCGTTTTCTTCGGTCGGGGCCGCCGAAATAAAGCCGGAATAAAAAAGCGCCAGGGTTCCCGTGCCGGACGGCCTCCGGGCATCCGGAGCGCCTTTAACGCTTTTCGTTTGCGGACGTTTATCGGAGCTTGGCCGGGCCGCAGTGCACCGTTTCCCGTTCCTTACCGGAGTTGCCGGGAACGCCGATCATGGCGGGCCGGAACCGTGCAGCCAGAACGCTCCGTAACAGGCCCCCGCCAGCGCCACCGCACTCACGACCAGCACCCCGCGGACCGTGCGCAGCCGGGCGAGCGCCACCGCGAGCGGCAGCAGCAGCGGGAACGCGGGCATCATCAGCCGCGGCTTCGACCCGAAGTACCCCTTCGCCGTCAGCGCGAGCAGCAGCACCACCCCGCCGTAGGCGAGGAGGGGGAGCGGCTGGCGCTGCCGCACCCCGGCCGCGTACAGCCACAGCACCAGCCCGACGCCGGCCAGCAGCGCGAGCCCCGCCGGGAAGGCCGGGCCGCCGAGGCGCTGCCCTATGAACGAGGCGAAGGCGAGCCCGCCGTCGAAGCCGTTGCCCCAGCCGCCCTGCACATCCAGATAGCCGGTCACGCTCCCGGTCCGGACCCCCACCCACGCCACGTACGCGAGCCAGCCCAGCGGCGCGAGCAGCACGCCCAGCAGCATCCGGGGCAACTCCCCGCGCAGCTCGTCGTGCCGCTCCCGCCGCAGCAGGGTCACCGCCGCCGTGAGCCACACGGCCGCCACCACCGCCGCGCCCACCGGGCGGGTCAGCCCGGCCAGGGCCGCGCACCAGCCCGCCCCTATCCACCGCCGGGTGAGGACCGCGTACGCGCCCCAGGCCGCCAGCGCGGTGAAGAGCGACTCCGAGTACGCCATCGACTGCACGATGCCGACCGGCAGCGCCGCCCAGAGCGCCGCCAGGGCGATGCCCGCCCGCCGGCCGTACAGCCGCTCGCCGATCGCGAAGATCCCCCACGCCGCCGCCAGCGACGCGACCGCGCTGACCACCAGCCCCGCGTCCGCCGCCGACAGCGGGAAGAGCGCCGACAGCGCCCGTTCCAGCCCCGGCAGCAGCGGGAAGAACGCCAGATCGGAGTGGACCTTGCCGCCGCCGAGGTGGAGCGTGTAGCCGTAGCCGTCCTCCGCTATGCGGGAGTACCACAGCGAGTCCCAGCGGGCCGACAGCAGTTGGTGCGGGTCCTTGCCCGCGAAGGCGCCCCACACCGCCAGCACCACCACGCCCAGCACCCGGATCGCCGCGTACGCCAGCAGCGCCGGAGCCGCTCGGCGCAGCGCCCCGGCCGGAGTGCGCCCGTCGAGGGCGCGCAGGCCGGAGCCGGTGCGTATGCCGGAGGGGGAGGCGAGAGAAGTCACCGACCGATTGTCCAGCATCCCCGGCGGCGGCGCGCACGGCTCCGGCGCCGGTGGCCTGGCGGGACTCGCGTACTCTGGCGTCTCACTCGTCCCCCCGGTGCCACTGGGCCCTCCGTGCCCTGCGGTGGTCCGCCGGGCGGACCCGACACGGAGGTGGGCGCATGCCCGGGACGGCCACGGCCCGCATTCGCCGGGCGGCGGGCGTTCCCCGGCAGCGTGTGCGGGCCGTGCGGGGGAGCGGGGCGGGGGCGAACCGCTGGACCGTCCTCGTCGTCCTCTGCGTCAGCCTGCTCCTCGTCGCCGTCGACGCCACCGTGCTGCACGTCGCAGTCCCCGCCGTCACCGCGGACCTGCGCCCCGGTGCGATACAGCTGCTGTGGATCGTCGACGTCTATCCCCTCGTCTGCGCCTCCCTGCTGATCCTCTTCGGCACGCTCGGCGACCGCGTCGGACGACGCCGGGTGCTGCTGCTGGGCTACGGCCTGTTCGGCCTGGCCTCCGCGATGGCCGCCGTCGCCACCACGCCCGGGGTGCTCGTCGCGGCCCGGGCGCTGCTGGGCGCCGGCGGCGCGATGATCATGCCCGCGACGCTCTCGATCCTCCGCCAGGTCTTCCCCGACCGGCGGGAGCGGGCGCTCGCGATCGGGGTCTGGAGCGCGGTGGCCGCGGTGGGCGCGGCCGTCGGCCCGCTGCTCGGCGGGCTGCTGCTCGAGCACTTCTGGTGGGGATCGGTCTTCCTCATCAACATCCCGCTGATGGCGGTGAGCATCCCGGTCGGCCGCTGGCTGCTGCCCGAGTCGACCGGCGACCGGGACGGGCCGTGGGACGTACTCGGCGCGCTGATGGCCGCGTTCGGGCTGTTCGGCATGGTCCTCGGGGTCAAGCGGATCGGCGGCGCCGAGCCGCTGTCCCTCGTCACCGTCGTCCCGCCCGCGCTCGGCTGTGCCCTGCTGGTCCTCTTCGTACGCCGCCAGCGCCGCCGCAGGCATCCGCTGGTCGACCTCACGATGTTCGCCCGCCCCGCGTTCGGCACCTCCGTGGGCTGCATCGTGCTGGCCATGCTCGCCCTGGTCGGCCTGGAACTGATCGCCGCCCAGTACCTCCAGCTCGTCCTCGGCCTCACCCCGCTCCAGACGGGCCTGCGACTGCTCCCGCTGACGCTGGCCGCCATGGCCGCGGGCCTCGCCGGCTCCCGGGTGCTGCACCGCTTCGGGCCGCGCGCGATGGTCTGCGCCGGGTTCGTGCTGACGGCGGTGGCGGTGCTCTCGCTGACGGTGATGGGCGACCAGGACCGGCCGGTGACCCTCATGGTGTGCTTCGTCCTGCTCGGCCTGGGCCTGGAGACCACGCTGTTCGGGGCGTACGAGTCGATGCTCAGCGAGGCTCCCGCCCGGGCGGCGGGCGGTGCCGCGGCGATCGGCGAGACCTCCTATCAGCTGGGCGCGGGCATCGGCATCGCCCTGCTGGGCAGCGTCATGAACGCCGCGTACGCGCCCGGCGTCAGCGACACCCCGGGCGTGCCGAGCGCGGCCGGCAAGGCCGCGAGCCATTCCCTCGGCGAGGCCTACGAGGTCGCCGACCGGCTCGGGGGCCCGGAGGGGACGGCCCTGCGGCAGGCGGCCCGCGCCGCCTTCGTCCACGGTCTGCACGTCACGCTCGCGGTGAGCGCGGTCCTGCTCCTCGCGGGCGCCCTCGCGGCACTGCGCCTGCCGCGCGCGGCGGACACCGAGGTGTGCGATGCCCCGGCCGAGGGGTGGACGGAACCGGTTACCGGGCCGTAGCGTCGGGGTGACCGGGATGATCACACGCCGGAGGCGACCATGTCCGCACGTGCCCTGCCGCCGTTCGACCCGCGTGACCCGCTGGGCCTCGACGAGCTGCTGACCGCCGAGGACCTGGCCGTGCGCAGCACCGTCCGCCAGTGGGCCGCCGACCGCGTGCTGCCGTACGTCGCCGAGTGGTACGAGCGCGGCGAGCTGCCCGGCATCCGTGAACTGGCGCGCGAGCTCGGCTCGCTGGGCGCCCTCGGCATGTCGCTGACCGGCTACGGCTGCGCGGGCGCGAGCGCCGTCCAGTACGGGCTGGTCTGCCTGGAGCTGGAGGCCGCCGACTCCGGTGTGCGCTCGCTGGTCTCCGTCCAGGGCTCGCTGGCGATGTACGCGATCCACCGCTTCGGTTCCGAGGAGCACAAGCAGCGCTGGCTGCCCGGCATGGCCGCCGGCGAGATCATCGGCTGCTTCGCGCTGACCGAGCCCGACCACGGCTCGGACCCTGCCGGTATGCAGACGTACGCCAAGCGCGACGCGGGCGGCGACTGGGTGCTGACGGGCCGCAAGATGTGGATCACCAATGGCTCGGTGGCCGGTGTCGCGGTGGTGTGGGCGCAGACGGACGAGGGCATCCGGGGGTTCGTGGTGCCCACCGACAGCCGTGGCTTCTCGGCGCCCGAGATCAAGCACAAGTGGTCGCTGCGGGCCTCCGTCACCAGTGAGCTGGTCCTGGACGAGGTACGGCTGCCCGCGGACGCGGTGCTGCCGGGGGCGACCGGGCTGGGCGGGCCGCTCGGCTGTCTGAGCCATGCCCGGTACGGCATCGTGTGGGGCGCGATGGGCGCGGCGCGCGCGAGCTTCGAGGCGGCGCTCGACTACGCGCGCACGCGCGAGCAGTTCGGCAGGCCCATCGGCGGCTTCCAGCTCACCCAGGCCAAGCTGGCCGACATGGCGGTGGAACTGCACAAGGGGATACTGCTCGCCCACCATCTGGGGCGGCGGATGGACGCCGGGCGGCTGCGGCCGGAACAGGTCAGCTTCGGGAAGCTCAACAATGTGCGGGAGGCGATCGAGATCTGCCGTACGGCCCGGACGATCCTGGGGGCGAACGGGATCTCGCTCGAGTACCCCGTCATGCGGCATGCGACGAACCTGGAGTCGGTGCTCACGTACGAGGGCACCGTCGAGATGCACCAACTCGTGCTGGGCAAGGCGCTCACCGGCCTCGACGCGTTCCGGTAAGCGCCTGTCAGTTATCTGAGCTCTGGATCTCAGCTCTGGTTGAAGAAGCCGCCGTTCGCGCGGCTCACCGGTTCGCCGCTGACCACCTTGTAGTCGGCCGGCGTGAGCAGGAAGACGCGGGTGGCCACGCGCTCGATCGAGCCGCGCAGCCCGAACGTCAGCCCCGCCGCGAAGTCCACGACCCGCTTGGCGTCGCTCGGTTCCATGGCGGTGAGGTTGACGATCACCGGGACGCCGTCGCGGAAGAGTTCGCCGATGCCACGGGCGTCCCGGAAGCCGTCCGGGGTGACCGTCGCGATACGCGTGCCCTGTTCCTGTGCGGCCACGTCGGCCACCTGCACCTTGGGGTTGGTCACCCAGGAGTCACCGGGCTCGGGCCCCTCGGCGTACTCGTCGTCGTAGTAGCGCTCGTCGTCGTTGTCGTCGACGAGGCCAAGCCAGGCGCTCGCCTTACGCACCGAACCCATGGACGCCTCCTCTCACACGCGGTGTGTTCCGCCCGCCCCCCTATGGTCGTCCATGATGCGGATGATGTGCCAAGTGGATGGGGGCCAAGCGTGGATTTCGTGACGCATCTGGTGCAAAGCAGATGGCGGTGTATCAGAAACCCCTGAAGAAACCCGAGTGCACGGGCCGGGAGTGTTCGGTTCCGACCCTAGGTCTAGGATGCGCCGGGCCGCAGGAAGCTACACACGGGGGAAGGTTTTGTTCGGAATCGTCAGGCCATGCAGGCATCGCCTCTCCGAGAGGATGCACGCCGAGTGGATGGCTCATCTGTGCGGACTCTGCCTGGCTTTGAGGGGAGAACACGGACAATTCGCGCGAGTCGCGACTAATTACGACGGGTTGGTCATATCCGTCCTTGTCGAGGCGCAGACCCCGGAGGGCGGGGAGGCGGGAGCCTGGCGGCGAACGGCCGGTCCCTGCCCGCTGCGTGGCATGCGCACCGCCCCCGTGGCGCAGGGCGAGGGCGCACGGCTGGCGGCGTCCGTCTCGCTGGTGCTCGCCTCGGCGAAGCTGCGCGACCATGTCGCCGACCGCGACGGCCTCCTGGCGCGGCGTCCGATGGCCGCTGCCGCGCGCCGGGTTGCGGTGAAGTGGGACCGCGCGGGCGCCCGTACCGGCGCCGGCCTCGGCTTCGACACCACCCTCCTCGTCGACGCGGTCGAACGGCAGACGGGCCTGGAAGCCCTCGCGGGCCCCGGTACGCCCCTGCTGTCGCTGACCGAACCGACCGAGACGGCCACCGCCGCGGCCTTCGGCCACACCGCCGTACTGGCCGGACGGCCGGAGAACCGGGCGCCGTTGGAGGAGGCCGGACGGCTCTTCGGGCGGCTCGCACACCTGTTGGACGCCGTCGAGGACCTGGAACAGGACGCCGCGTCCGGCACCTGGAATCCGATCGCGGTCACGGGTACCGAACTCACCGACGTACGGCGGCTGTGCGACGACGCGGTGCACGGAGTGCGCCTGGCGCTGCGCGACGTGGAGTTCGCGAGCAGGTCGCAGGGCCGGCTCGCCCACCTGCTGCTGGCGCACGAGCTGGAACGCGCGGTCCAGCGGGCCTTCGCGTCCGGCGGCTGCCAAGCCCACGACCACCAGGGCGCGTTCGGCCCGCCGCCGGTGATGCCGCCGCCGGGCCCGCCAGCACCGCCCGAGCCGCCGAGGTGGGGCAAGCGGCGCGGGGCGATCGCGGGATGCGCGGTGTGGGCCGGCATGTTCTGTACGTGCCAGCTGTGCTGCCGTGACCCGTACTTCGACCCGTGGGACGGGCGACCGCGCAGGGCCTGGTGCAACTACTGCGATTGCTGTAACTGCTGCAACTGCAATTGTGATTGCGGTGGTTGCGATGGCTGCTGCGATTGTGACTGTGATTGCTGCTGTGATGGGTGCGACTGCGGGTGCAGCTGAGGGGAGGGGTGGCGGCGTCGAGCCGCCGTGACGGCAAAGGCAGACGGGACCGGGGTGTGAGGTCAGCCCGAACAGGAGGCCGACCACACCCGGCAGAAGTCGATGTGGCCCCGTGTGACCAGTCGCCGCCTTGAGTGCATGGTGCAAGTGGAACAGCCATCCACATGCCCGTCAACTCCCTTGTGTGCGGCCGTGAGACGCGATGCCCACAGTGCGGACAGGCTTGACAGCGGTCCGCACCTCCGGCTTAGCCTCGGCCTCCGGTCGTGCTGAGGGGCGCGGCCACCGGCAAGGGCAGCTTCGTGCTCGATCACGCCTTCACGGAGCTCCCGCATGCCCGCTCACCCCCCAAGCCCCTTCCCGTCCCTCGTCATCGTCGGCGCCGGACCACGCGGCACGGGCCTGGTCGAACGCATTGCCGCCAACGCGCCCGGAGTTCTGGGCTCCGGGCGGTTCGCGCTGCACCTCGTCGACCCGTACCCGCCCGGCGGCGGCCGGATCTGGCGGCACGACCAGTCGCCGCTGCTGTGGATGAACTCCATGGCCGGGGACATCACGATGTACACCGACGACTCGGCGACGATCGAGGGCCCGGTCCGCCCCGGCCCCACGCTCGCCGCGTGGGCGGCACGCGCGGGACAGTCGCTGCCCTCCGATGTCGCCGCCGAGGCCCGGGAGTTGACCGGCCAGAGCTTCGCGAGCCGCCGGCTGCAGAGCGCCTACCTCGGCGCGGTGTACGCGCAGGCGGTCGCCGCCCTGCCGCCCGGCATCACCGTCCACGAGCACCGCACGCGCGCCGTACGGCTCACCGGCCCGCGCACCGGACGGCAGCAGGTGTGGCTCGACGGCCGGGCCGAGCCGCTGCACGCCGACCTCGTCGTGCTCGCCCTCGGCCACCTCGCCACCGGCCCCGACGACGAACAGACGGCCCTCGCCGCCTTCGCCGACCGCCATGAACTCACCTACTTACCCCCCGAGTTCACCGCCGACAGCGACCTGAGCGTTCTGCGGCCCGGCGCGCACGTCCTCGTACGGGGCTTCGGGCTCGCCTTCGTCGACCTGATGGTGCTGCTCACCGAGGGGCGGGGCGGGCGCTACACGGACGACGGATCCGGCACCCTCGCCTACCATCCCTCGGGGCGCGAGCCCGTCCTGCACGTCGGCTCGCGGCGCGGAGTGCCCTACCGGGCCAAGCTCGGCTACGGCCCGAACGGCCAACAGCCGCCGCTGCCGCGCTACGTGGGCCCGTCCGCGATCGACGCCCTGCCGCGCCGCCCCGACTTCGCGCGCGACGTACGGCCCCTCGTCGACAAGGAGCTGGGCTTCGCCCACTATCACCGGCTGTTCACGGCGCACCCCGAACGCACCCGCGTCGCCTGGGCCGACTTCGAGGAGAAGTACGACGCCTGCGCCCCCGGCAGCGCCGAACTCCAGGCGCTGGTCGAGGAGTCCGTGCCCGACCCGGACGACCGCCTCGACCTGGACGCCCTCGACCACCCGCTGGCCGGTGTGCGCTACCCCGGCGCACAGGCGCTCCAGCACGGCCTGCGCGCCCACATCGAGGCCGACCTCGCCCGCAGGAACGACCCCCGGCACAGCCCCGATCTCGCCGTGTTCCTCGGCCTGTTGTCCGTCTACGCGCAGCTCGTCCGCCTCGGCGACACCGGCCCCTGGTGGCACGGCTTCTTCAGCTACCTCGCCTCCGGCCCGCCGAGCCCGCGGCTGCGGCAGCTGCTCGCGCTCTCCCGCGCCGGGGTGGTGCGCTTCGTCGGCGCGGACATGGCCGTCGAGGCCGATGCCGCGCGCGGCCTCTTCCGGGCGCACAGCGCGAGCCTGCCCGGGCACGCCGTCGAGGCGCGGGCGCTCGTCGAGGCCCGGCTGCCCGCGCCCTCCGTCCTGCGCTCCCGCGATCCGCTGCTGCGCGCCCTGGGCGCCGAGGCCGCCGTGACCCCCGGCGGGCTGCTGGCCGTCGACGCCGGGGACGGGCGCGTCCTCGGCCGCGACGGCCGCCCCCACCCCCGGCGCTTCGCGCTCGGCCCGTACACCGACGCCCGCTCGGCGGTGGCGTTCGCCCGGCCGGGCACGAACGCCGCCGCGTTCCGGCAGAACGACGCGACGGCCCGGACCGTCCTGGCCTTCCTGCGTGATCTGTAAAAACTTCGACTAGGGAATCCGTATGCCCCTGACCACCCCCACCCGGCCGCTCCACCTCGCCGTCGCTCTCGACCGCCGCGGCGTCCACGAGGCCGGACCGTACGTCCGCGCCGCGCGCCTCGCCGAGCGCGGCCGCTTCGACTTCGTCACCCTCGACGACGGCTTCGCCCCGCCCGTGCGCGGCCGGGGCCGGCCCGACGCGCTCTCGGTGCTCGCCGGGGTCGCCCCGGCGACCGAGCGCATCGGGCTCGTACCGGCCGTGACCACCACCCACACCGAGCCGTTCCACGTCTCCTCGGCCGTCGCCACCCTCGACTGGGTCAGCCGGGGCCGGGCCGGCTGGACGGTCGCGGTCTCGGCCACCGAGGCCGAGGCCCGCGCCTTCGGCCGCCGCCCCGCCCGGCCCCCGGCCCAGCTGTGGCAGGAGGCGGACGCGGTCGCCGACGTCGCCGCCCGGCTCTGGGACAGCTGGGAGGACGGCGCCGAGATACGCGACACCTCCACCGGCCGCTTCATCGACCGCGACAAGCTCCACTACGTCGACTTCGAAAGCCCGGGCTTCGACGGCCCCGGCTCCGGTGGCCCCGGCTTCAGCGTCAGAGGCCCCGCGATCGTGCCCCGGCCGCCGCAGGGCCACCCCGTGATCGCCGTCGACGCCACCGCCGGACCCGCCCGCGAGACCGCCGCCCGCCGCGCGGACGTCGCCTACGTCCGGGCCCGCGCCGACAGCCCGCGAACCGTCCGCGCCGCCGCCGACGGCCTGCGCGCCCGCGCCCTCGCCCACGGCAGGACACCCGGCACCGCCCCGCTCCTCGTCCTCGCCTCCCTGCCCGTCGCCCTGCACACGGCCGCCGACGCCGTCGCCCTCGCGAACCTCGTCGACGAGTGGTACACGGACGGCGTCGCCGACGGCTTCCACTTCCGGCCCGAGGACGCCGAGCGCGACCTCCCCCTCCTCGTCGACGCCACCGTGCCCGTACTCCAGCACCGCGGCCTGCTGCGCCGCTTCTATCCCGGCAGCACACTCCGGGAGCACCTCGGCCTGGTGGCCCGCCCGGCCAACCGCTACGCACCCGCCAGGGGGACCGCATGAGCCGTACGGCCACGACACGTACCGCCACGACTCGTACCGCCCGCAAGCAGATGCACCTCGCCGCGCACTTCCCCGGCGTCAACAGCACCACGGTCTGGACGGATCCGCGGGCGGGGAGCCAGATCGAGTTCGCCTCCTTCGAGCACCTCGCGCGCACCGCGGAACGCGGCCTGTTCGACTTCTTCTTCCTCGCCGAAGGGCTCAGGCTGCGTGAACACAAGGGCCGCGTCCACGACTTGGACGTGGTCGGCCGCCCGGAGTCGCTGACCGTGCTGAACGCCCTGGCCGCCGTCACCGAACGGCTCGGCCTGGCCGCCACGGTCAACGCCACCTTCAACGAGCCCTACGAGCTCGCCCGCAGGCTCGCCACCCTCGACCATCTCAGCGGCGGGCGCGCCGCCTGGAACGTGGTCACCTCCTCCGACGCCTTCACCGGCGAGAACTTCCGCCGCGGCGGCTACCTCGACCGGGCCGACCGCTATACCCGCGCGGCCGAGTTCGTCGCCACCGCCCGCGAACTGTGGGACTCCTGGCTGCCCGACGGCACACCCCGCGCCTTCGCGCACCGCGGACGGCACTTCGCGGTCTCGGGGGAGTTCGACATCCCCCGCAGCCCCCAGGGGCACCCCGTCGTCATCCAGGCCGGGGACTCCGACGAGGGACGGGAGTTCGCCGCCTCCGCCGCCGATGTCGTCTTCACCCGGCACGGCACCCTGGAGGCGGGCCGTGCCTTCCACGCCGACGTCAAACGGCGCCTGGCCGCGTACGGGCGGCGGCCCGAGGACCTGAAGATCATGCCCGGTGTGACCTTCGTCCTCGGTGACACCGCGGCCGAGGCCCAGGAGCGGGCCGCCGAGATCCGCAGGCAGCAGGTCTCTCCGCAGAACGCCCTCCTCGCACTGGAACAGGTCTGGGGCCGCGACCTGTCCTCGTACGACCCCGACGGACCGCTGCCAGCCATCGACCCCGACCCCGGGACCGAACTGACGCGGGGGAGGGCCGGGTTGGGCGACCGGCTCGCGACGGCCGCCCGGTGGCGCGCCCTGGCGGAGGCCAAGGGGCTGTCCATCCGGCAGACCGTGATCGAGGCGGGCGGCCGCGCCTCGTTCGTCGGCACCCCGCAGGCGGTGGCCGCCGAACTCGAGGCGTTCGTCGAGGCGGACGCGGCCGACGGTTTCATCCTCGTCCCCCATCTCACGCCCGGCGGACTCGACGAGTTCGTCGGCCGGGTCGTGCCCCTGCTCCAGGAACGCGGCGTCTTCCGCACCGCGTACACGGGCACGACGCTCCGCGAACACCTCGGGCTGCGGTCGTAGAGCCTGTCCGATGGACCGCCACGGCTGAAACGGTTCTTGTGCCGTGCGGGCCTCCCCGCGAATACTCGCCCGCAGCGCTTGTCAAGGGCACGGCGGGAAACGGAACGCCGTGCCCTCGGCCGCATCCGACAACCCCGACAGACCCCCACCTTCGGGAGACCCCCACTTTTGGGAGACCCCCACCTTCGGGAGGACAAACGTGAGGATCAGGCGCAAGACCCTCCACAACACCGGTAGACCGGCCAGGGCCGCCGCCCTGGCGGCAGGCATCCTGGCCGCCTCCGCCCTCGTCACGGGCACCGCCCGCGCCGACACCACGGCCGTCGCTCAACTATCCGCCGCGCGCACCGCGGTGGAGTCCGCCGATGTCGCGGGCACGGCCTGGACCGTCGACCAGGACGCGCGGACCGTCGTGGTCACCGCCGACGCCGCCGTCTCGGAGGCGGATCTCGCCAGAATCCGCGAATCCGCCGGGCCCGCCGCCGAATCGATACGCATCGAGCGCACCCCCGGCACCTTCAAGCCCCTCCTCGCGGGCGGTGACTCGGTCTACGCACCGCGCTGGCGCTGCTCCGTCGGCTTCAACGTCCGCAAGGGAAACACCTATTACTTCCTCACCGCCGGTCACTGTACCCAGGGCAAGCCGCCCTACTACGCCGACTCCGCCCGCACCACGAGCATCGGCCCCACCACCGGCACCAGCTTCCCGGGCCACGACTACGGCATCGTGCAGTACACCAACCGCGCGGTTCCCCACCCCGGCGAGGTGGACCTCTACGACGGCAGCACCCAGCGCATCACCTCCGCGGCCACCCCGAAGGTGGGCCAGAACGTCCGGCGCAGCGGCTCCACGACCGGTGTGCACGGCGGCCGGGTGACCGGGCTGAACGCCACGGTCAACTACGGCGGCGGCAACATCGTCCGCGGCCTGATCAAGACGAACGTGTGCGCCGAGCCCGGCGACAGCGGCGGTGCGCTCTTCTCGGGTTCCACCGCGCTCGGCCTGACCTCCGGCGGGAGCGGCAACTGCCGCTCGGGCGGCACGACCTTCTTCCAGCCCGTCGTCCCCGCGCTCGACGCCTACGGCGTGAGCCTGTCCTGACGCCGGCCGCCCGCGCCCCCTTCCCCGGGTCATGGCCTGCGGCGCAGGAGCCCCCGGTCCGCGCGACCGGGGGCTCGACCACGCCGCAACACGGGCATACCGTGGACATATCACCTGTCGTGTTGACGCAGGGGGCCGTGATGGTCGAAGACCTTGTGGTGGCAATGGTGGCCGCGGCGTCCGCCGGAGCGGTCTACCTGATGGCGGCGTCACGTGTGATCAAGCAGTACGAGCGCGGGGTGGTGCTGCGGCTGGGACGGCTGCGGTCCGAGATCCGGGCGCCGGGATACACCATGATCCTTCCGGGCGTGGACCGGCTGCGCAAGGTGAACATGCAGATCGTGACGATGCCCGTGCCCGCCCAGGAGGGCATCACCCGGGACAACGTCACGGTACGGGTCGACGCGGTCGTCTATTTCAAGGTCGTGGACCCGGCCGAGGCCGTCATCCAGGTCGAGGACTACCGGTTCGCGGTCTCGCAGATGGCGCAGACGTCGCTGCGCTCCATCATCGGCAAGAGCGATCTGGACGATCTCCTGTCCAACCGCGAGAAGCTCAACCAGGGCCTGGAGCTGATGCTCGACAGCCCCGCCATAGGCTGGGGTGTGCACATCGACCGCGTCGAGATCAAGGACGTCTCGCTGCCGGAGACGATGAAGCGCTCGATGTCGCGGCAGGCGGAGGCCGAGCGCGAGCGCCGGGCCCGGGTCATCAACGCCGATGCCGAGCTGCTGGCCTCGAAGAAGCTGGCCGAGGCCGCGGCGACCATGTCCGAGCAGCCCTCCGCGCTCCAACTCCGGCTGCTGCAAACGATCGTGGCCGTCGCCGCCGAGAAGAACTCCACCCTCGTGCTCCCCTTCCCGGTGGAGCTGCTGCGCTTCCTCGAGCGCGCCGAGCCCCACGGCCACGAGGCGCCCGCGGCCACTCGGCCGGCGCCCGCGGAGGAAGCCGATGTGGGCGAGACCGGTGCGGGGGAGGGCGGCGTCTCCGGTATCGCCTAGTGCGCCCCGTTTTCCGGCTGTTGTGCGTGACAGGGGCGCGCGCATGAACATACGCACGACTGGAAGTCCCCCTTGTGCACTCCCTCTTCCAGTGGGGACACTCGGACGCACAGCTTGGCATGGACGCGACCTCCTACCGGGGGGTGCGGCTGTGTCGTTCGTCCTCCGGGGCCGGAAGACCTTGTCCCCGGTCCCGACCCCCCACTGGAGGTGCCGAGTTGAAACGTTTTCGTCGGCCCGTTCGCTGGGCCCTCGCCGGGCTGGCCGCCGCCCTGCTCGCGGCCGTGGCCTTCGCCCCGCAGCAGGCACGGGCATCGTCGGGACCGGATTCCTCCGAGCTGTTCTCGCTCGAGCAACTGACCGCGGTGCGGCAGACGCTGGACGAGCGGGCCGCCATTCCCGGCACCGCCTGGGTGACGGACACCAGAGCGGGCCGGGTCGTCGTGAGCGCCGATCCGACGGTGACGGGTGCGCGGCTGGCGAAGCTCGACGCGATCGCCTCCCGGCTCGGTGACGCGGTGGTGGTGAAGAGAACCTCCACGAAGCTCACCCGGTTCATCGCCGGTGGTGACCCCATCTGGGGTGCTTCCGCCCGCTGTTCGGTCGGCTTCAACGTCGTCAGGAACGGTGCGCCGTACCTCCTGACCGCGGGTCACTGCGGCAAGGCGGTCTCGAGCTGGTCCGACACCCGTGGCGGCAGGCAGATCGCGGTGACCGAGACCGCGGTCTTCCCGGGCAACGACTACTCGCTGGCGAAGTACACGATCGCCGGCCTCGACCGGCAGAGTGTGGTGAACCTCTACGACGGCAGGCTGCAGAAGATCGACCGGCCCGGTGAGGCGCGTCTCGGGGAAGTGGTGTTCCGCAGCGGTTCGACGACCGGCCTGCACTCCGGCCGGGTCACCGGGCTCAACGCCACGGTCAACTACCCCGAGGGCCGGGTCGACGGGCTGATCCAGACCGACGTCTGCGCCGAGCCCGGCGACAGCGGCGGCCCGCTCTTCGACGGTGACGTCGCGCTGGGAATCACCTCGGGAGGAAGTGGCAACTGCCTCTTCGGCGGGGAGACTTACTACCAGCCGGTGCCGCAGGCGCTGGCGGCGACCGGGGCACACATCGGCTGACCCGGCCTCCGAAGACCGCGGTCCCCGGACACACCTCCACGGTGTCCGGGGACCGCTTTTTGTGCAGGGCGTGCAGGGCGTCAGAAGTTGAACACGGTGCCCTTGGCCGCCTTGGACTCGCAGGGGTTGCCGAAGACGTGCGAGTAGTTGACCCGCTGGCCGTCCCAGACACCCTGGGCCGTCACGACGACCGGGTTGTACTCCTTGGTGCATGCGACGCCGGGCTTCGCCGTGGTGACATCCTTGAAGTCACCCTTGGCGGCGCGCAGTTCGGCGCAGGCGCCCTTGGCGTTCGGGTGAGTGCCGCTCGCACCCGGCATACAGGTCAGGGTCACGGCCCGCAGTATGCCGGAGTCCGGTGAGTCACCCTGCCCGACGGTCAGTACCAGCGCTGAGGGCGCGTAAAGGCTCTGCGTGTGCGGGGCGGACGTGGCGCTTGCCGACGTCCCGGCCGCGAGCAGGCCGCCCAGGGCCAGCGCGGAGCCCAGCGCGATCCCCCCAGTGATGTACCGCATTCCGAACACTCCCTTGTCCGTTGGTGCAGAAGTCGTGCTGACAGCGCCCCGAAGTCTGGCCCAAGTTGTGCAGGGATGCACACGGATCGTTCACATCCGGTCGCTGGTTGAAAGCGCTCGGTAATGGCGCGGATTCGATGCGTCCGCTCGTGTGTATATGGCACGGAGTGTGGATCGGACACAACGCGATGCCTGACTTGGCCGGTAAAGGGGGGAATTAATGTTGCATGAGTATTGACCAGCGGCGATTCAGTGTTTCTACGGGGTAAACCCAACTACCGCCTTCGGAATGCCGGTTGGCACCCCCATACTGACCGATGGTTCTCACGTACGACACGCCGGGGGGCGGGATTCGGCGGTCCGGCCGAAAAGCGGCTACGGGCCGAACGGCGCTGTCCCAGCAATGGCCGAAGAGCAGCCATCCCGACTGCCCGGTACGGCATCCGGGCATGTGCTCATGGTGCTTTCCGCCCCCGCAGCACCGCCGTCGCGAAGGCGACGACCGCCCCGGCCGCCGCCCAGGCGGCGAGCACCAGCAGGGGTACGACCAGGGCGTTGCCCCGGAAATAGGCGATGGACCGGGCGGACCAGGTGCCCGCCCCCGGCGGCAGGGCCGGACCGATCGTGCGCCAGAAGCCCGGCAGCAGCGGATACGGATAGGCGCCGCCCGCACCCGGGTTGCCCAGCACCACGACGATCGCGATCGCCAGCCCGATCCCGACGACGCCCGCCACTCCTTGGAGTCCCAGCGTCAGCGCCCCCACGGCGAACACCAGCAGCGTCCCCAGCCCCCACAGCCCGAGCACGCTGCCGGGCAGCGCGTCCAGCACCGGCCCCGCGATGACCGTCCCCAGCAGACCGGCGGCGATCGCGTAGACCGCGAGGGAGGCGAGCCGGATGAGAGCCCGGTGCGGATTGGCGGGCCGCGCCCCCGCGCTGATCGCGAGGATCGCCGCGCACAGATATCCGCCCACGCACCAGCCCACCGTCAGATAGAACGCGGTCAGCGCCCGGGCGTCGCCGGGTGCCGCCGGCACGAGGTCGGTCACCCTCAACGACCGCTGCTCGGCCGCCTCCACCGCGGTCACCACCGCCTCCTCGGCCTGCGCGAGCGAGGCGCCCGCGGCGCCGGCCACCAGCAGGGTGTCGGTCGTGCCCCGCGGGTCGACGACCAGCGCCCCGTCCAGATCCCGCTCGCGGATCCCGCGCACGGCCGCCGCCTCGCCGCCGTCCACCGCCCGCGGGTCCAGCGGCTTGCCGGGCAGCGCACCGAGCCGGTGCACCAGCTTCCCGGCGAGCTGCCGCGGCGCGACGACGCCGAGGGCGATGTCGCGTGGCTTCGGGTGGTGGAAGGCGCCGATGTACGAGGTGATGAACGCGAGGTGCAGCACGAGTGCGCCGATCACCAGCAGTGCGGCCCGCCCCGTCACGGCACTGCGCACCTCCCGCAGGAATGAGGCCATGCCCCCAGCCTGCGGGGCGGCACCGGCCGCCGCAGGCGGGGCGGGCCATTGGGGTGCCCCGGTCCCGCCCTCTCACCGTCTCTTCCGGGGCTCCGCCCCGGGAAACGGAGAATCCCGATGTTCGTAAGTAAGTGTTCTGGAGCCTAGCGGCTGGTCAGAGCACGTGGTAGCCCCACCCGGCAAGGCGGTCCGGGCGGGGCTCTCCTGCGTCGGGTCGGCCGCTGTGACCTTCTGGTGTCAGGCTTTGGGGCGCTGCGCCGGGATGATGGTTTCGGCGTAGGGAACTGTCCATACCGAGGGATGCGCAACGCCGTGGCCTGAGTAGCCGTCTTCGCCGAAGGCTTCGCCGTGGTCGGCGCAGAGCAGGGCGAGCCAGGGGCCATGGCTTGGCAGACGGCTGAAGAGGCGGCCGAGGTGCCTGTCTGCGTAGCTCAGTGCAGCGCACTGGCTCTCCCATGAGTCGTCTTCTTCCCCGGGTAGGTAGACGTTGGTGGGGGTGTGCGTCGCTGAGACGTTGAGGAAGAGGAACAGGCGTTTGTCGGCTGGCTGCTTCTCCAACACTTCCAGAGCGATGTCGACTTGGTTGTGGGTCGACTCGGGGTCGTCGGTGCCGGTTTCCGGGCTCCAGTAGCTCTCTTGGAACAGGCCGGGCAGGACTCGGCCCAGTTTGGTCTGGTTGGAGAAGAAGCCCACTCCGCCGATGCACACGGTGCGGTATCCGAGCCCGGACAGCCCGGTGACGATGTCCGGGGCGTCGAAGACGTACGTGCGTGTGCGGATGGTGGTTCCTCGCAGGGAGCGGCAGGCGAAGAGCCTGCCGGGGCGACCGGGGCCGGAGGGAACGGGCAGGAAGCCGGAGAAGAACGACATGTGCGCCGGTAGTGTGAAGCTGCCTTGGGTCCGTCGTTCTTCCCACAGCCCGTCGGGCAATACCCGCTCAAGGTTGGGGCTGCCCCCTCCGTGGACAACGGCACGCGCCACGTCGTAGCGCAGTGAGTCGAACGTGATGAACAGGACGTGGTGGCTGGGGATTACCTCGTTGCCGTTGATCATGCCTTCCCCCTTCCGCTGGCGGCCCCGGTGGGCCGGGTGCCTAGGTGTCGATGTCGGTGGTGCAGAACTCGGGTGCGAGGGTGGTTCCTGCGCTGCGGACTTCCTTGGATGCCTCCATGACGTCCTTGACGGTGTCGATGCCCCGCCAGTAGCCCGAAAGCCGGTAGCCCATGAGTCGGCCGTTCTGGGCAAGGTGCGGGAAGGTGCTGTCCTCGTGGTCTCCCTTGTCGGGGAGGAGCCCGACCACGTCCGGGTTGAAGACGTAGATTCCCGCATTGATCCAGTACGGCAGTTCCGGGGACTGGACGAAGCCCCGGATGTGGTCCTGGTCGTCGATGTCGGCCACGCCCCAGTTGGAGCGGTAGGGCGACAAGGCAACGGTCACGGCGGCTTCATGCCGTTCGTGGTACTCGGCCAGGTCCGAGAGGGAGAAGGAGCTGATGACGTCACCGTTCAGGACGAAGAACGGGGCGTCCAGGTCCGGCAGTTGCTGAGCGGAGTACTTCAGGCCGCCGCCACGGCCAAGCGGCTCGTCCTCGATCGCGTATACGGCGGTGATGCCGAACCGTGAGTCGTTGCCTACGTAGTCGCTGATCATTTCGGCCTTGTAGCCGCCGGAGATGACGACGGTCTTCACACCGTGCGCGGCGAGCCACAAGAGCTGGTAGCCGATGATCGGTGCACCGGCGACGGGGACCATGGCTTTGGGTGCGTCGTCGGTGTAGGGCCGCATCCGGGTGGCTTGTCCACCCGCCAGGATCAGTGCTTGCGTGACGCTGGAGGTGTTCATGTGCGCTCCTTCGGTCTCATGGGACCGTTCTGGTCCGTGGCGGCATCCTGACAGCGCGTGATGCGGCGGCGCGGCACCTTCACCTGGTTGGAGGTTGCGCAGCCCGCTCTCTGCCGGCCCCGCGCCGGTACGGACGGGCGGTGCGGGGAGGCGATGCCGACAGAGAGCGGGGGTTCAGTGGTGGTACGGGTCGCTGATGATCGCGAGCGGAATCACGACTGCGACAGCGGTGACAACCGTCAAGGCCCAGATCGGCCCCGCCCATCGGAGGATCATGCGGCGGATCACGGCTGCCCCATCCAGGCACGCCATCCGCGCTTGACGACCTCGGTGTAGGAGTTGTGCGACGGGTTGGTTCTGACGTGTTCCACGATCCGCATGGGCCCGTCTTCCGGATCGGTACTCCGCGCGGAACCCTCGCCGCACACGTCGCACTCCTGCGCATAGGTATGGGGCTTCGCGTCCGGCTCGTCGTCGGGCTGGACGGTCCAGTCCACCAGTCGGATCACGGCACGTGTACTCATGCAGGCTCGTCCCTTCGGCAGTTGCCCCGTCAGTGCCACAGGTGTACCGGCGGGTCTGAAGGCGGCGCGGCGACCGTCAAGGCGTCATGTTGGGGTCATTCGTTGGTCGAAACGGGTGACCAACTGACGTCCCGCGCTCTACTGTCGAAGGCGTGGCCGAACCCAACACGATCCTTCGCGCCGTCAGAATCAGCCTGCGTATGTCCCAGGATGAAATGGCCCAGGCCATACGCGAGGACGGGAAAGAGCATGGTGAGCCCAACGAGTGCGCCAAGCGGAACGTGCAGCGGTGGGAGTCCGGAGACGTCGGCATGCCGCGCAAGATCTACATCAGGTCGCTGGAGCGCGTGACTGGCCTGCCGATCGAAGCTTTAGGGTTCGTCATACCGGTTCCGAACGCCCGGACGACAGGAGCGGTCGAGTCCAGCGGTCACGGACCGGTGCAAGGAGAGGCGGTAAAGGTGGGAGCCACAACAGCCCCGGGAGGTGCTGTCCCCATGACCAAGCACAACGAGCACGGCACCCTGTCGGGCATCTGGCTGTCGCGGTACGAGTACCACTCGTCTGGCCGGGATGCCGACTTCACCGGCGCACACTTCGTCGTTGTCATCCAGCATGGCAACAAGCTCACTGCACGGTCCCTGCCGGAAGGGTCCTCCAACCCCGACTCCCCGCTGACCATGGACCTGACCATAGACGGCAACGTCGTCACCGGGACATGGCGAGAAGAAACCGCCAACAACGGCTACTACGCCGGAGCGGTCTACCACGGAGCACTGCAACTGTTGGTCGAACCCACCGGTCGCAAGATGACAGGGAAATGGGTCGGCTTCGGCAAGGACTTCGACGTGAACACAGGGCCCTGGGAACTGGTCTTCAAGGACGCGTCCACCTCGAAGACCGCGATGGCCGAGTACAACCGGACCCCGGGCACGTAGCAATCACAACCGCCGACATGCAGAAAACCCCCGCACCCGTCGACCTGGTGAGGTGACGAGTGCGGGGGTTGTGAGTGATCAGCCGATGAGGACGTTGGTCAGGCGGGCGGCAGCCTTGCCGCCGAACAGGGCGAGGCCGCAGTAGAAGTCGATGCGCGCGCGGTAGACGGGCTTGTCGTGAGACTCGCCGAGGTCCGTGGCCTGTACGCCGCCGTTGGTCAGCCCGGAAACTCCGGCGTCGGCCTCGGAGGCCCCGAAGCGGACGGCGTAAATATCGCCGGTCTGCTTCCCGTTCGTACCTGCGGTGAGCGGCAGGACATCGGTTCCGTCCAGCTTCTGCCCTGCGTCCAGGAGCGGCACGCCCTTCCATGTGACGGTGCGCTTGCCTGCGATCTCCTCGCGCAAGAGTTCGCCGCCGCCGAGCCGACGGAACCCGGACTCAACCTTGGCCCGGAGCGCAGCATTCATGTACAGCGCGCCGTTGGAGCCACTGAGACCGCGTACCTGCGCGGCCAGGGCATCCAAGGTGTCAAAGAAGTCATGGCCGTTGGCGATCGGGCCAATTCCCTTCGCGTCAAGGACCTGAGCTCCCGTCAGTCGCTTACGGAGACCGTCGAAGCCCTTCGGGTTGACCTCCACATCACCGTTGAAGAACTGGTCAGCGAAGTGGACCGATGCAGCCTTGACCTTGAGGGCGGTCTGGATGGCTCGCTGGTCATTGAGGTTGCCCCGGGTCTGGACGATGAACTTGTCCACGTCCGCATCCCCGCCAAGGATGGCCAGGGTCTCGATCCGCTGGTTGAGCGTGCCCGTGCTCTCCGGGTACGCCTCATTCACAGCGCGGAAGGACACCCCGGGAAGAGCCGATTCCTCGTTGTACTTGTAGGCGTTGCCGTGGATCTGGATCAGCGGCAGCCGGTCCAGGATCGGGGATTCCTGCACGAACGTTTCAATCACACCGCGCTGCAACGTGTCGGTGGAGAGCTTTGCAGATTCAGCAAGAGTAAGAGCCATAATTCTTCTCCTTTGGAGAGCACTCATGACTACCCGTCACGTGAGCGCAAATCCGTTGCGATAGATGACACGGCCCATAGGAATGCTCAAATGAGCCATGCGAGTTTTTCGCCTCCCTGCCGACTCGACCCGGGAGGGGCAGGGGGCACCCCCCTGGAGGTAAAACGGACATCACGGCCTAATGGGCTTGACCCGCTCGGCAGCCCAACCGCCCGGTTGATGCTTCACGGTCTCGTGGTTGTGGCACTGAGTACACAGCGGCCGAAGCCTGTCCCACGCGTTCGGATTGGCCACACCCTGAGCGACCAACTGCCGTCTGCTTAGCGGGAAATGATCCGGCACGGTCGCCGTACGACCGCACAGCACACACCAGGGATGCGCGTACAGGTACCGCTTACGTATGCGCTGCCATCTGGTCCCGTAGCCCCGCTCTGTCCTGGTCCCACGCAGCCGGTTCGCTTCGCGCTCGTGCTGCTCGCAGCGGCCACCCGTGCGGGTCAGCTCAGGGCACCCGGGGACACTGCAAGGGGGGGCGGGGTCTGCGCGGCATGGGGGTATCTCCGAACAAGGGGGCGGGATCGATTTTGTCAGTCACGTACGGGTGACATGGCGCGTATCCGGGAAGTGCGCGGGACAGCCTTGCGATAAGGGCCAAACGGCATCCTGGAGGCGGCGGGAACAGGGAGGGCGGCATGAGTAACGGAGATAGGGCCGACGAGGCAGTGACGGACGCCTTCGACTTCAACGTCGATGTGAGGCTCACAGTCAAGGACGACCCCAGTACATTCCAGTTCGTCAACATGACCATCGGCACCGTCCCGCCTGGCGCTACCCAACTAGATGGCACGTGGCGCGGGGCATCCGTCTTCGTCCCGTCCACCGGGGGGAGCTTCGCCTGGGACGGCAGGTCGGGACAGGAAATCGCTGCCCTTAGCGACGGCGCGACTGGCAGCCTGGTCGTCAGCTTGCTGGGCTTCATTGGAGCCCCGGGCAAGCTCCCCGGCAGGGGCGCGTCAGGCGTCGGCAACGTGGTCGACCCAGTCACCCACCAATTCCTCCAGGACATCACCTGGAAGATCACCTGACCGCCACGTATCGGCTGCCTCACCTTCGTCATGATCCTGGGCGCGCCCAGTGGGCCGTGAGTTGCTCACCGCACACGCCGTAGGTCAGCGATCGGAACGGGCAGTGTCGCCATGTGGTAGCAGCTCCGCAGCGTCGGCCCCGGGGCAGCTCGGGACGCCCGGGGACAGAGCAAGGGGGGGCGGGGTCTGTGGGGCATGGGGGTACCTCCGAACAAGGGGGCGGGGGATCGATTCCGCAGCCCCCACACGGGGGACAGGATGTGTGCTCTCACACGTGCGCGGGCACCGTTGTGCCAAACAACCGGCTCAGCGAAATGGGGGAGTTCATGCGCCGTAGCGTCGCTGGTCTACTGGCTGTTGCAGCTGCACTCGGCTTCGTAATCGCCGGGGAGGCGCCAGCACAGGCACGCGCCCTAGCCGTGGCTTGCAGTTCCTTTCCGAGCGACAATTGCCCCCCCGGCTACCACTGCCAGGGCTGGCTACCGTTTGACCTGCTAGGTACCTGCAACGCGGATCCGTCCGCGTCCAGTCCGAGCAGAACCAGCGGACTCGAACCGCTATCGCCCGCTTCGGCCTAGCGGCGAGCCGGGCCTACTTAGGGCAGAGCAGCGCAATTGTGCGGCGCCAGCGGCCCCGAACTCCGTACTCGTCTTCAGCCGATGGCACCCCCGGCACAGCACCTGAACGTTTCCGTCCGTGTCGGTCCCTCCCAGCGCGAGGGGCCGCACATGGTCCACGTCCACAGCGGACGCGTCCCGAGGCAGGGCATCGTCACCCATTCGGGCTAGCCTGCCCCACTCCCGGCATGCCCGCTGACCGACCGTGCGCATGCTGGGGTCAGGGGCCGCCTTCAGAGGGACCCCATCACCGGCACCACCGGGAGGAGAACCCCATGTCACTCATGGACACGCTCAAGGGGCTCGTCGGCATGGGGAGGGACGCCGCTGCCGAGAACGCCGACAAGATTCACGATGCGGTAGACAAGGCCGGAGACTTTATCGATGAGAAGCCCGGCGGTAAGAACCCCGAAACGCCTCCACCCCCGGCGCCTGAACCGCCTACAGAATGACCAACCAGTCGACTGCCCCCACCTCCTCGGGAAGCGCCTTCCCGAGGGGTGCATGGGCAAGGTGCCTGGGCCGGAAACTGCACCCTTGACAGCAGCGCTCAGCCCCCGAACTCCGTCTCTGTCTTGAGTCGATGGCAGCCACGGCACAGAACATGCACGTTGTCGTCTGTGTCCTCGCCGCCGAGCGCCAACGGCCGCACATGGTCCACATCCACAGCGGACGCGGGAAACGTGCCCATGCACCAGTCGCACCAGGCACGCCCCTTGCGCTCCACGATCCGCCGGAGCCGTGCGGCAGCGTCATGCCGTTCGGCCCGTCGTCGTCCCCGTGAGCGCCGAGCCCGGACTGTGGGTCGGCTCTGGTACTGCCGGTCATGAACTTCGCAGCGTCCGCGGCGCGTTGCCGTCCCGCTGCATTCGATACAGCTCGTCATGGAGACCTCCGGTGGATCGAAATCGAAGGTGACTCGCTCCTGGAAGCGAGCCGTACGGATGTGGTTGCACTTGGAGTGCCCGCCCCCGGACTCGAACCGGGGAACTCTGCCGATTGAGTACGGCGCACCTCTACCTGTTGGGTCAGCGGGCTTGTGTCGTCCTCGCCGGCGAGGCGGGACAACATGGGGGACTGCACACGCTTCGGCCCCTTTCGGCACACCCCGAAGGGCGGATTACTCGTGGGCGGTGTAGTCCCCCGCGCGTTGCCTCACGACCTCCGCAGACCGCGCCGAGTAACGCGGGGCGCGTGATGCACGGGCAACGCTGGTTCCGAGAGCGGGCACTCAGTCCGCCGGGTTCCCCCTCGGGGTGGGTGCGCGGTAATCCCGCTCTCGGTATGTGTGGAGAGCGAGGGTTTCCCGCACCCCTTCGGGCAGGTGAGCCGTTCTCTCTCCCGGGCTGTAGTGGAGAGCGGAGGTTTCCCGAGGGGCTGTCCGGTGGCGCAGTGCCGTTTGAGGTCCCAATCTCTCTTTCTCTTAGGTTTTTTATGTGTTTCTAAAAAAGTGGTGTAAACCGTCACTCCAACACCCTCCCTCTCCGCTGTAGGCAGCCCGGAGCGCGCCCCGAGCCGGTGCGGCCCAGAGGGGAAGGCCTGTACGCCTGTCTGCGGGCATGCCGAAGCCCTGGACGGCCAAGTGATCGTCCGGGGCTTCGCCGCCTGCACAGGGCGTCTATGCGGCGGTGGTCACTGCGTCCTGCCGGAGGCGTAGGCGGGCATCGGGTGCGGGGGCATGCTCGGGGTTCTTCTCCTTCTCGACATCTCCGGCGTTGGTCGCCACCTCTTCAATGCAGGGGGTGAGATCCCCGGTGATGGTGAAGTCCACGCGGCGCAGATCGAGTGTGCGCCACCCGCCCTTGACGCCGCGCCGGATGTCCAGCCGTGCCCCCGCTTCGATGAGCATCGCCCGGCGTCCGACGGGGTCAGCAGAGTGCCAATCGTCGGCGTAGGTGCGGCCGGTGGGGATGCGTTCGCGGCGGGGCTCTACCGTCTCCCGCGACTCAAGTTCGGCCAGCCGTATGTCAAGGGCGTCTGCGTGGCGCTGCCAAGCTGCTTGCGCTGCCTTGGACTTCTGCTTGCCCTGTTGCTTCTGGTGCTCCTCGTACTCGGCCGTGGTGGCATCGATCTCGGGCTGAGGGTCATAGCCGGGTATCTCGATGGTGCGGGTGTAGGGGATGGGGCCGACGAGTCGCAGGAACTCCGCGTTCACGTACTCCTCGACCAGTGCAGCGTCGATGCTCGTGGGGGCGGGGCAGTGCTGCCCGGTCTTGCACGACGCGCACTGGTAGTTGTGGGCGCTGCGCTTGTAGTACATGCGCCGCTGGCAGCCCGAGCAGTGGATGACGCGCAGCAGGAGTGAGGTGGAGTCCCGGCGTACCGGGGCGGTCGGCTTGTCGGTGGCGGGGGTGAGCAGTGCGCCGATGCGGTCGAACTCTTCGCGGGTGAGGACTGGCGTTTCGGTGAGCATGATGGGGTTGCCGTGGTCGTCGCGCACGGGCTTGTTCTGGTGCATCTTCCAGCCCATGAGTGAGTCGGTGCTTGAGACGGGCCCAGTGCTCGGCGGGCGCGGGTACGCCCTCGGCGTTGAGGGTCTGCGCGATCGTGTGCAGCCCCATGCCGTCCACCAGCATGGCCACGATGCGCTCGATCACCTTGACGGCTTCAGGGTCCTGGACGAGGGTCAGGCCGCTTCCGCCGTGCTCGGCGGGCATGGGGCAGGCATGTAGCCGTACGGAGGTGCACCGCCGCCACGCCACCGCAGGGCCATGGTGCGCATGGCAGCCTGTGCTCCGGTGACGCGCTCCTTGATGTTCTGGGACTCCACCTGCGCCGCGAACGCCAGCATGAGCATTTGGAGCTCGGCCATGGGGTCCATGGGGTTGCGGAAGTCGAAGATCAGCCGACCCCCGCCGACCCCTTCTGCGAACACCAGGACCTTGCGGTGTTCACGGGCCCACTTGGCGAGCTCGTGCATGTCGGCCATGGACCGGATGGCACGGTCGAAGCGCCAGAACACCAACGCGTCGAAGGTATGGGGCAGGGAGAGCCACATGCCCAGTTGTGGCCGGTCGAAGGGGCCGACCTTGGACGCGGACACGTCCAGGTCGACCGCTTCGCGAAGCTCCTCACCCTCGCCGAAATCGATACCGAGGGCAGCGGCGGCAACGTCGTCGGCTTCACGCTGCCGCTCGGGGCTGGTGGTCTCGTCGGTCCACACCGAGAGACGGATACACCGGACACCGCGCAGCCTCTCGGCGAACACGGTCCCGGTGACAGTTCCTACAGGTGCGATGCTGCTCTTCATCCCCTCCGTGGGGACCAGAGCTTGCCTAGGGGCCTTGACCTGCGACGATGCCGCCTTTTCCCGATCACTCCAGAACTACCCGTCTGGAACATCGGGAAAAGGGCGGGACCGGGGCAAAAACACCCCTTACCGCCCCCGCCCCCGCACCCTCCCCCCGAGCAGGACGAACGTCAGCACCGCCCCCGCCCCCGCAACCCCCGCCGCAACGACGAAGAGCTGGTCGAGCCCGGCGACAAAGCCCGCCGCCGTCTCCCCGTGCCGGTGCAGCACCGCACCATACGCCGCGATCCCGATCGCCGAACCGGTCTGCAGCACCGTGTTGTTGACCCCGGACGCCATCCCCAGCTTCCGCGGATCGTCGACCTCCACCGCCAGGGAGCCCAGCACCGGCAGGACGATGCCGCACGCGAAGCCGGACACGGCCAGGCCCGGCAGCAGGTGCGTCCAGCCCGACCGCACGGTCACCCCGTGCATCAGCAACAGCCCGCCCCCGAGCATCAGCAGCGCACCGGACACCAGCGCCCTCCGCGGCAGCCGCTCCCCGAACGTGCCCACCAGCGGACCCGCGATCAGGATCGGTACGACAACCGCCAGGAAACACAGACCTGTTCGCATCGCGGAGTACCCGAGCACGTTCTGGAAGTACAGCGACAGATACACGAACAACGCGAAGATGCTGCCCTGCACCGCGAACGAGCCGATCTGGGTCCCCGTGAAGGCGGGCCCGCGGAAGAGCGACAGGTCCAGCATCGGCTCGGGGTGGCGGCGCTCCACGGCCAGGAACGCGGCGAACGCCACCGCCGCCCCGGCGAACAGGGCGACGATCCGGGCGCTGCCCCAGCCGTACGCGTCACCGCGCAGCAGCGCGAACGTCAGCAGCGTCAGCGTGGCCGCCAGCGTCACCGGCCCGCCCGCCTCCACCCGCCGTCGCTCCAGAACCTCCCGGCGCGGCAGCCCGCGCCCGGCGATGACCCAAGTGGCGGCCGCGACCGGCAGGTTGACGAGGAAGATCCACCGCCAGCCCAGCCAGGTCACCAGCGCACCGCCCGCCAACGGGCCGAGCACGACGGCGACTCCGGCGACCGTTCCCCGCACCGCGAAGGCGATGCCGCGCTCCCGGCTGCTGCCGTAGCACTGGCCGATGAGCGCCAGCGTCGTGGCGAACATCAACGCACCGGCCACCCCCTGCACGACCCGCGCCCCGATCAGGACACCCGCCGTCGTGGCCATGGCGCACCCCAGCGACGCCGCCGCGAACAACGCCACCCCGGCGAGGAACAGCCTCCGCCGCCCCAGCCGGTCCGCCAGTGACCCGCAGGTCAACTGCGCCGCACTCATCGCCAGGGTGTAGCCGTTCATCACCCACTGCAGATCCGCCGGCCCCGCACGCAGATCGCGCTCCATGTCCGGCAGCGCCACCGTCACCACCGTGGCGTCCAGCATCAGCATGAAGACGCCCAGCGCGACCGCCACCAGCGGCCACCACCCGGTGCGCCGCCCCTCCGAAGCCGAAGCCGAAGCCGTCAATTCCGCCGATTTCGTTGTTAATTGGCCGTCCATAACCACAACTACCCTCCCTCTAGCAGTGATAGGCGGAGACTAGCACCGCTAGAGGATGAGCTGTCTACCAGTGCTAGGCGGCGGCGAACCCGTCCACCCCCGTGAGTTCGCCCGACAGCTCCCAGAGCCGCGCCGCCGCGCCCCGGTCCAGGGCCCACGGCTTGACCCCGCCGATGAGCATGTCGTCGGTGGTGGCGGGCCCGGCGATGTCGCAGTCCTGGCAGTACGCGCCGCCGTGGCCGTCGAGCAGGGGCGAGGTCGCCGCCCATACGGCCGTCGCCGCGCCCTGGGCCGGGGACTTGAAGCCCTCGGCCGGCGTGCCGTCCTCGCTCATCCAGCCCTGGGCGATCTGTTCGTCGCGGGGGACGTGCCGCTGCAGGGGAGTGAGGATGCTGCCCGGGTGCACGGAGAAGGCGTGCAGCCCGTTGCGCGCGCCCAGGGCGTCGAGGTGCAGGGCGAAGAGGATGTTCGCGGTCTTCGACTGCGCGTAGGCGAGCCACCGGTCGTAGCCGGTGCGGAAGTGGAGGTCGTCCCACCGGATGTCCGAGAGGAAGTGCCCGGACGAGGCCACCGACACCACCCGCGCCCCGCCCGGAGTCAGCGCCGGGCGGAGGCGGTTGACGAGGGCGAAGTGGCCGAGGTGGTTGACCGCGAAGTGCGCCTCCCAGTCCGCCGGGCCGACGCGGGTCTCCGGACAGGCCATGATGCCCGCGTTGTTGATGAGGATGTCGAGGCGCCGACCGGTCGCCAGGAAACGGTCGGCGAAGGCCCGGACGCTCTCCTGGTCGGCCAGGTCGAGCGCGTGCACCTCCGTCCCCTGGATGTCGCGCACTGCGCTCTCCGCCACCTCGGTCCTGCGCGCGGGGACGATGACCCGCGCCCCTGCGCGGGCGAGGGCGCGGGTGGCCTCCAGGCCGAGGCCCGAGTAGCCGCCGGTTACCAGAACGGTCTTGCCCGACAGGTCGATTCCGGCGAGCACCTCGTCCGCGGTGCTGTGCGCACCGAATCCGGTGCCGGTCTTCTGCGGCTGTGTCGTCAGCTGTGTCGTCGTCATGGCAGCGACGCTAAAAGCTGGAGTGAAGGCGAGGTCAAGCTACCGTCTACCGTCGGGTGGCATGACACAAGATCGAGAAGCCCTGTCCATCGGCAAGGTCTCCGAGGCGACCGGGCTGAGCGTGCACGCCCTGCGGTTCTTCGAGCGCGAGGGCCTCTTCCTGCGCCCCGTCGCCCGCACCGGGGGAGGGCAGCGGGTGTACGAACCCGCCGACGTGGAGTGGCTGCTCCTGTGCAACCGGTTTCGGGCATCCGGCATGCCGATCGCCACGATCAAGCGGTTCGCCGAACTCGTCCGCTCCGGGCCCGGCAACGAGGCGGAGCGCCTGGAACTCCTCCGGGAACACGAACGCGCCGTGGAGGAGAAGATCGCCGAACTGGCCGCCGGCCTCGAGGTCATCCGCAACAAAGTCGTCGTCTACGAGCAACATCTGCGTGACGGAACCGCCGCCGGACTCTGGTCGCCGCTTCCGAACTCGCCCCGTACCGGCTGATATTCGGCCCCGCGAAAGTGGCCGGATCCGCACGCAGAAATCTGTGCCGGGCTTATTGACGCGCGAGTAACGTTCCCGCAATCTTACTGGCACGTAACTTGATGCCCTCCGAGCAGCATGCGGGCAGGCCCAGTTCGCGGTGCGGCGCTCCCCGCACCTCCCCCACCTGCGAGGTGTTCCCTCATGCCCTTTTTCAGAAGAGCTCTGCGCATCCTGTGCGCGCTCGTCCCGGCACTCGCCCTGATATGCGCGGCACAGACCGCCGCGACGGCCGCCCCGGCCCGGGCCGCGGTTGTCAGCAGCGGGTGGAATGACTATTCCTGCAAGCCATCCGCCGCGCACCCGCGGCCCGTTGTCCTCTCCCACGGCACGGCGGGCAACTCCATCGACAACTGGCTCGTTCTCGCGCCCTACTTGGTGAAGCGCGGCTACTGCGTCTTCTCCTTCGACTACGGCCAGGTCAAGGGCATCCCGCTGTTCTACGGCCTCGGCTCGATCGAGAAGTCCGCCGGGCAGCTCTCGGACTTCGTCGACAAGGTCCGCACCACCACCGGCGTGGACAAGGTCGACATCGTCGGCCACTCCCAGGGCGGCGGCCTGATGCCGCGTCACTACCTGAACTTCCTCGGCGGCGCCGCCAAGGTGAACGCGCTCATCGGCATCGCGCCCAGCAACCACGGCACGACGATGTCCGGTCTCACCAAGCTCATGGACGTGGTCCCCGGCGCCCGTGAGGCGATCCACGCCATCACGCCCGGCCTCACGGACCAGGCGCTCGGCTCCCCCTTCCTCAGCCACCTCAACTCCGCGCCCGACACGATGCCGGGTGTCCGCTACACCGTTCTCGTCACCAAGTACGACGAGATCGTCACCCCGTACCAGAGCCAGTACCTGTCCGGCTCGAACGTGAACAACGTCCGGCTCCAGGACCTCTGCGCGCTCGACCTGTCCGAGCACGTCACGGTCGGCACGCTCGACCTCGTCGCCTTCCACGAGGTCGCCAACGCCCTCGACCCGGCCCACGCGACGCGCACCACCTGCGCCTCGGCCGTACTCGGGTCGTAGCGTCGTAGCACCGAGCAGCCTCCCCCTCGCGAAATGCAGTGGCCCGCCGCCACTCTCTGGGGGAGGCTGCACCCATGACCAGGCAATTGCTGACCGCGGGCAGCCACGTGACCGTACGACTGCTGAAGCACCCCCGACGCGATGTGCGTTACCCCGCGACCGTCGTCTCCGACGACGGCACCCACGCGGTCGTCCGGGCCCCCTGGGCCGGAGCGGGCGACCGCGATTTCGGGTTCGTACGCTTCGAGCAGGGCGACGTCTTCACCGAGCACTACTGGCGCGACCGCTGGTACTCCGTCAAGGAGGTACGGGACGCCGCCGGCGTGCTGAAGGGCTGGTACTGCGACGTCACCCGCCCCGCCTCGGTCACCGGGGACGGGCTCGTCGTCGAGGACCTCGACCTCGACCTGTGGCTCTCGGCCGACGGCCGTACCGTCCTGCGTCTGGACGAGGACGAGTTCGCCGAGAGCGGCCTCGCCGACCGCGACCCCGCCGCGGCCGACCGGGCTCAGCGGGCCCTCGACGAGCTCGAAGTGCTGGCGCGAGCGGGGGAGTTGCCCGGCTAGGCCTGCACGGAGTGCTCGTACTCGAGCTCGTAGAGATGCCCGGCCTTGGCCGCGACGCTCACCTCGACCGGCCGGTCGCCGTCGCTGTACACGACGCGGAAGCACCGCAGCACCGGCAGGTCGCCGGGCATCTCCAGCGCCGCATACTGCTCCTGCGTGGGAACGCGCGCCGACACCCGCTCCACGCACCGCCGTGGCGGATAACCCAACTCGGCCAGCAGCGTGGCCGTTCCGCCCAGGATCCTGCGCGGCTCCATCATCGCGGTGCCCTTGGCGATGTCGAGCGGGTAGTACGCCTTGACCAGCTCCACCGGTTCGTCGTCGAAGAGCAGGATCTGGGAACGCAGCAGGGCCGAGCCGCCCTTGGCGATGTTCATCGCGGCGGCGATGTCCGCGGGCGGCCTCGCCTCGCCGACGTCCAGGAGTTTGCTGCGGGCCCGTGCGCCCCGCTTCGCGGCCTCCGTGATCCACCGGTAGGGCCGGCCCGGTTCGGCGGGTGCCAGGATGTCGGCGGGCCGCATCGTCCGCTGCCGGTGTTCCCGGACCGTGACCGAGGATCCCGGGCGCCCCACGGCCAGCCCTTCCGCCTTCAGCAGCCCGACCGCCTTCTGCACGGTCGCGTTCGAGGCGTCGAACCGCTCCTTCAGCTGCTGGGTCGAGGGCAGATTGCCGCCCGGCGGCAGTTCGCCGGACATGATCTCGTCCCGCAGATCCGCCGCGATGCGCTCATGGAGCGGGCGCTGGTCGGCCGCCTCTCCGGCTGCCTTGGGCATGGTCACCCGGCCTTCAACTCGTAGTGCGGACACTGGTGTTGAGTACTGTCGAGACCCGAGACTGTACCGCTTTTCGCGGCAGGCAACCCGATCGTGTGAAGAGTTCCCCGGATTGCTTGGTTGTTTTTCATGAAGAGCAGTACGGTCTCCGCGGCAGACCCCGGCGGCTACGGGCACGCGGGTGTTACCAGCACCCGCATCGCCCCGCGCCGGGGTCCTGCATCGCGATCCACGCCAAGGAGTCCAACGATGCCCGACCAGCCTACGACCTCAGGCCCCACGAACCACCCGTCCCGGACGCCGTCAGGCTTCCGAGCGTCCGCCGCAGCACGGCGAGTTGACGGACGGATCCTCTCCTTCCCCTACAAAGCCGTCGCCGACCGCCTCGACACCGTCACGGTCACCGTGACCGGAGACGGCGTACGCGTCGGCGACATCATCAGCGTCGGCGGGATCCCGCACACGGTCCGGGAGGCGGTGCGCGTCCTGCCCGCCTCCCGGCTGCTGGAGTTCGAGGACGGCAACGCGTACGTTGTCCGCCGCACTCAGCCGATCGAGGTGACCCGGGCCCATCCGGCGCCGGGTCACTTCCTCGTCGAGAGCGTCGAGGCCTGAGGTCAGCGGCCTCCGAGTACCCAACGCCAAGGCCCGCGCTGGCACTTCGGGTGATCGTCGTGGTCGTAGATCCCGGCGTCGTCGGTGCAGTTCCAGCGCGGGTGGCGTGTGACGCGGTGCGTCCAGAACGGCCAGTCGGCGGTGGCGGCACCGTAGAGGGCGACGAGCGGCCAGAAGACGAGCATGAGTGTCCAGAACGCCCAGAGGAAGGCCACGAAGCGGCGGTCTTTCGCCAGCTCGGGTTCCTCGAGTCCGAGCTCGCGCAGGAATCCGGCAGGCATCAGCTTGGTGGCCGAAAGGAACGCCAGTCCGGCACTGGTATAGGCGAACGCGCCCAGGCTCCACTCCAGTGTGTTCACGCTGCCTCCTGTGTTGTCGGCCCCATCGGCCGCCGGGTACGGTACAAAGGAGGTCCCCGCCACGGACCAGGCATCCATGGCGAGGACCAACCGAAGGACGGATTACCGACCGGGAGTCCTCAGCTGATGTGAGGACTGCCGGTCTCCGGCCTGCCGGTTCACCGTCCGATCAGCCACCGGCCCAGTTCTCGGACCATGGCCCAGAATCGCCTGGGCAGTGACTTCTTCCGGTGGCACCCCATGGGCGTCCTCCCCTCATCTGGCGCGACCAAGTTGCCCGGTGGTCGCTTCCGGAGGAGCCCATTCGGGCTCCCAGGGCGAGAGCCCGACGTACAACTCCTCTTGAGGGGAGGACGCGCGAGAAGCGCTGTGCTCAACGTAGAGGAACAACTTGGGCCGATGCGGGCTCCGTTGACTCAATCGGGTGGATCTCCCGCAAAGACATCGAAGAGCCCAACGCGGTACATAGGATGCGTCGCTCCTCCCCATGCCGTTGCACGTGACAGCCGCCGGTGTTGCGATCCTCGGGTGACCCCTCGCGCACCCGAAGGGCGGCGGTTCCGTGCAGCGGCTGTACCTCCTCGCGCTCAACCCCACCGACTCCGTCACCGAGGGCTTCCTGCCCGCCGCCGCCCGCCTGGGGCTGGCCGTCACCGTGCTCACCGATCAACCGGCGCGCTGGGGCGCGGACATCGACGTCATCCCCTGTGAAGTGCGGGACTTCCGTGAGGTCATAGGGCGGATCTCCGTACTCGGCATCGAGCGACGGCCTGACGCCGTGTTCACCAACAGCGACCACCTCCAGACCCAAGCCGCCCTCGCCGCCGACTGGTTCGGCCTCCCCGGCAAGGACTGGCGGGCCGCGTTCCGCGCCAAGAACAAGGCCCAGCTGCGCCGCAGCCTCGCCGAGGCGGGGCTGGACTTCGTCCGGTGCGTCGAGCTCGCGGCGGGCGAAGAGCCGGGGCCGGTGCCGTTCCCCTGCGTCGTGAAGCCGCGCGAGGGCGTGGCCAGCGAGGACGTCGTCCTCGTCCGCGATGCCCGCCAACTCGCCGACACCGTGCGCCGGACAAGAGATCACCGCCCCGGCGAGGCGCTCGTCATCGAGGAGTACCTCGCCGGGCCGCTGCACACCCTCGAGACGCTCGGCGATGCGCGTACGCTGCACGTCCTCGGCTCGTTCCGCACCACGCTCTCCCCGCCGCCGCACTTCGTCGAGGAACGGCTCGACCTGCTGCCCGAGCCGCCACAGCCGCACACGGCACGGGTGGTCGAGCAGCTGATCGCCCTCGGCGTCGGGTTCGGGGTGTGCCACACCGAGTACGTGGTGCAGGGCGAGCGGGCCCGGATCATCGAGGTCAACTACCGTGCCATCGGCGACCGGTGCGACCTCGCGCTCGCCGAGGCACTCGGCATACCGCTCTTCGAGCACATCCTGCGGACCCATCTCGGCGAGCCGCTGCCCGCCGATCTCGGTGCGCGTACCGACGGCAGGGTACGTATGGAGTACGTGTGTGCCGGGCGCGGCGGCACCCTTGTGACCGCGCCCGGGGCGAGCGACACGGAGCGCGACGGAGTACGGCTCGCCTACCGGCCGTTGCGCGGGATCGGCGAGAAACACCCGCTCTACCGCACCAACCGTGACTACCTGGGCGCGCTGCGGGCGACCGGTACCGACGAGGGCCGGATCGACCGCGCCGTCGCGGAGTTCCTGGCTTCCCGGCGATGGGAGATCACCTGATGAGCCCGACCGTGACCGACGCGGTGGAGGACGGCCTCCTCGCCCGGGTCCTCGACACCCTGCTCCGTGAGGACGCCTACGGGCTGCGCAGCACGGCGCGCACCGAGCACCGCCCCGACGGCGACTGGCTCCGGCTCACCGCCATGGGCGAGGCGCTGTCGCTGCCGGTCGGGCCCGACGGGTTCCAGTGCGAAGTGCGGTCGCGCAAGCCGCTGTTGATGGCCGCCGACGGCACGGTGGTGACCGGGCTGCGGCCGGTGCTGGAGCGGCTGCGCGCGGCGGTCGGGCCGGGGGACCGGGCCGGGTTCGACGCGTTCGTCACGGAGTGTGCCGAGGAGCTGGCGGTACGGCGGCTGCACCGGCGGGTGCGCGGCGCGGTCGCCGAGCGGCTGGCCGCGGAGTACGGGACCGGCACGGCCTCCTGGACGGGGCTGCGCGGTGCCGTCGCGTACGACACGCTCGCCGCCTTCCGGGACCACCCCCTCTACCCGACGGGCCACGCCCGCGCGGGGCTCGGCGAGCGCGAACTCCTGCCCTACGCGCCCGAGTTCCATCCGTGCTTCGCCCTGCGCTGGCTCGCGCTCCCGCGCGAAGCCGTGCGAGGCCCGCACGACGCGCTGCCGCAGTGGTGGCCCGCGCCGGGCGCGCTCGGGCTGCCGGACCTCGATGGCACCCACCTCGCGCTGCCCGTCCACCCGCTCACGGCGGGCGCGCCGCTCGCCGGGGCGCTGCGGGACACCGGGCTCGGGGCGGACGCGCGGACGGCCGAGAAGGCGTGGCTGGACGTGGTCCCGACGCTGTCGATGCGCACGGTGGCCGTCGCCGACGATCCCGGTACGCACCTCAAACTCCCGCTCGTCACCTCGACGCTGGGCCTGCGCAACAGGCGCACCATGAAGCCGGGCAGCCTCGTCGACGGCGAGGTGGCCCAGCGGCTGCTCGAGGAGGTCGTCGCGCACGAGCCGCGCTTCGCGGACACGGTCCTCCTCGCCGACGAACGCACCCACCTCGACGCGGGCCACGAACTGCTCGCCGTCCTCGTACGCCGCTACCCGGCTGCTTTGCACCGCGCCCACGTGGTGCCCGTGGCCGCGCTGCTCGCCCGTACGCCCGACGGCACCCTCGTCGCGGACGCGCTCGCCGAGCGCTACTACGGCGGATCGCTCACCGCCTTCCTCGACGCCTTCCTGGAGCTGCTGCTGGACTGGCACACCATGCTCTTCGACCACGGCATCGCCCTCGAGTCCCACCAGCAGAACATCTCTGTGGTGCTGGACCAGGTGCTGGACGAGGACGGCCCGGACGAGGACGGTCGTCGCCGGACCCGGCTGCGTCTGCTGCTGAAGGACAACGACTCGCCGCGCGTGTACCCGGCCCGCCTCGCCGCCCGACTGGGCGGGAAGGCCGCGCGCCTGCTCGGCTTCGACGACCCGCGGGTCGTGGTGGGCGGCGACGGGCCGCTCGCCGACGTCTTCGCGACCATCACCGTGCACCTGTGCGCGGGCGCACTCGCCTTCGAGCTGGACCGGCTCGGCCGAATACCGCTGGCCGCGTCGCTCGGCCGCCTCCGCGACCGCCTCGACGCGGCCACCGCCCGCATCACCCCCGGTGCCGCTGCCGTGCTGCGCGCCCGGGTGCTGCACGCCCGCCGGCTGCCGGTCAAGGCCATGGTCACGGCGGGAACGCTGCTCAGCAAGGAGCGCTCCGGCGCCGCCGACATCAACAAGCACTATGTGGACGGGCCCAACTACCTGACGAGCACGCCGCGTTGAAGGAGCCCCCGCCCGCCTCCGTCGCCTGCCCCCGCCCCCGCATCCGCTGGAGTCGCCGTCATGTCCTCGCCGCCCTCCGTCCGTGCCCTCGTCTCCGCCGATCACGCCGTCGCCCACACCCTGCTCAACTGCCTGCTCCGCGAGGTCTCCGGTCCCGAGCACCAGACCGCCGTCGCCGACGGACGGCTGCTGCTGCGACTGCCCCGCAGCGGCACTCTGTTGCGCATCGCGCTGCGCCGCGCCTCCCTGATAGGCGCCCACCGCTTCACCGGGCCTGCCTTCGGCCGGCGCGACGACGGCTCCTGGGCCGAACTGCCCTGGCCCGCCCTGGCCGAGCACATCCACCGCGAACTGGAGCTGCGCACCGGCGTCCGCAACGACGAGTTCCTCGGCCAGGTCGCCGCCAGCCACGCGGGAGTGAGCGCCGCACTCGCCGCCCGCCCCCGCGAGGCCTCCGTCGGCGACGCCTATCTCGACTCCGAGCAGTCCCTGCTCTTCGGCCACCGCTTCCACCCCACCCCCAAGGCCCGCACCGGCACGCCCGAGGACTGGGAGCGCTACGCCCCCGAGGCCCGCGCCCGGTTCGCCCTGCGCCACCTCGCCGTACGGAGGGCGTACGTACGGCAGGACAGCACCGCACCGGGCGCGCTGGACGCGCTCGACCGCCAGGGCGCGGTGCCGGACGGCTACGTCCTGCTGCCGGTGCACCCCTGGCAGTACGCCATGCTGCGGGACCACCCCGCCCTGCGGGCCGCGCTGCGGCGCGGCGACGTCCTCGATCTCGGGCCGCGCGGCGGCGACTTCGCCCCCACCGCCTCGGTGCGCACGCTCTACGACGGCCGTACCTTCCTGAAGTTCAGCCTGAACATCCGCATCACCAACTGCCTGCGCAAGAACGCCGAGTACGAACTGACCGGCGCCGTCGCCCTGACCCGGCTGCTGGAGCCGGTGGCCGCCGACCTGGCCGCCCGCTTCCCGGGCGCCGGGCTGCTGCGCGAGCCCGCGTACCGCACGCTCGGCCTCGGGGGCCGCGAACTCGCCGAGGGCTTCGGCGTGATCGTCCGCGAGGGGCTCGGGGCCCGGCTCGCCCCCGGCCTGACCGGCCTGCTCGCGGCGGCCGTCGCCGACGAATACCCCACCGGCCCGGCGCAGCTCGCCCGGCTGCCGGCCGTCGCCGGCCCGGGCGAGGCCCTCGACTGGTGGGACACCTACCTGCGCCTGCTCGTCCCGCCCGTGCTGGCCGCCTACTTCGACCACGGAGTGGCCCTGGAACCGCACCTGCAGAACGTCGTGATCGGCGTCGACGGGGACGGTACGCCCCGGCAGGTCCTCTTCCGCGACCTGGAGGGCACCAAGCTGCTCCCCGGCCACCACGCCGCCGCCCTGGCCGCGCTCCCCGGGGACGTCGCCCGCGCCGTGGCGTACAGCCCCGGGCGCGGCTGGGACCGGGTCGTCTACTGCCTGCTCGTCAACCACGTCGCCGAGATGCTCGCCGCTCTCGCCGACCTGTACCCGCGCCTCGAGCCGCGCCTGTGGTCCGCCGTGCGCCGGGTGCTCGCCGCATGCGCCGCCGCGCACGGCGATCCGCCGCCGCTGCGGGCGCTGGCCGCCGGAGTGCCGCTGCCCGCCAAGGCCAACCTGCTGACCCGGTGGGAACGCAAGGCCGACCGGGACGCCGGCTATGTCCGCATCGCCTCGCCCCTCGCCTCGGGGCTCCTGTCCGTGCTCGCCGGTTCCCCCGCCTCCTGGAGCGCCACGCCGTGATCCCGTTGCTGTCAGCCGGTGAACTGCCCGCCTACGTACACGACTTGCGCGACCTCGCCGGGCACGCCCGTGCCGTACGGTCCGCGCTCCCCGACGGCGTGGAGCTGTACTACGCGGCCAAGGCCAACCCCGCTCCCGCCGTTCTGCGAGCCCTCGCCCCGTACGTCACCGGGTACGAGGCCGCCTCGGGCGGGGAGCTGACCCACGTCCGCGCCGCCGTGCCCGGCCTCCCGCTCGCCTTCGGCGGCCCCGGCAAGACGGAGGACGAACTCCGGCTCGCCCTGCGGCTGGGCGTCGAGCGCATCCATGTGGAGAGCGAGACCGAACTGCGCATGCTGCTCGCCCTCGACGCCGCCGCCGAGATCCTGCTCCGCGTCAACCTGCCCATCGGCGACGGCATCGACGGCGCGGCGCTCGTCATGGGCGGCCGCCCCGGCCCCTTCGGCCTCGACCCGGACCGCGCCGAGGCCTGCCTGCCCCTGCTGCGCGACAGCCGCCTGCGCCTGCGCGGCATCCACGCCCACCTCGCCAGCGGCCTCGACGCCCCCGCCCACCTGGCCGTCGCCGCCCGCGTCGCCGACTGGGCCCGGGACCTCGACACCCGGCACGGCCTCGGCCTGACCGAGGTCGACGTCGGCGGCGGCATGGCCGTCGACTACGCCCGCCCACTGGCCCGCTTCGACTGGCCCGCCTACGGCCGTGGCCTGCGCGAACTCGCCGCCCGCCACCCGCGGTTCACCCTGCGGATCGAGCCCGGCCGCTCGCTCACCGCGTACTGCGGCACGTACGTGACCGAGGTGCTCGACGTCCGGCACAGCCACGGCGAGGCCTTCGCGATCCTGCGCGGCGGCACCCACCACCTGCGCACCCCGGCCGCGAAGAACCACGACCAGCCCTTCACGGTGCTCCCCGCCGACCCCTGGCCCCACCCCCGGCCCCGCCCCGCCGTCCACGGCGAACCGGTCACCCTCACCGGCCAGTTGTGCACCCCCAAGGACGTCCTGGCCCGCCGCGTCCCGGTGGCCCGGCTGCGCGCGGGGGACCGCATCGCCTTCGCGATGGCCGGGGCGTACGCGTGGAACATCTCGCACCACGACTTCCTGATGCACCCGAAACCGACGTTCCACTACGTGGGGTGATCCCCCTGTCGGCCCGTCTGCGGTTGCCGCCCGGCGGCACGCCCCCGACCGTGTGAGGTGGGGACGTCCGCCCGCAGGAGGGATCCACCATGCGCATCCGGTACACCCTGGCCCCCATGGCGGCCGCCGTCCTGGCACTAGGCTCCCTCGGCGCCGGCTGGCCGCACGCGGCGAAGCCCGGCTACACCTGCGACATCAACCTCGGGGAGTTCGACCCCACCCAGCCCTGGTACGTGTTCTGGGACGTCCCGCCCGAGAACGAGATGCACGCGACGGGCCGCTGCACGGCACTCAAGGGCGCCAAGGCCTCGGGCGTCCAGCTCAAGGCCTTCATCACCATCAGGAACACGGGGCGGACGATGTACTGCCAGGAGGTCCACGCCAGGGTCCCCGACCGCGTCGTGGGCAACGGCTGCAGACCGCTGGGGGCGCGGCCCAATCCCTAGATCTCTACGCCCGCGCCTCCACGAGGTCCGCGAAGCGGCGCAGGCCGTCCTCGCTGTGGGTGAGGAACAGGTGGGGCTCCACGAGCTCGAGCTCCATCAGCACCGGCGCCCCGTCGTCGCCGACCGCCATGTCGACCCGCGCGTACAGGAGGGCGTCGCGCGTCGGCACGGCTGCCAGCGCCGCGTCCGCCAGGGCCAGTTCGGCGGCCGACGGCTCGTGGGGCACCAGGTCCGGGTGCGGGGCACGGTCGTTGTCGATGACCCCGGCCTCGGTCAGCACCGGCCCCTTGCGCAGGGCATGGCTGAACGCCCCGCCGAGGAAGACGAGCGCCCGCTCGCCCTCGTCGATCCGGCGCAGGTACGGCTGCACCATCGCGGTCGCGCCCGCGGCATGCAGCGCGGCGACATGGCGCGCGGCCGGGCCGGCCTGGTGCTGCGTGTAGCGGGCACTGTCCTGCGAGCCGGCGGAGACGGTGGGTTTGACGACGAAGTCACCGCCCCCGGGGAGGTCGACGTTCTCGCCCGGGGCGATGTACCGGGTCGGGACGACGGGCACGCCGCGCTCGGCGAGTTCCCGCAGATACCGCTTGTCCGTGTTCCAGCGCACGAGCGCGGCCGGGTTGTGGAGGCGGGTGACGGAAGCCACCGCGGCGGTCCACTCCAGGTACTCCGGGCACCGGTCGTGGTAGCCCCAGGTGGAGCGGATGACCACGGCCGCGCACGCGGACCAGTCGAAGTCCGTGTCGTCCCACGCCACCGCCACGGCATCGACACCTCGCGCGCGCAGTGCCTCGAGCATCGGCGGCAGATCCGGGTCGACGTCCAGCCCCTTGTCCGAGGTGGCGAGCGCGACGCGCGTCGTTACGGCCATTGCTGTTCTCCCGTTTCTCCCGTGCTCACCCGAAGTGACGGACATAGCGCCACTCGTCCATGGCAGGGGCATATCCGAACCATGTGTTGACCGCCAGCATCGGCGCGTTCCCGGCATCGTTGTGGGTGAACGCTTCGCGGTATCCGGCGGTGCGTGCCAGCCCCAGGCTGTGGTGCTTCACGAGCCGGGCGAGCCCCCGGCCGCGGTGCGCGCGGGCCGTGCCCGTCATGCCGGACATATAGCGGTCCCGCCCGTCGGTGTGGGCGAGGGTGAAGGCGACGGGCCGTCCGCCGCGCTCGACGGCCACCACCGTGAGGGCGGGGTCGAGGACGGGCTGCCGCCAGACGGTGTCCAACCAGGTCTCGTACGGCACGGCTTCCGCGGGCACGTCGCCCGGCTCGTCCGGGGTGACCTCGGCGTCCAGTTCGTACAGCGGGTACGGGTCGGCGGCGAAGTCCGCCGCGGTGCGCAGCTCGATGCCCTCCGGTGCCTCGGGCCGGGGAGGCAGGTCGGCGGAGGCGAGGTCGAGGCGGAGGAAGCGGGACGGGCGGAGGCGCTCGTAGCCGCGGTGCTCGGCCCAGGCGGGGGAGCGGCCGTCGTCGAGCGTCCACGCGAAGACCGACCGGGCGCCGAGATGCGCCAGGTGCTCCTCGGCCGCGGCGAGCAGCGCGGACCCCGCGCCGCGGCCGGTCCACCCGGGATGCACACAGGGGTTGGCGAATGCCTGGCCCGGCTCCGCGCCGTCGACGTAGAACCCGGTGCGCGCCATGCCCACCACTCTGCCGTCGAGTTCGGCGACGAGCAGGCGGAAATGCGCTTCGGCGGGGGCCCGGCCGGCTTCCTGGGCGAGCAATTCGGGCGTGATCACCATAAAGGGCTGGGCGGCGCGGCGGGCCTCGGCGGTCCGCTCCGCGTCGGCGGGGACGAAGTCCCGGACAATCAACGTCATTTGCGCACCATAAGCAGAGAATCCGGCCTGATCCAAAGGTTTTTACCGACCATAGATGGTGGATGCAACTACTTGGGCGTAGCGTGATCGCCGCAGCGGCCGACGGAAACGACGCCGACCGCGACCACGGGGGCTGAGCCGCGCTTCGGGGACCCCGGGGCGGCCTACCGAAAGGGGACACCGCGACCATGTGCGGAATCACCGGATGGATCTCCTACGACCAGGACCTCACCAGGGCCCGCGGAACGCTCGACGCGATGACGCAGACCATGGCCTGCCGCGGCCCGGACGCCTCGGGCATCTGGCTGGACACGCATGCCGCACTCGGCCACCGCAGGCTGGCCGTCATCGACATCGAGGGCGGCAAGCAGCCGATGCTCGTCGAGCACGACGGGCGCACCCTGCTGGCCACCACCTACAGCGGCGAGGTCTACAACTACCGCGAGCTGCGCGCCGAGCTGACCTCGCTCGGGCACAACTTCCGTACCAGCAGTGACACCGAGGTCGTGCTGCACGCCTACCTCGAGTGGGGCGAGGCGTTCACCGAGCGCCTCAACGGTATGTACGCGTTCGCCCTGTGGAACCCCCGGACCGAGGAACTCCTCCTGGTCCGCGACCGGTTGGGCATCAAGCCGCTCTACTACTGCCCGACCCCGGACGGCGTGCTCTTCGGCTCCGAGCAGAAGGCCATCCTCGCCCACCCCTCCGTCCGGCCCTCCGTGGACGCCGAGGGCCTCGCCGAGATCCTGGCGTTCGCCAAGACCCCCGGCCACGCCGTCTACCAGGGCCTGCTCGAGGTGCGCCCCGGGCACACCGTGTGCGTACGCCGCTCGGGCCTGACCGTCAGGCGCTACTGGGCGCTCGAGGCGCGGGAGCACACCGACGACGTGGACACCACCGTCCGCCGGGTGCGCGAGCTGCTCGACGACATCGTCGGCCGCCAGCTCATCGCCGACGTCCCTCTGTGCACCCTGCTCTCCGGCGGGCTCGACTCCTCCGCCATCACCGCGCTCGCCGCGAAGGGACTCGCCGCGTCGGGCCGCGGACCGGTGCGGTCGTTCGCGGTCGACTTCACCGGCCAGACCGAGAACTTCCGCCCGGACCCGCTGCGGGCCACCCCCGACGGCCCGTACGCCCACGCCCTCGCCGAGCACGTGCGCTCCGACCACCACGACGTCGTGCTCGACACCGCCGCGCTCATGGACAAGAAGAACCGCGACGCGATACTGACCGCCCGGGACCTGCCCCTGGGCTTCGGCGACGGCGACACCTCGCTCTACCTCCTCTTCAAGGCGATCCGCGAACAGTCGACGGTCGCTCTGTCCGGGGAGTCCGCCGACGAGATCTTCGGCGGCTACCAGTGGTTCCACACCGAGGCCGCGCTCGCCGACACCTTCCCCTGGATCGCCGGGGGCGCCGCGAACACCTTCTCGGGCTCGCGGGACCACGGACGCACCGCGCTCCTCGGCAAGGGCGTCCTCGACAAGATCGACGTCGGCGGCTACCTCGCGGCCCGCTACCACGACGCGCTCGCCGAAGTCCCGCACCTGCCGGGCGAGGAGGGCCTGCAACGGCGCATGCGCGAGGTCAGCTATCTCCACCTGACCCGGTTCCTGCAGATGCTCCTCGACCGCAAGGACCGGGCCAGCATGGCCGTCGGCCTCGAGGTGCGCGTGCCCTTCTGCGACCACCGCCTCGTCGAGTACGTCTTCAACGCCCCCTGGTCCATGAAGACCTTCGACGGCCGCGAGAAGTCCCTGCTGCGCGCCGCCGTCCGCGACGTGCTCCCCGACGTGGTCGCCGACCGCGTCAAGAGCCCCTACCCGAGCACCCAGGACCCGCGCTACGCGGTGGCGCTCCAGACGGGACTGCGCCGCGTGGCGGCGGACAAGGACTCGCCCGTGAAGCCGCTGCTCGACGGCGAGATGATGAAGACGGCTCTCGAGGACGGCGCCGCCGAATCGTTCCGGGTCGCGGCCGAGACGGTCCTCGGCCTCGATACCTGGCTGCGGGCGGCCGGCGGCACGGACCTGGTGCTGTGACGGGTAGCGGACAATGGGGCCACAATCGCCGCCCACCAGCCGGGAGTCCCGCGTGGCCTTGCACCTGTCCGTCGACCCGCACGCGTCCGAGCCGCCCTACGAGCAGATCCGCGCCGCCGTCGCGGAACAGGCCCGCTCCGGCGCCCTGCCCACGGGCCACAAGCTGCCGACCGTACGGGGACTGGCCGAGCAACTGGGCCTCGCCGCCAACACCGTGGCCAAGGCCTACCGCGCGCTCGAGACGGACGGAGTGATCGAGACCCGAGGCCGCCACGGCACGTTCATCGCGCCCCAGGGCGACACGGCCGCACGCGAGGCCGCCACGGCGGCCCGCACGTACGCCGAGCGCGCCCGCCGGCTCGGCCTGGACCGAGCGGCCGCACTTGCTACGGCCCAGGACGCGCTGCGGGCCGTCTACGACGACTGAGCGTAGGCGGACGAGAGTGCCGAAAGCGTTCATCACGGCCTTTCGGTGCGAAGCCGCCGCACTCGGTACCCCACGCCGTTACCCTTGCGGAGATGGGACGTCGTGCTGGGGGTAGGGCGTTGTCAAATCCGGGGCGTTGGCGGTTCGGCGCACTGCTCGCGGCCGTCGCCGCGGCGCTGGCGCTGCTGTTCACGGTGAGCATCGGCGGCTGGGAGTCGAGCGGCGGCCCCCGCGGCGGACCGGGCGACGGCAAGAGCCCGGCCGACGTCGGCTGGGGCTTCACCCACACCCAGTACAGCGCCGACCTCGGCGACGACAGCGCCAAGAACACGGTGACCACGCTGCTCTCCGGCGACCCCATGCCGCAGAACCAGCACATCATGGGCTGGGGCGCGGACAACCCCGAGCCCAGACCGGGCACCTACAACTTCGGCGACCTCGACCGCCGCGTCGACTTCATCCGCCGCTCGGGCGGGATGCCCGTGCTCACCCTGTGCTGCGCCCCGGACTGGATGAAGGGCGGCAGCCCGAACACGACCGACTGGTCCAAGCAGTCCCTGGAAAAGGCGCCCGACCGCCCCCACTTCCAGGACTTCGCCGACCTCGCCGGCGTCATCGCCAAACGCTATCCGTCCGTCCGGCACTTCATCGTGTGGAACGAGCTCAAGGGCTTCTACGACGACGGCCGTAAGCGCTGGGACTACGAGGGCTACACCGACCTCTACAACCTCGTCTACAAGGCGGTGAAGAAAGAGCGCAAGGACGCCCTCGTCGGGGGACCGTACGTCGTCATGGACAGCAACGCCCCCGGATCCGGCTCCAACTCCTCGGTGGTGCAAGGCCCCTGGGGAGTACTGGACCAGCGCTCCCTCGACGCGGTCGACTACTGGAACCAGCACAAGGCGGGCGCGGACTTCGTCGTCGTCGACGGCTCCAGCTACACGCGCGACGGCAACCTGCTCGTCCCCGACGAGTTCCAGGCCACACGCAAGTTCGCCGACACCACCGCCTGGCTGAAGGAGGCGACCGGCCTGCCGGTGTGGTGGGCCGAGTGGTACGTCGAACCCCCCGACTCCCACGACGAACGCAAGGGCTGGACGGAACCCCACCGCGTCGCCGTCCAGGCCACGGCCATGACCTACCTCGCGGAGTCCGGCGTCTCCGCCGCCTTCTACTGGAACCCGGAGGAGGGCGGCGGCGGTGCCTGCGCGGGCTGCCTGTGGAACGGCACGCAACAGGCGGGTGGGGGCGGGTCGTTGCCGATGCTCGACCTCCTGACCCGCTTCGGCAAGGCGTTCCCGCCGGGGGTGCGGGTGCGGGTGCCGTCGGTGGAGGGCGACGGGGGCGACGGGGTGCGGGCGCTGGCGTCCGACAGCACGATGCTGGTGATCAACACGCGGGACCGGGGGGCGGTGGTGAAGGTGGGCGGGCGCGACGTTTCGTTGGGACCTTATGAGGTGCGGTGGTTGTAGTAGAGGGTGGCCTCAAATCTTGGTGTCGGCGGGGGCGGTCCAGGAAGAGCCTTCGGATGAGCGCATCCACACACGGTTGACCAGGGGATGAACGTTGACGCCGAGGCCCTGCCCGGAACGGGGGCGACGCGCGCGTCAGCGGCGCCACGTGCCGTCAACGCGGTCTGCGGCGTGAAAGCTCCCGTCGGCGACGCGCCTCGATACCTCTTCCCATTCGCGGAGCACTCGGCGCTTGCCGTCCGGGATGAGGGGCCAGTCGGCACGGGTGATGAGCTTTCCCGCATACCAGGGTTCCCAGGAAATGCCGTAGAAGGGGCCGATATCGGGCAGCAGTGTCGTGAGGCAATGAAGGGTCCGGCGGTGGTACCACTTGCTGACAGCCGTGATCCTCAGACCGGAGTCCAGGGCCTCCCGCAGGAACCGCAGCGAGAACTCCACGTTCTGCCAGGTGTTGCTGGATGTGTCCTCGTACCTGATAGCAGAGTCGGGGACACCGCGTTCGGTAAGGAGCCTGCGGAATTCGCGGCCTTCGACGATTCCGTTGTGGCGGTTCACGCCGCCGGTCGCGATGATCAGTGGTGCCAGTCCTCGGTGGTATCGTTCGGCCGCGATGTCAACCGGCTGGAGCTGATTCGTTCCGAAGAGCAGGTGAGCGGTCGGCTCGTTGGGGGGCGGGGGCGCTTCGATGTCCACGAATGCCGTGCAGGTGTCGATCTGCTCGCTACTGAGATGATTGCTGCTCATTCAACTCCTCCGGATGGTGCGGCAGTTGAAGACGTCGGGACGCCTCCACGTACCGGGTATGGTATTCCTCAGCCTGATGCGCGCTGGCGAAGCGTTTTGCTAGTGCTTGGTCAAGCTTTCCGGCAAGGGCCAGTGTGGGCCACGCTGGACGCTTTCCAGTGAGCGCAGCGTGGCCTGCGGAGACAGCCTCATCGAGGTCACCGTTCCCGGCGTGGGCAAGGCCCAGGATCAGCAAGGCGCGTGCGTAGCCGGACGGATGCTCGCCACGCTGCCGTGCCTCGGGCGGGTAGAGGGTCTGGAGTACCCGGTTCGTCGCGGACACGGCTTCCTGGAACTGTCCCAGCAACAGCAGGGATGTTGCGGTGTAGGGCGGTTCTTCCCCCCGGGCGACGGAGAAAGCCCCGGTCTCCTTGCTGCCGGGAGCAAGTCGCGTCAACGCCTTCGCAGCGTGGCGCCTGGCGCTTTCCATATGGCTGACATCACCGGCCATTGCCGCTGCTCGCATTTCCTGTGCTGCCAGCTTGGCGTGAACCGCTGTTCCGATCGGTGTTGCGCCCCGGCCTTTCGAAGCCAGAAGGGCAGACTGTCGCGGCTGTCCCTGATAGAAGGCGATCGTCGATCGCGTCAAAGCGGCCCATCCCGCCAGTTCCGGCTGCCTTGCTTCCTGGCTTCTGCGTTCAGCGTCGGCGCACCAGACGTGTGCCGACGCATGTGCTTCCGCATCGCACGCGGCAATGGCAAGCAGGCATGACAGCCAGCCGACTGCGAGGGAAATGTCTTTGTGCTGTGGAATGTTCCTGGAGCTCTTGAGGAATCTGCTTGCGTATGACCGCACCGCGAACATCTCGGCGTACGCGGTATCGGGGAGCGTGGTACAAACCGCCAGGGAGTAATGATCGACTAATTCGCTGAGGCTGTCCGCTATGGCTCCGGGGCTGTCCTGGCCGATCACATCCAGAGCCTCGACAGCACGCTGTCCTCTGGCCAGCGGGACAGCTGCCAGTGCTGCCGCGCTCACCGAGAAGAGGGCGCGCCGTTTCATGGAATCGTCCTCCACGCTCACCGGGGTGCTGTACGGGATAGTTCCCGTCGGCCGCATTGTCTCCCGGCCGACTGCATCGGGTGTACAGAGGTCCAGCCCCAGGATGGCCGCCAGATGCGGCAGCCACTCGCCGGGCTTTCGCCGTCCGGTCTCCCACCGGTAGACATCGTTGGCTGTGCAGGTGCCCCAGCCGGAGGCGCCATTGAGTTGGCCAGCGAGGATTTTCTGTGTCCAGCCACGGGCCAGCCGGGCCGCCTTGATCACAGCCCCCAGCTCCGGTGCCTGCATCGTGAGCATGGTTCAACTCCCTGTGTCAATCTGCCCCGTTGGCAGAACGATGGCAGACCCGCTGGCAGATATGCAGAGATCCGTCAACGTCGTTGACTCAGTGACAGCCGCCTGGGGACGGTGTTCCCGGACGGCACCCTGACAGTGGGTCCTTCCCCGAACAGTCCGCCGTCACCAACCAGTCCGCTCGTGTTGGAGCTGCCTCATGCCCAAGAACCGTGGCACCGCCATGCCCGCATCCGGGTCCTCGTCGCCGAGGCCGGAGCGGCGGTCGACGTTGCAGCAGAAGCTCAAGGCGAAGCACCCGCTCACCCCGACCGTCGCGACGCACGGGGATCCGGGCGGCTGGAGCCGGGACACGGTCGAGACGTTCCTGGACCTGTCCGCCGGAGAGGCGGCAGAGGAGTGACCGCGCCCAAGCTTCCTCAATGGCTGCACGAAGGCGCCCGTGTATACGACCCGGGCAGCGAGCGCGACGGGTTCGTGCAGTTCATCGGGGAGTGGGAAGACCCCTACACCCGCCGCCGCACTGACCGTGCGGTGTTCCTGCGGCCGGTGGGCGGCGGCCGGGAATGGGTCGTTGAGGACCCGGGGCGGCTGAGAATCCGCCCGCAGGCCGGACACATCATCGACTCCGCCTCCGCCGGGACGTTCCCGCCGGTGGTGGCGGCGGACACCGCACTCACGGTGTCTTGACCGGCCCCGCTCCCTTCGGTCGCATGGCGGCAGAAGATGGCAGGGGAGCGGGCACCAGCACCAGCCCCCGCCCCGTCCTGGGGCGGTCCTGCAACCTTTGGAGGACGCAGTGAGCAGCCTTGCCCCACCCATGTTCCCCAAGCCGAAACCGGACCTGCGCTCGCCCGGCAGCGGCACGGTCCGGCCCTTCGGTCTGACTACCGCCCTGCCCGTCACCACCACCGAGGATGACGGCATGGCCGAGGGCCTGTCCCTGTGCCCGCGCCGGCAGATCACCATCACCCGTGACGGGAAGCCGTTCATCAACGCCCCGTCGATGGCCTCGAAGTTCCAGACCGTCAGCCAGACGGTGGAGGACATGCAGGTCGCCACCGACAAGGAAAACGACACCGACTGACGAGGAGCTGCTGTGACGGTCCTGGTGCTGACCCGCCCCTTGTTGGACGCCACCGCCGATCTTGTGATCACCGAGCTGGATGCGCGGGGGATACCGGTCCATCGTCTCGACCCCGGCCAGTTCCCCCGGGAGATGGCCATCACCGCCCGCATTGGCGAGGGTGAGGAGGACTGGCTGGGCATCTGGCAAGGACAGCACCGGGACCTGCGGCTCGAAGACATCTCGGCCGTGTACTACCGGCGGCCCGGCCCCTTCCAGCTCGATCCCCGCCTGTCCGCCGATGACGCCCGGTGGGCATACGACGAGGCCCGCCACGGGTTCGGCGGCGTCCTGTCCTCGCTGCGCTGCACCTGGGTCAACCACCCCCACCGCAACGCGGTCGCCGACTACGCCCCGCACGCCCTCGCCATCGCACGCCGCTGCGGCCTGCCGGTGCCTCGCACGCTGATCAGCAACGATCCGGCCGAGGTCCGCGACTTCATCCGCTCCCTGCCCGGCCAGGTGGCCGCGTACAAGCCGCTGGGGGCAGCGAGCCCCTGTGTGGCGGGCGGGGAGCAGACCGCGGTGTGGACCAGCCGCGTGAGCGCCGAGGACATCACCGAGACGGTGGCGCTTACCGCGCACCTGTTCCAGCAGTGGGTCACCAAGGAGTACGAGGTCCGTCTGACCGCTGTAGGACGCCGGATGTTCGCGGCCGAGATCCATGCCGGCTCGGATGCGGCCCGTATCGACTTCCGCCGTGACTACGGCTCGCTCACCTACCACGTGTGCCGCGTGCCCACTCATATCCAACAAAGTGTCTTGCAGCTCATGGATGCGCTGGACCTGCGGTACGTGGCGCTGGACTTTCTCGTTAGTCAGGGAACCCGCGACTGGTCCCTGATCGACATCAACCCGGGCGGGCAGTACGGGTTCGTGCCCGAACTGCGTGACCCGATCACCCGCGCGATCGCCGACGTGCTGGAAGGACAACCGTGACGACCCTGACCGCTGAGCAGGCCCGCCACCGCATGACCGATGCCATGACCGAATCCGGTGCCCTGCACACCCCGGGCTGGACGAGCGCGTTCGCCACGGTGCCCCGCGAGGTGTTCGTGCCTGTGTTCTCCGTGCGCACCCCCGACGGCCTGATCGCCTTCGACGAGGACCATCCCGAGTTCTACGACAAGGTCTACAGCGACGACTCCCTCGTCACCCGACGGGACGCGGGCGGCACCTCGGTCAGCAGCTCCAGCCAGCCCTCCCTGATGGCCAGGATGCTGGAGACATTCACCGTCCCCGAAGGCGCCCGAGTCCTGGAGATCGGCACCGGAACCGGCTACAACACGGCCTTGCTGTGCCACCGCTTCGGTGACACCCAGGTCGTCAGTGTGGACATCGACCCCGAGCTCACCGCCACGGCCCGTCGGAGGCTGGCCGACATCGGCTACGTACCCGTTGTCGTCACCGGCGACGGCACCAACGGGCAGACGAGCGGCGCCCCGTACGACGGGATCCTCGCCACGTGCGGCGTGCACCGCATTCCCGCCGCGTGGTTGAAGCAGGTACGGCCCGGCGGGATCGTCGTGACGAACATCGGCATCGGCATCGTGCGCCTGACCGTCGATGACAACGGTGGTGCGCACGGCGCGTATCTTCCGGAGGAGGCCGGGTTCATGATCGCCCGTCCCACCGTCGACCACGTCGCCGAGACGGCCTCGAAGTACACGAGCCTGGTGATCCATGGCAGCGGGCACAGCCAGAGCGCGGAGGTACCCGACGGCTTCTACGAGGCGCTGGTCCACGCCTCGGCCCTCGAAGTCGCGCTGCTCCAACACGACGTGCTGAGCATGTCGCTCAGTACCGAAGGCGGAATCACCGTCTATGGCTTGCTTCACCCGCCCACTGGGTCCTGGGCACGCATCACCCCGCAGGGATCCGGCAGCAGTGCACGGATCGAACAGGGCGGACCGAAGCCACTGTGGGAGGAACGGTGCTCGCTGCTGTCCACATGGATCACCGACGGCCGTCCCGGACCAGGCTCCTATGAACTCACCGTGGACCCCAGCGGGGGGCACACCCTGAGCAGGCAGAAGCCCAAGTCCCATTCCTGGACGCTCCCTGCTACTGCCACCGACAGAGCACTGAACCACTGAACCGGTTTGCGCGGTGTGGCGTATCGGCATCACCGGGGAGCACGGCCGGAGCTGCTCGCCGTCGGCCTCTTCCATCGCCTTCTGCTGGAACCCGGAGGAGGGCGGCGGCGGTGCCTGCGCGGGCTGCCTGTGGAACGGCACGCAACAGGCGGGTGGGGGCGGGCCGTTGCCGATGCTCGACCTCCTGACCCGCTTCGGCAAGGCGTTCCCTCCGGGGGTGAAGGTGCGGGTGCCGTCCGTGGAGGGCGACGGGGGCGACGGGGTACGGGCGCTGGCGTCCGACAGCACGATGCTGGTGATCAACACGCGGGACCGGGGGGCGGTGGTGAAGGTGGGCGGACGTGATGTTTCGCTGGGGCCGTACGAGGTGCGGTGGTTGTAGCGGGGGGTGGCTATGGACTGCGCGACCCCGGCGCCACCCGGTGCTGAGAAACCGCTGGGCATCGGTTCGGCCTTGACCTACGATCGCGCGAATGATCACTCATGAAGCGATACTCGACGCCGCCCTCGCCCGGATCACCGCCGGTTATGTGTTCCCCGAGAAGACGGCGGCCATTGAAGCGGCGATCCGGAACCGGCTGGCGGAAGGCGCTTATGAGGGCCTGGACGGGCGGGGGCTGTGCGAGCGGGTCACGGAGGACTTGCAGGAGGTGTGCCCGGACAAGCATCTGCGGCTGCTGTGGAGCGAGGAGCCGCAGTCGATGGACGAGGAGCCGGAGGACGTCGCCCGGGCCCGGTTCGAACGGTACGCACGGGAGAAGAACTACGGAATCCGGCGGGCGGAGCAGCTCGACGGCAATATCGGCTACCTCGATCTGCGCATGATTCCCCCGGCCGGGGTGGGTGGTCCCGCGATCGCCGCCGCTATGCAACTGGTCGCTTCCACCGAGGCGTTGGTCATCGACCTGCGGCAGTGCAGCGGCGGTTCACCGGATGGCGTGCAGCTGTGGTGCAGCTACTTCTTCGCTGACGACGAGGTGCACCTCAACGACATCTACGACCGGGCCACCGACTCCACCCGCCAGTACTGGACTCTTGGGCACCTCGCCGCGCCGCGCTATTCGGACCGGCCGGTGGCGGTGCTGACCAGCGACTTCACGTTCTCCGGCGGGGAGGAGCTGTCGTACAACCTGAAGGTGCTCAAGCGTGCGACGCTGGTCGGGCAGACGACGCGCGGTGGCGCCCACCCGACGGCTCGTATTCCTGTTGCGCCGCATGTGACGGTGACTGTGCCGGCGGCCCGCTCGATCAACCCGGTCACCGGCACCAACTGGGAGGGCGTTGGCGTCGAGCCTGACGTGGCGGTTGCCGCTGAGGACGCGCTGGAGACGGCGCTGAAACACCTTTGCGCGTAGTTGAGTCCCCGGCTGCTAAGTCGTCATGAGCAGCCGGGGATTGGCTCAGTACGCGAGGTGGAATCCCGCGCCGACGACATCGTGGGCGTTCAGTTCGTCGATGATGTCCAGGATCGGCGAACTGTGCTGCACGCCGAAGGCGTTGCCGACCAGCGTCGTGCCGTCGACGACGGGGGAGCCGGAGTCACCGGCCCAGGTCCAGATGAGGTGGGTGAACCAGATGTCGTGGGTGCCCAGCTTGATGCCGCAGGTGAGGCCGGTCGCGTGGCCCTGCTTGCACATGCGGACCCCGTTGGCGGGCGGGGCTCCGATGGACTTGATGGTCACGCCGCCGATGGTGTCGGTGGGGGTGACTCTGGACTCGTCCAGCTTGATCACGGAGACGTCCAGGCCCTCGGGCCCGCCGCCGAGCACGTGGCTGGATGTGCCGACGTAGGCCACCGTGCCGATGGGCCCGGCCTTCAGGTCGGGGCTGCCGTTCGGAGCCGGGCTGAACGCCGTCCCCGAGGGCGAGGTGTCCAGGTAAACCCTGTTGCCTACCTGCTTGTTGTCCTGGGCATCGGTGAAGCAGTGGGCGTTGGTCAGGCCCACCAGGTTCCCGGCTTTGTCGCGGCCGACCGCGGTCAGGGTGCATCCCTCGTACTCGGGCACTGCCGCACCCGGGTTGGTCTGGAAGACGATCCCGGAGCCGCCGCCGACGGGCGTGAGCGTCGTTTCGGCGTTCGCGGCCGGGGCTGCGACGAGGGACATGCTCGCCGCGAGGGCGGCGAGGCCGAGGGCGCGTAACACACGGAGCATGTGATCACTTCCCACCTAGGACTGGGACCGCCGCGTCGGCGATCACGGATTTATGGGAACACGTGACCGTTCGTTTGCCACTATGCGAAATGCGCCACTCGCTCACCGGGAGCGGTCAAGTGTGGGCGAACTCGGCCCTCGCGCCAACCTGGTGGCTGAAGACGATCCAGGAGCAGCCCGTCGGTTTTGAGAAGCTGGTCGTCACCGCCTGACGCTGAGGAACTGGAGATCGGCCGCATGACGATGACGATGCTGGTGCTGGGCGGTTCGCACTTCCTTGGGCGAGCGATCGCCGAGGAGGCCTTGCTCCGGGGATGGGAGGTGACGGTCTTCAACCGGGGCCGGTCTGCCTGGGATCCTGAAGGGGTGCACTCCGTTCGTGGAGACCGCACCAACGTGGGAGACCTGGAACGCCTGGCCAAGGCCGGGCCATGGGAAGCCGTTGTGGATACCTCCGGCATGACCGCTGAATCCGTGCACGCTGCAACGCGGTTGCTGGCCGGCGCCACTCAGCGGTACGTCTACGTCTCCACGGTGTCGGTCTACGCAGGGTGGCCACTTGCGCCTCTCGATGAAGACAAGCCGACTCTGGCAGCAGCCGAACCGGCGCCGGGGATGCCCGGTGACGTCAACGTGCCGTATGGCGTCGACAAGGCGGCGTGCGAGACAGCGGCACAGCATCACCTCGAGGAGAAGCTGACCATCCTGCGCCCAGGGGTGATCCTTGGCCCCCATGAGTATGTCGGGCGGCTTCCTTGGTGGTTGCGTCGGGTACAGCAGGGCGGGAACATCCTGGCCCCTGGTCTGCCCGAGCAGCAGATCCAGCCTGTGGACGTGCGGGATGTGGCGCGGTTTGCCTGCCATCGTGCTGCCATGGCCGAGGGGGCGGAGGTGTTCAACGTCGCCGCTCCGACTCGGCACGCCACGATGGAAGGGCTCCTGACCGCTTGTCTCTCCGAAGTGCGTCCGGCGAACGCCGCGCTGGAGTGGGTGGCCAGTGAGTTCCTGATCAGCCATGGTGTCAAGCAGTGGACCGAGTTGCCACTGTGGCGCACATACCCGGGTACCTGGCAGGTGTCCGCCGAACGAGCGCAGGAAGCGGGCTTGGTCTGTCGGCCGTTGGCGGAGACGGTGGCGGACACCTGGGCTTGGATGGTGGCAGGCGGGGCCGCTGTGGAGCATAAACGGGCGGCTCACATCGGCCTTGCAGTGGACAAGGAGAGTGCGCTCCTCGCTGCGTGGCGAGCCGCCCGGGGCAAGGTTAGCTGAGCGCTTGAGGCATGGGACTCGGCAGCGTTGTCCTGACAGAGTTCAGGCTGAACTCTTCGATGTGCTCACCGAGTTCGATAGCCAGTTCGCTCAGTCCAACTCGGCGAGGGCATCAACGAGTGTGCGCCCTTCTTGCGCTCCACGCCGGAGCAACAGCGCAGCCACAGTGTGCAACTCGCCCCATGCATGGGGACGGCCGATCTCGGACGCGTCGCTGGTGATCGCCAATGCCGCTTCCAGAGCTGCTTCAGCCTCTCCCGCACCTGCATAAGCGTGGGCGAGACAGGCTCCATACCAGGCCCGGTCTCGCCGGAAAGTTGATGCAAAGCCAGTGAGCCCCGCCACCAAGTTGTCAACAGCGCTTGTCCAGTCCTTCAAGTGCGCATCTGCCATGCCTCGTTGCGCCGAGAACCATGACTCGTCGTAGAAGTACAGCCAGGGCGGGGCGTCGTCGGCGTTAGCGATGATCTGTTGGGCTTCATCCAGCCTGCGATGCGCATTACTGGCGTCGCCTTCGAGTGCATGGCCACGCCCGGCCATCTGGATCGCCATGGCGCGCGTCGCCTCACTCGCTCCCGGGATGGAGGCGGCGGCCTCGCCGAGGCGGACGCACCGCAGGCCCTTCCCCGCCGACCACGCCAGGTGGGCCTTCATGCTCATCGTGGTGGCGGCCATGTCGCCATGACCGGACTCCAACGCCCAGTCGTAGGAGCGGTCGAACCACCCAAGTGCCGCCGGGGCGTTGTCCTGATCCTGTGCCATCCACGCAAGGAACTGCGCGTACTCCGCCAGCAGTTTCACCAGCCGGTCCGCGAGCGGGCCCCGAGCTTGGTCGTACAGGCCCGCCACTTCCTGGAACTGCGCGGCGACGACCCCGTTCATGACGCGCGAGCCCAGGGTGTCCTCGGCCCTGCGGTGCGCTGCGAGCAGACCCTCCATTGCGCCCAGCGAAGTCACATCCAACCGCATGCCGTCTTCACGAACACGCCGCACGTGGCTCATTGCCGGGTCGGCAACTGCCTCGGGCAGAAGCAGCGATGGGAGCGGCATCTCCATGTCGGCGCATCCGAGCACCTCAGCAGGGATGTCCAGTCCCTCGATGATGCGCTGTCGCACCTCGACCGAAGTCACCATCCGGCGACGGTTCTCGATCGCGGAGACGTCCGGCTGCGACAACCCGACGAGCGCACCGAGCTTGCTCTGGTTGGTGCGGGTCAGGGCACGCCAAGTCCTCAATACCGTAGGCCAGTCCTCCGCCGCCGCAGCAGCTCGTAGACCTGGGTGTGCCCACACGTTCGGCTCCGGCTCCATCCCCGAAATATACGGCGGCTGTATATGACCCGGCAGTGGATCAGCGCGGCTACCAGCCGACATCGTGAAGGTTCACCCGGGGTGCGCTCCCCGTCGCAGCGGACTTCGACCCATCAACTTGGCGTGCCGCACAGCCCGCTGCATCCCTGCCGGAAAGGAAGAACGATGACCTATCGCAAAGGACAGCGGTCCAAGGACGAGCAGAGGGATGGCGGCCCGCCGTCTACGGCGATGACGTTGCGGGTGTCGCGGAACAGCGGGCGGACCTGGGGGCCGACGGTTCGCGTATCGGCGATCAAGGACGTCCAGGGCGATCAGGTGAGTTGCCGCTGGTCGCCCTGCAAGTGCTCGCGGTGCACCAGTGGCCAGAGTAAGGAGTACCTGGCATCGGATCAGCCACTGCGTGCTCTGCCTGGAGGACGCTCATGATGATGCCCCGGCCTTTCATCCCGCTGTTGCACACGGACAGACCGCCCGCCGGAACGGCGGCTCCATGCCCCACGTGCGGGCGCTTCGACCGCCTGATCGCCGCGGCCGAACGGAGCGGCATCTACGAGCGGGCCGATGCGTACCGTACGTCGAAGGGTGTCCACCAAGCCGAAGACCACGGGCGTGAACGGTGACTTGGTGGCGGAAGAAGGGCCAGGTTCACGTCACGGCGGACAGTCGGTGGGCGATCGTGTGGGCCCTTGGTGTCCTGGCATGCATGCTCGGCCTGTTCGCCTGGACTGTGGTTGAGGTGGTGTATCAGTGGTGACGCGGCGTCAGCAATGTTTCGTGGTGTGGCGCGCCCTGCGCTCCCGCTGGCAGACGCGGGCAAGCCGGACAAGAAGCTGCTGCGGTCACGCGCCGCGCGGTCAGTGAGCGCAGATGTGGGGTGCCACGGTGCCGGTGGCCGGGGGCTTGCTCGCGGCGGCGGCGCGCGCCACGTCGGCCAGTAGGCGCAGGCGTTCCGTGCGGTCCAGGTAGCGGCCCGCGACCAGGACGGAGTCGATCCGCTGGGTATGGCGGATGTCGGTGCGCGGGTCCGCGTCCAGGACCAGCAGGTCGGCGCGGTCGGCGGGCAGGCCGAGCATCCGGGCGGGTGCGGTGGTCGCGGCGTGGAGGACGTCCCGGGTGGGCAGTCCGGCCTCGGCGAGCAGCTCGAGCTCGTGGTGGAGGGAGAAGCCGGGGACCGCGTAGCCGGTTCCGGTGTCGGTGCCCGCGAGCAACTGGACACCGGCCCGGTGGAGTTCGCCGACGAGGCGCAGTCGGTGCTCGTAGATCTGGTGGATGCGGGCGGTGTCCTGCGCGGTGCGGCCGGCGGTCAGGGCGGAGAGGATGGTGGGCCATTGGTTGGTCGTCCAGTCGGGTAGGTAGGTGAACTCCGGTGAGTTGGTGGGGAGTTGGTCGGTGCGTTCCAGGGTGTGGTGGACGGTGAGGGTCGGTACGACGCGGGTGCCGTTGGCGGCGAGCCGGTCGAAGAGGGCGCGGGTGCGGCCGACGTCGTACGTCCGCACCGCCTGCCATTCCACCGCGTGCACCTGCCGGAACCAGCTTGCGTAGCGTTCGAAGCTGGTGCCGAGGGCGGGGTCGATACGGACCTTCGCCATGGCCCGCCTGATCTCGGGTTCCCGGGCGGAGGTGGCGAGGAGCAGGGCGTGGAGGTGCTCGATGGACTGCTGACCGGCGTCGCTCGCGCGGGCGATGGGCAGGGTGTCGGGGCAGTGGCCCGCATGGCGCAGGCCCTGGCGGCGGGACTCGTCGGCGATCGCCTCGTATGCCTCGGGTGTGAGCCGTGAGTACACCTTGACGAAGTCGGCGCCGCTCGCTTTCGCCTCGCGCACGGCGCGGCGGGCGGACGGGGCGTCGGTGACCTCGACGACGCGCTGGCCGGTGTCGTTGGCCCACAGTGAGGGGCGCCCGTCGATGATCGAGCTGGCGATCACCCAGCGGGGGCCGAGGAGTTCGCCCGCGCGGACCTTGTCGCGCCACGCGTGGTGGACGGGTCCGCCCCACATCTCGCGGACCGTGGTCACGCCGTTGAGCGGGAAGAGGGGCGGCAGCACGTCCTCGGGCCCGTTGTTGTGGACATGGGACTCTACGAGGCCGCCCGGGACAATGTACTTGCCGGTCAGGTCGTACGTCGTCGTCCCGCGCGGAATCGGGATCTCGGCCGAGCGGCCGGTACGGGTGATGCGGCCGTCGCGGATGAGGACGGTGTGGTCGGGGCCCGCGCCGAGGACGGTGGCGTGGGTGAGGGCGATGGCGCCGCCGGGGTGGTGATCGGATGCGGCCGCCGCGGCCGGGGCGGCGAGCAGGAGGGCGGTACTGGCCAGGGCGGCCGAGGCGGCGAGGGCTTCGCGTCGAGTGGGCATGGCACCACTCTGGCCCGGACCGGGGCCGCGAACACGGGCTCCAGGGCGTGAGTTGGAGGTGGTGGCAGCACCACCACAGGAGTCGGCACAGCGCCTATGACATCGTCACCATCCGCTGCGCCGGCGCTGGAACCGACGGGGCTGTCCGGTGGGATGCGGTGCTCAGCTCGGCAGTTCGGATGGGTGGTCGATCCTGGTCGGCAGTGGGTCTCCTGCGGCAGAGTCGGATGCGAAGGATGGCGTCGACCCGGACATGCTGAGGTATCCGTTCACGCTTTGTATGAGGGCGAGCCCGTACCCGTCAGCTGTCTGTGCGTAACCGCCGCGCGGGTACGAATCCGCATCGTTCCGCGTCGCCCAGCCTTGGTCATCCCAGGCGCGCATCACCAGGTCGAAGTACCGATCGGAGGTATCGGGTGTGGTGCCGAGCACCCAGTACCTGATGCTGAAGCACTCCAGGCGGTTGTCGGGATCGTTCAGGTCACAGGACAGGTTGACACCGCGGTGAAACTGCGCCTTGGGAAGGTCCGGATGCCGTAGCGCCAGGGCCAGTTCGGTGGGCAGCGCCCGGAGTGTGGTGATGAAGTGCTGTCGCAACTGCGCACGGACCGTGGCCTGCGTCGTCTCCGGTGGCATGCTGTCCTCGTTTCGTCGTCCCGTGAATAGGATGCCGGTGTTCGGGCGGTGACGGCGCCCGGCAAGAACGGGGGCCGCAATGGGCGACATACCGGGCGCACGTGAGGAGTTGGACCGGCTGGGTCGAGCCCTGCGCGCGCAGATGGTCGAACTGATCACCGGCCTGACCCCCGGCAGTGACCTCGGCCTGCTGTTCCTCGACGAGCCGACGGTCGCCGACTGGCATGAGCCGCTGCGCCACCACTACTCGGCCCTGTTTCGTGGGGAGCGGCCTGCAAGCGTCAGCACCGTCGACCTCGCGGCCGGCGCGGCCGGCCTGCTCGACTCGGCAGGCTGGGAAGTCGCGACGTCGGAGGAGGGCGACGACGCGAAGCGCTGGAGCGTGCTCACCGGTCGCCATGGCGACAGCAGCATTCACATCCGTGTGGGCCACCACACGACCGCCGTGATGTTCAGCGGGCAGACGCCGGCGCTGTCCCTGCGCACGCCGGAGGAGTTCCAGTGGCCGGAGTCGGTACGCACGCCCGAGACCGTCACGTCCGGATACGTGCTGTGCTACGAGTGCGATGGCCTGGGCGCGTGCCCCGGGTGTGGCGGACGCGGCTGGGTGCCCGACAGGGTACGTGGACGGACCAACTGTCCTGAATGTCACGGGGGACGCGTCTGCGCGATCTGCCGGGGCTCGGGTCAGCTCGCCATCTCCCGGGTGAGTCCGTATCAGCGCAGCTATTACCCTGAATTGGGCTAGTTCGCGAAGGAAGCGTTCAATGACCGGTCACAGTGGCCGCATTGTGAATGCAATCGAATCAGATCTTCGGTCATGTTTCGGTCGTCTACGGTCATTTGTCGCGGCCTGGGGATTTCTGGGGCACTCTCAAGAGCATGAAGCTCGCTATCCGGAGGTTTGTCGGTGTCGGCGCCGCGCTCGCCGCGGCTATGGTGTTCTTGGCTCCCCCCGCTTCGGCCGTCAAGCCGGGCGAGCGGTTGCGCTACGGCAGCCTGGACTGTGTCGCCACCGCCGACACGGCGTGGAACGGGGCGCTGAGCTGCACCGGCACCATGAACGCTTCTTGGCGGGCCAAGGTCAAGTGCTACGCGGGCTTCACGTACTACGGTCCGTGGCAGAACAACGCCTCCGGGGGCACCAAGGAGTCCAGGACCAACTCCAGCTGCGTCTTCTACGTCGACGACATCACCATCGACGCCATCTGACAGTGAGGATCGGCGTGGCAACGCCCGGACCCGGGCGGCCGGTTCACGGGTTTCCGACTCCTCGGACAGCGATCCATCGAGGACCGGCCGATGCGGCGAGCATGATCTCCCTGACCCGGTCGAGGTACTTCGGCACACCCGTCGCGGCCTCTGGGGTGTCCGGCATGCTGACCACCAGGTCGGCCCGGTCGGGAAACCAGTTGAACCACAGCGAAGGGCCCCTGGCGTTGTCGGGGCCGGCCAGGACGGCCGCGTCCGCGCTCAGGTAGTCACGGAAGCCCGGCGCATTCCGTCCGTCCAGGTAGGACACCATGGGTGGGATGGACGGGACGTCGCTGCCCAGTAGTTCGAGCGCTCGGTGCAGCGGCACGTCGTATGCCGCGCGGGCGCGCTGGAAGCCTTGCTGTGCGGCGGCGATCGCGTCGGCGAGAGTCGGCGAGGCGGGCAAGCGGAACAGCACCGGAACGAAGTTGACCAGCCAGCCGTGCACCTGGAGCAGCCGAGGGTAGGCCCTGGTCGACGCGACGGTGAGCACTCGGTAGACGTCGTTGCCGGTGAACTCCCGCTGTGCGAGTGCCAGCGCGGCGAAGACGCCCGCGCCGAACCCGCCTCTGTGCTGGGCGCAGTAGGCGCGGAACGCGCGCGCCTGGACTCCCGTGAGCACCGGGTACTGGAGCCGTGTGCCGGTCAGCAGTTCGTCACCGTCGTTGCCCAGCCCGACGGGGAAGCCGGGGAAGCCGTGGTCCCCCGCGGCCAGGAACTCCGACCACACGGCGAGCTCCGGCGCGGCAGCCGTCAGCGACGCGGAGCGTTCCTGCTCGCGGCGGTTGTATTCCAGGTAGCCGGGCGCCGGTGCCAGGTCGACCGAGGCGCCATCGCAGGCCGCGTGGTACCGGGCGCGGATCTCGTCGAACAGCAGCGCCAGGGAGTACCCGTCGGTATAGGCGTGGTCGACCGCGAAGTACACCGTGGACACCGTGTCCCGTCGGATCACTCCGGCCAGCACACCCGGCCAACCCGCTGTGGTCTGCTCGTCGATCCGCCGGTGCAGATAGGCGCGCAGATCACCCGAGTTCGTGAAGTCACCCACACGCGTCGGACGCACCATGACGGAATCGGGTGGTAAACGGAATCCGGTCAGGTGCTCGGTCTCCTGCTCGTACCAGGTGTGGTACGCCTCGTGCCGTCGTACCAGCCCTTGCCACGCGTTGGTGAGCGCGTCGAGATCGGCCCGGCCCGGCAAGTCGAACTTCATGCCCGCCCAGGGCGACTGCCGTCGCCCAGCGGCGCGGTGGGCGGCCGCCAACTGAAAGTGCACCTGCTGGAAGTACGAAGCCGGCACGTCGTGCGGTAGGGGCGCCCGGTCGGTGGTCAGCTCGAACTCGACCACTTCGCCCGGCTCGGGGTGCCAGTCAAGAACCTGAGTCATACGCATGGTTGGGGTCTCCTCTTCCATGGATCGGCTGGTCAGGCGGGCATGGACAAGGTTTCGGCCCGGTGGCCGTCCGCGACGCGGGCGGCGGCGTGCACGGCGGCCAGCACGAAGCGTTCGACGTTCGCCCGCGCCACGACCGTGTCGGGGAAGCGTGTCGACAGATGCACGCCGCGGTCGCTCCTGGTCAGCCACACGTACACCGCGGCTGGGCCGTGGATCCGGCTGCGCAGCATGACGTCTTCTTGCCGGGGCGGGGTGCCTGCCACTCGGCGCACATCGAGATAGGACACGACGAACCGGGGGCGGATCTTCCTGCGCAGCATCTGGTTGATGTGCGGCAGCGAATTCCCCGGCCCCGGTCGGTGACGGCGCAGTTCGGCGGCGGCGAGGGCGACGGTGTCGGCGAAGGCCGACCCGGGAGTTGCCGGGATCCGCACCGGGTACAGGCCGACGAACCAGCCCGGCGCTTCCCGCCACCGGTCGGGCCGGGTGTTGGCCAGGTTGACCACGGTCAGGTGCCGTTCACGCGCGACCTGCGCCGAGGCGAGCGCCAGGCAGGCGAGCATTCCCGCTGCGGTAGTGCCTCCGGCTGCGCGTGACGCGGCGGCGAACCTGGTGGCAGCAGGTCCGTCGAGAAGCCAGCGGTAGGTGCTGCACTGCGTGAGCGGCACCTCGGACGCGCCGAGCGGCAGGGGGAAGGCGGGTGTCCTGCCGTGGGCGTTGCGGAGCAGGGTCCGCCAGCGGTCCGCGTGCTCGGGCCCTGTCGGCAGCCGATCGACCAGGCTCCGTTCCTCGGCTCCGAAGTCAAGGTAGGTCGGCCCGGGTATGTCCTCGGCCCGGCCTGCCAGGAGACCGCGGATCTGCCCCGGGATCATGGCGAGCGTGCAGGCGTCCACGACACCGTGATCCGCCCCCGCGAACACCGTCACCCCGCCCGCGCCTTCGACCGTCGCGAAGACCACCTGCGGCCAGCCCAGCGGGCTGGCGCCGCGGTCGAAGAATGCCTCGATCTGCCGTCGGGCCGAGGCACCGTCCGGGAAGACGCCGATGTCCTCCCGCCGCAGCGTGACCGCGCTCGCGGGGACCGTGTGGCGCGCACAGCGCTCCCGGGTCGGCACCAACGTGCTTCGCAGGTGCTCGTGTTGGCCCAGCCAGGCCGAGAGCGCGGAATCGACCTGGTGCCGGCTGACTCGGCCCACGCCGAACGACACCCCGATCCACGCCGGATCCACATGCCCCGGTCCCCGGGCGGCCGCGCCGCGCACGTGGTGCTCGTGGACGAGCGCGGGCGCTCGTGAGTCCTCGGCCCAGGCCCAGGCCGGGGCGATCGGTGTCCAGAACACCAGTTGGCCGGCGGGAACCGTGCTGTCCTCGAATTCTGTGAACTTCAACGTTTCACCGATCCGGCAGGATGCGACGCCGGCCTCGAATCACCATCACCATCACTATGTCCCCCATGAACTCTCGATGTGACTTGGCGAAGCTATACGGGCGCAATGAAACTAAGATGAAACAGCGATGTTTTCGCTGGTCACGGATATTGGGGCGGTGTCCCGGAGAATCATCCCTCTTGTTGCCCGTCGAGTGCACTGCTAGCGTCGACCCCGCCACTCATTCTGAACTGAGCCAATTCGTCGGCCACTTCGACGGAGGGACAATTCATGAACGCAAAACCATCCATGGACTACGCCACGCTGCGCCGCGACCCCGAATACGCTGAACTGAATCGCGTGCTGCTCGACTTGGTCCCGGTCGGCCGCGGGCCGGCCATCCTCGACGTGGGGTGCGGAGACGGAGCCGTGAGCGAGCAACTGTTGCTGCGCGATCCGGCGATGTCCCTGGTCGGCGTCGACCCCGAACAAGGCCTGCTCCACGCGGCACAGGCTCGTCTCGGCGACCGGGCCCGTTTCGTCGCGGGTGACGCGGCCTCCGTCTCCCGGTTGTTCCCGCCGGGCGCCTTCGACACCGTCGTGCTGGCCAACTGCATTCATCTCGTCCCGGACCTCGACGAGGCGCTCGACGCGATCGGGCAGGTTCTCACCGACGGCGGGCGTCTGGTGTTCAACTCGGCCTTCTACTCGGGCGCGGAGACCGCGGCCGACCTTCCGCTGTACGCCGAGTTGATCAGCGAGGCCCGCCGCGTCGCCCGGGGGCGCGGGCTCCCACTGGCGCGATCGGCCGCCGGCCGGGCCGCTGGGCTGCGCAGGAGTGCCGGGGACTATCAGGCCGCTCTCGACGCGGCTGGTTTCACCGACGTGGTCACCGGAGAGCGGGAGTTCACCCTCGGCCCGCGCTTTCTCGCCGCGTTGTGCTCGACCCCGATGTTCGCCACCGCCGCGCTACCCGGAATCGAGCGGCATACCGCTGCGGAACTGCTTGCCGAGACGCTGGAACAGCAATACGAACGCGCCCCGTTCACGATTACGCGGCGCTGTGTGTACTTCTCCGCGATCTGGCCGTGAAAGACATCACGAAAGGAATGTGTCATGACCGAGGTGCTGGACGTGGTAACTCAAGCCATTATCGATATCCGGCCGGACCTGGGCGCAACCCGAGAGGCAATCACCCGCGACTCGGCCCTGTTCTACGCCGCTGATCCCGACCAGCCGGTGCTGGGGCTCGATTCCATGGAGGTACTCGAGCTGATGAGCCAGCTGGGACAGGAATTCGGGATCGAGCTGATGGACACCAATATCAGGATCGTCGACCTCCACACGGTCGGAGACGTGGTCGATGCGATGGCGGGGGCACTGTGACGTCCACGACGGTACGCAGCCGCGTACTGGTGACCGGCATCGGCGTCGAGTCGTGTGCCGGCGGCACTCCCGACGAGTTGTGGGACGCCCTGTCCACAGGACGGCCCGCGCTCTCGGCGCTGGAACTCGAGGAACCGCTGCCGTGCCAGGTCGGTGGTGTGGTCAAGGGGTTCGACCCCCGAGAGCACATGCCCGCCCAGCAGGTCCGCCGCACCTCACGCTTTCAGCAGCTGCTCTTCGCCGCGGCGAAGAAGGCACAGGCGGACGCACGGCTGCGCACACCGCCGGGGGCGCTGTACGTCGGCACCGGCGGCGGTGGGCTCGACGAAGCCGCGCGACTTGTGACCGTGTTGCGCCGGAGCGGGTGGTCGCACATGAACCGGCTCGGCCTGCTCCGTCTGCTGCCCAACCAGGCGGCCGGGCTGGTCGCCCAGGAAATGGCCATCACCGGCCCGGTGCTCACCATCTCGACCGCCTGCGCCTCCTCGACGGACGCCATCGGGGCCGGAATGCGCGCGGTGCGTGACGGCACCGCCGACGTGGTGCTCGTCGGCGGCGTGGAAAGCTGGCTGGACCTGCCGTGCCTGGCATCGTTCTGCTTGCTGGACGCGCTCTCCCAGCGCCCCGCGGCGGAGGCGGCGAGCGCGTCCCGGCCGTTCGACCGCGACCGCGACGGCATGGTGCCGGCCGAGGGCGCCGCCGTGCTCGTGCTGGAGTCCGAGCGATCCGTGGAGCGCCGCGGCGCCGCGGTGTACGGCGAGGTGCTCGGTGCCGCCTCCACCTGCGACGCCCACCACCCTGTGGCTCCCCGGGCGGACGGCACGGTAGCGGCCCGGACGATCGAACTGGCCTGCGCCGACGCCGGCCTCGACACCGATGCCGTGGACCTGATCAGCGCGCACGGAACATCGACCCCCCTCAACGACCGAGCCGAAACCACGGCCATCAAGCTCGCGTTCGGCTCGCACGCGCGACACGTGGCGATCACGGCGCCGAAATCGGTCATCGGCCACGCCTGCGGCGCGTGCGGGGTGTTGGAGAGCATTGGTGTGCTGCTCGCCATCCGCGAGAAGTATGTGCCGCCCACCGCGAACCTGGACAACCCCGACGCCGAATGCGACTTGGACTACACCCCGGTGGTGGGCCGGCCCGCCTCGATCAGCGTCGCCATCAAGCAGAACTTCGGATTCGGCGGCCAGAACTCGGCGGTCGTGTTCGGCGCCGCGTGACAGTACCTGCCGTGACTCACCTTCTGATGACGCCAGTTGGAGGGCGTATGAGAGTGGCTGTGTTAACCGCTGGTTCGCGTGGTGACGTGGCTCCCTACACCGGGCTGGGGCACGCCCTGGAGCAGGCCGGGCACCGGGTCACCCTGGTCACCCACGCCCGCTTCGCGCCCCTCGCCGAGGACGCGGGCATCGGCTTCCACCCGCTGCCGGTGGACCCGCGGACGGAGTTGGACAGTGCGCGGGGGCGCGCGCTGCAGCGCAGTACCAACGATGTGGAGCAACGGGTCCGGTCCTTCGCGCTCGCCCGGCGGGGCGCGGGGCGGATGGCGGACGGCCTGTTGGCGGCCGCACAGAAGGCCGACGTCCTGCTCGTCTCGAGCTCGCTGCAGTTGCCCGGGCACACTCTTGCCGAGGGGCTCGGGCTGCCCGCCATGGGGGTCTACCTCCAACCCCTCCACGCTACCCGCGAGTTCGCCCCGAGCGTCATGAGCACCCGCTCCTTGGGCTCGGTCGGCAACCGGATAGCCGCACAGGCCGCGAACGTCGCCATCGACGCCGTCTACGCCGGTACCGCCCGCACCCTGCGGGCCCGCCTCTGCCTGCCGCCGAGCAGCACCCACGCCGCCCGCCGCACCCGCGAACGGCAGCGCTGGCCCGTCCGGCACGGCTTCAGCCCGCTCGTCGTCCCCCGCCCCCGCGACTGGCGCCCGGAGCTGACCGTCGACGGCTACTGGTGGCAGCACGACCCGCCTGGCGCCGGACTGCCCCCGAATGTCCGGGACTTCCTGGCCGCCGGCCCGCCGCCCGTCTTCGTCGGGATGGGCAGCAGTCCTGTGCCCGACCCGGCGCGGCTGGGTGCGACCATGGTGCGGGCCCTGCGTGCGGCCAGGCTGCGCGGGGTGATCCAGCGCGGCTGGAGCGGGCTGGAGGCCGACGGCGACGACATGCTCACCGTCGACGAACTCCCGCACGCCGCGCTCTTCCCGCACACCGCCGCCGTGGTGCACCACGGCGGAGCGGGCACCACGGCGGCGGCCCTGCGCGCGGGAGTGCCCGCCGTGCCGCTGCCCCTCTCGCTCGACACCGGCTTCTGGGCCGCCCGCCTCACCGCCATGGGCGTCGCGCCCCGCGCCGTACCGCTGCGCCGCCTCACCGTGGACGCCCTGGCCGCCGCCCTGCTGCGCGTCACCACCGACCCGTCCTACCGGGAACGAGCCCGTGCCTTGGGCGCCCGCATCCGCGCGGAGGCCGGTACGGCCCCGGTCGTCGCCGCCGTGGACCGGCTGGCCGGCGCCTGAACACGCCGGTACCGCGGGCGAGGTCACGCAGTGCGCACCTCACGACATCGTCACCATCCGCTGCACCAGCACCCCCACCACCACCCCCACCAACGGCATCGCGAACCACAACGACATCTGCATCCACCGCGCCTTCCGCGGCCCCGGCCGCAGCGCCACCCGCGTCAGTTCGCGCGCTGTCAGCAGGAGCATCAGCACCACCGCCGCCAGGGCGCCGACCACGGTGGCGGGGGTCCAGGTCACGAGGGGGCCGGCCGGGCCGGGGCGGGGGTGCGGGGCGATGCTCGGGGGCTTTTCCTTCAGTTCGTACAGCACCGCGTCGCCGTTGACGAACGAGCGCTGCAGCTCGGGCCGTTGGTCCAGGGTGTGGCGCAGTTGCTGTTCCCAGTCGGGGGCGTAGCCCGCGGTGAGTTCCAGGTAGACGGACTGGCCGCGGTTGAGCATGAGGTACGCGTTGGGTCCGGCCTTGCGCAGGGCGGTCAGGACGTCGGAGACGTCGGCCGGGTCGTGCGGGGCGAGTGTCGGCTCGTAGAGGACGCGCTCCATGTCGCGGGAGCCCCACGGCATGGCGGGCGTGACGTTGTTGACCGTGTCGCTGCTCATCCACAGCAGCCGGACCGTCGGCTTGTCGTGTGCGTAGACGTAGTTCATCGCGGCGACTTCGCCGTCGCGGACGCGCTCGAAGGGCTCGTTGCCCCAGCGGGCCACCAGGAAACCGAAGACGAGGACGAGACCGGCCGCGAGGGCGGCCAGCGGGCCGAAGGCGGTGCGGCGGCGTCCGGGGCCCTTGCCCGGGAAGAGGGCCAGGGCGGCGAGGACGCCCGCGCCCGGGACGGCGAACAGGAAGACGCGCAGGGCGACTTCGCCGCCGTACGACTGGAAGCCGAAGGCCAGGAACGGGACGCAGGTCAGGACCAGCAGGGACACGTCCGCTATTCCGGCCCGGCGCCTGCGCCACCAGCCGAGCGCCGCGAAGGCGAACACGCCGCCCGCGAGCGCCACCCGGACGTAGAGCACCAGCTTGTGGATGCTGCTGCCGCCCTGGATGCGGCCCGACACCGATGAGGAGACATTGCCGCCCAGCGAACCGAGGCCGCCGAAGAGCTCGTTGAAGTGGCCGGACCAGTACGGCTCCGCGAGGAAGCCCACCCAGACCGCCACCATCACCCCGCACAGCAACGGCAGCCCGCGCAGGATCGAGCGGCGGGTGAGCACCAGGGCGGTCAGCACGCCCAGCATCACGAAGGGGGTGAGCTGGTGGCCGGCGACCGCGGCCGTGAACACGGCGATGAGGAGGGCCAGCAGGACGGTCAGTTCGCGGCGGCCGGCCGGAGCGGGGTGGCGTTCGCCGGGCAGCCTCTTACCGGGGGGACGCCGCGCCGGGCGGAACCACACCAGCAGCACGGCCGCGAAGAGGAGGTAGAAGACGTAGGTGAGGGACTGGGGGGAGAAGTAGTCCTGGCCGACCCAGCCGCACAGCGCGAACAGCCACAGTGCCGTCCACTTCGCCCGCCAGCTCGCCCTGACCGCCCGCAGCAGCAGCGCCAGCGGCGGCAGGCACAGGAGCTGGATGGTCAGGGGCCACCAGCGCAGGATCTCGGTGAAGTCGGTGACTCCGCAGGCCTTGGCGACGAAGGCGGCGAGCGCGAAGAAGCCGGGCCAGCTCCAGCGGGCGTCCAGATCGGGCGCCGCCGTGCCGGTGCGGTCGATGTAGTCGAGGAAGCCCAGGTGCTGCCAGGCCGTCGCGAAGCGGGGCTGGTCCTCCAGGATCGCGGGTACCGCGTGCAGGGAGACCACGGTCAGCACCAGCACCGTCGCCAGCAGGCGGGTGTGCGGGCGGTCCTGCCACAGGGCGTACGCGAACACCGCGATCAGCAGCCCCGTGCCCAGCAGTGTCGCCGTGGGCAGGACGGTCACCAGGCCGAGGCCGCCCATGCCGTCGAGATTGACCTCGCCGAGGGCCCGCAACGGCACCCAGTACAGGGCGAGTGCCGCGGCGAGCAGCAGCCAGCCCCGTGCCCCGGGCCCGCGCCACCACGGCGCGGGCCCGGGAGGGCGGGGGGCCGGAACACCGGCCGCACCGGCAGTACTGACAGCACCAGCCGCATCGTCCGCACCGGCAGCCGGTACGGGCCGGACGTCAGGGCGCCGCTCCAGGTGGTCGAAGTCCAGGCGGACGCCCAGCGGGAGCGTGTCCGCGTCCAGCGCCGCCCGCAGCGCCCAGCGGGTGCCGTACGCGCCGGACTCCCGGTCCGGCGGGGGCTCCGCCTCGCGGTGGGCCGGGAGGTCGGCGAGGTCGCCGTCGGGGGGCACGTCGACGGGACGAGCCGCCGGGGGCGAGGACTTGAGGATGCCCCGGAGCTTCACGGCCGCGACTGTCGCGATCACCGTGAGACTGCTGACCTCCGCGATGCCCTGACCCGCCAGCCCCATCCGGGGCAGCAGCACCAGCGTCAGCCCCAGCACCAGCGTGCACAACACCCCCTGGAGGAACGCCAGTCCGGCCGTCCGGCTCTGCGCCCTCAGCACCGCGAAGTACGTCTCCATCACCACGCGCAGCGCGGCCCCCACCGCGAACCACCGCAGCAGCGGGGTCGCCGCGTCCGCGTACCCCTGCCCGAAGACCCGCAGGATGTACGGCGCGAGGAGGAAGAGCAGCGCGCAGACCGGAATCATGATCTTGGCCATCCGCCGCAGTGCCGCACGGCAGTTGTCCGCGAGCTGCGCCGGGTCGTGCGCGCCCTCGACGGTCAGCGAGGCGCCCATGTTGATGGCGAGGAGGTTGACGGTGCCGCCGATGGTGGAGGTGATGTAGAAGTACGCGTTGTCCGTGGAGCTCACCTGGGAGGCGACGATCACCGGCACCAGGTAGACCACGGCGAGGGAGAAGAGGGAGCCGGTGTAGTCCCCGGCCAGGAAGCGGCCCATCTCCCGGTACGACGCGGGCCGCGCCGTCCCCTCGGTCGCCCGTACATGCGCGGGGACCAGCCGCCGGAACACCAGCCAGCCCAGCGGCACCACCGACACGGCGATCGACACGACCCAGGAGACGTACACCCCGGTCACCGGCAGGGCCGCCGCCACCCCGATCAGCAGCGCGAGCTTCACGGTCGAGAAGACCGTGTTGCCCACCGGCACCCACTTCGCGCTGCGCAGGCCCGTCAGCACCCCGTCCTGGAGCGTGAGCAGCGACCACGCGATCACCGCGACGACGAACCCCAGGCCGGGCAGCAGCCCGCCCAGGGAACGGTAGGACGGGCCCCAGACGCCGAGCGTGAGCAGGAAGACGCCCGCCGCGGCCGCCACGAACACCGAACTGGCCGCGTACGTACGGAAGACGAGCCGTCCCGTGGTGCGGCCCGCCACGGGGATGAAGCGCGCCAGCGCCCCGGTCAGGGTGACCGCGGTGAGCCCCGCGAGGAGCTTCATCGCGGCGATGGCCGCCGAGCCCTGGCCGACCGACTCCTCGCTGTAGTAGCGGGCGGCGACCAGCCAGTAGCCCACACCGAGGATCGCGCTGATGCCCGTGTTGAGCATCAGCGCGAAGGCGTTGCGGAACAGCGGGCTGCCGCCGGTGCCGCGCCCCGGCAGTCGCAGCCGGCGTCCCGCCGGTTCCACCGTGCGCTCCTCGGTCCGGGCGGACGTATCAGCCACGCGCCTGTTTCGCCTTTCTGATCACCTGTCGGCTCCTGCGCACAAGGGCATACCCCTTGGTGAGGGCCCGGTCACCCGCGAACAGACGCCTGATTTCCCGGCCTTGCACCATGCGTTCGAAGTCCGCGATCCCTGTCGTACGGCGCACGGTCACCCGGCGCAGGGCGTACGGCCCCTGTCGGCGCTCGGCCAGGCCGTTGCCCACCGCGAGCGAGGCGCCGAACCCGGCGTCCCGCACCGCCTCCCGCACCCGGCGGGTGGAATAGCCGTACGGATAGGCGAAGGAGACCGGCGGCCGGCCGAGCTCCTGGCTCAGGATGTCACGGCAGTGCTCGATCTCGAACCTCAGCTCATCATCGGCGAGTTGATCGAGCTGCGGATGTGTGTGGCTGTGCCCGCCCATCTCCACACCGGCCGCCTGCAGGTCGCGGATCTGCTCCCAGTCCAGCATGAGGTCGAGCGCGCCCCCGGCCTCGTGCGCCCCGCGCAGCCAGCCGGTCGAGACGAACAGCGTGGCCCGGAAGCCGTGTTCGGCGAGGGCGGCGAGGGCATGCCGGTGGACGCCCTCGTAGCCGTCGTCGAAGGTGATGAGCACGGGCTTCGGCGGCAGCGGGCGTCCGTCCCGCCAGGCGGCGGCCAGCGCCGCGGTGGTGAGCGCCGCGAACCCGAACGCAGCGAGCAGGCCCATCTGTTCGGCGAACGCCTCGGGGGAGACCGACAGTCCGTACGTCGCCCGCGCCGGGGTGTGGGCCACCGCGTGGTACATCAGGATCGGCACCGGGGCCTGGGTCATGCGGCCTCCTCCGACTCGACGGCCGCCGCCGGAGGTGGCACCTCGGGCACGGCGAACCGGCCGCCGCCCCGGCGCGCCCGGATGCTGCCGAGCACATAGCCGCCGGCCGTGGCGGCCAGGCCGGCCACGATCGCCGCGGCCCGTCCGGCGCCGCCGGGCCGGCCGAGCAGCGCGTCCCGCACACCGCGGGCGACGCCCGCGGGCAGCACCCGCGTGGCGTAGTGGCGTTCGGAGGCCAGCCCCGTCCGCGTCCCCACGCTGCGCGTCACGAGCGCCTTCGACAGGCCCTCGGCGTACGCCCGGGTGCGGAAGTAGCCGAACCGCTCACGGGCCTCGGGCACACGGTGGTGGATCACCGCGCGGTCGTCGATCAGCAGCACCGCCTCCGGCAGGGCCCGGGTCAGCCGGATGCACAGCTCGGTCTCCTCGCAGCCCAGCGGCAGCCGGTCGCCGTCGCGCCCGATGCCGCTCGCGAACCCGCCCACCGCCTCCAGGGCCGACCTGCGGAACGAGGCGTTGCCGCCGAGGACGTTGCGCACCGGCACCAGGCCGGGCTGCAGCCCGCGGTAGGAGCAGCCGACGACCCAGTCGAACTCCTCGGGGAACCAGGCCGGTCTGCGCCGTGACGCCCACACCGGCTGGGTGCGTCCGCCCACCGCCATCACGAGGGGATCCGCGTAGCCGCCCGCGAAGTGGCGCAGCCAGTCGCGCTCGGCCACCGCGTCGTCGTCGAGGAAGGCGATCACCTCGCCGGAGGAGGCCGTGACACCGGTGTTGCGGCCCGCCGACAGGCCGCGGGGGCCCGCGTTGGCGAGCACCCGCACCCGCTCCTCGCCGGCCGTCGCGTACTCCTTGGCCAGCCGGCGCAGGAGCGCGGGGTTGTGGTCCACCACGACCAGCGTTTCCCGCGCCGGATACGACTGCGCCGCCACCGAGGCCACGGCGGCGAGGATGTCGTCCCAGCGGTCCTCGGTGTAGACACAGATCACCACGGAGACGGCCGGTGCGCCGGGCCACCCGGACGGTTGTGCGCTCAAGACACTTCTCCGCGGTTCGCCGCCGGAGCGATGGCGAGCCGGCCGTGGTGCGACCGCCGGGCGCGCCTGCAACTCCGTTCGTGCACAATCACCTTGAGCACCCGCAGCCCGTCGCGCACGGCCCGCAGATTGCTGGCCCCGTGGATGCGCACGAACTCATGGCTGGGAATCTCCTGGACGCGCAGCCCGGCCTTCACCACTCTGATGTTCATCAGGGTCTCGACCTCGAAGCCGGCGCAGTCCAGGGCGATGTCGTCCAGCACACGCTTCCAGAACGCGTTGTAGCCGTAGCACAGATCGGTGTACCGGGCTCCGAACTTGTGGTTGACGAGCGAGCACAGCACCCGGTTGCCCAGCTTGCGGATCGGCGTCATGTCGTCCGTACCGCCCCCGTTGGCGAACCGGGAGCCCTTGGCGAAGTCCGCGCCGCCGACGAGGGCCGAGACATAGCTGACGATCTCGTTGCCGTCGGCGGAACCGTCCGCGTCCACCATCACGATGATCTCGCCCGAGCAGGCGGCGAAGCCCGTGATCAGGGCATCGCCCTTGCCCTTGCCGCGCTGTTCGACGACCTTGACCGAGGGCCACAGCTCACGGGCCACCTTCACGGTGTCGTCCGTGGAGTTGCCGTCGACCAGGACCACTTCGTGGATCCACTCGGGCAGGGTCTTGAAGACGTACGGGAGGTTCTCCGCCTCGTTCATGGCGGGGATGACGACGCTGACCGGCGGTGCTATCGCGAACTGTGCCGTCACCGGCCGGTACCGCGGGGGCTCCTCCTCGGGAGCCTGTTCCCGGTCGGCCGCCGGATGCGCGAACGAACTCATGAGTCGTGGTTCCCTCTCGTCCGGTGGACCGCCCGCCCCCGAGCGGTCCCACGATGTGTCCGGTTCGAAAAGGGGGTAACCCGCCCTGCCCCATGCGGTGTTCGAACACCGCGCGGGACAGGGCAGGTTGAGAAGTCTCTACTCGCACGGCAACGCGACTCGGCTCGCTGTCACGGGCCGAGCGCGGCACCCCCTGCCGCGCTCCGCTCCGGAACCATCAGCGGCGCTAGAGCCCTCCCCGGAGCCGCATGGAGTGATGGACCGATGCGGGTAGATGTACGACGGTATTGAAGCTTGAGAGTGTATGGCAAGAGGTGGGACGGAGCCTCCTCCTTTGGTGTCGTTTGTTCCTGACGCAACATTCGGCCGTGCCCCGGCTCACACCCCTGCGGGAGCCGGGACTTGGCCTGCCCGGGCGCTGCTCAGGCACCCGGCCGAAGGCGCCCCGCGCGCTTGAGCATGCGGTCCGCGGGCTCGAAGAGCGCGGGCCGTGCGAGCACCGTGTTGCGCAGCGCGCGCACCGGCACACGGCGCGCCAGATGGCCGAGGGCAATGGGATGACGCCTCGTCACCCACCCTTCGCAGACGCCTAGTTCGCGTGTCTTCAGGGAATCCTTGTAGCCCTTGTCGCCCCGCCCCAGGTCGAGGTAGGCCAGGCCCGCCGCGGCGGCCCCCTCCGCCATGCGCAGATGCAGCACCAGACCGGGGGAGTACTTCGCGAACTCCGGGTCGTAGGCCGGGAACCAGCAGGCGAGCACCGTCCGCGACCGCAGCCCGAAATGCGCCGCGACCGGCCTGCCGCCCGCGTAGAGAACGGACAACAGACCGGTGCAGGAGTCGGAACGGGTGTGGAAGAGCTGCTCGACGAGCCCGAGGATCCAGGGGTGCGCGAAGCGGTCGCTGCGCCCGGTTCTTCGGTACTGCGCCGACTTCCAGCGTATGAGCGTGTCGAGGACGGCCGGGTCGCGCTCGTCGTGCACGTAGCGCACCTCACCGGCGTCACGCGCGAGCCTGCGCTCCTTGGCGAGCGTGGTGCGGGTGAACTTCGGCGACTGCTTGCGCAGGGCGGCCAGATAGGGCTCGAAGCCGTGCTCCACGTCGATGACGGGAGAGGCGAAGGAGTGGGAAGTTCCCACTTCGAATGGTTTCTGCCCCTCGACGAGATGGTCGAACTCCCACAGCACGAGGCCGCACGAGCGCAGCAACTCCCGCGCGTCCCACTGGAATCCGGGACGGTGGACGAGCCCCTGGGCGTCCGACACCCCCAGCCCTATCGCGCGCCCGACCCCGAGCCGCGTCCGCTGGTAGGGGAAGAAGGCCACCGGCTCGCCCTCCTCGCGCACCACCGCTATGCGCGTCCCGGGCCGGCAGCGGCCGACGGCGAGGGCGAACTCGGGTGCGAGGAAAGGATTCGCGAGCTGAGGAGACCCGTCCGCGACCGCCCGTGCCTGCATGGCGGACCAGGCCGCGCGGTCGGCGGCCGTGAGGTCGCCGGGACGGTACACGCTGATGTTCACGTCAGGACGCCCGACTTCTCGGCGTGCGGCTGCGGTGGCGTCGCACGTGTGCCAGCAGGAAGAGGAGCAGGCTGACAGCCGCGACCGCGGCGACCCCGCCCCGCACCGACCACGCGTGCAACGCGAGCATCGTCTGTGCGACCAGCAGGTCGACGGCCACCGCTCCACCGGCCGCCACCACCGACCGGCTCAGCGGATCGAGGCCGCGCAGCGCGGCGCCGACGGCGCACGCGGGTGCCACGATCAGGAAGAACAGGGTGAACGGCGCCCGCAGCGGTGAACCGATGTCCGCCAGCGCCAGAGCGGCTCCCACTCCGGCCATCGCCGCCGCGGCGCCCGCGACCACGGGCAGGGAATCCGCCGCGGGATGCCTTCTGCGGGTGGATTCGCCGCCGGCCCGGGCCGGCTCGTCGAGACCGTCGAGACCCGTGAGATCGCTGAAGCTCTGCATTGGCGACTTTGCCCCCCGAAGCGCCGGATGCCGGGCTTCAATGTCGCGCAGCGGGCGGACGGTCGTCAAGATGTGAAGGCTGTGCAAACGCTTCCGCAAGCCATGTCGCAACTGGCCCTCGCACAGCGGAAATTGTCACGCATAGCCAATAGTTCGTCACGAAGCTGACATCACATGGCAATCGGATGTGGGGATCCTGCACACGTGTGTCATGGACGCTTCCGTTCGCAGCAGTGCGCTGCTACCACCGGGGTTGGCAAAAACCCTGCTACGGAGGTCCCCATGAAACTGCCCCGACTCACGGGTTTTCTTTCGGCTGCCGCACTCGTCGTCACCGCCGCCCTCGGTGGAGCGGGCACCGCACATGCCGCGGAGGAGGGTGCCGGCAAGGGCTACACGGCCCTCGGCGACTCCTACTCCGCGGGCGTCGGCGCCGGTTCGTACGACCCCTCGAGTGGCAACTGCAAACGAAGCAGCAAGGCATACCCCGCACTGTGGGCGGCGTCCCATTCGTCCACGAGATTTGCGTTCGCAGCGTGTTCGGGCGCTCGTACGGGCGATGTGCTCGACAAGCAGCTCGGCTCACTGAACGCCTCGACCCGGCTCGTCAGCATCAGCATCGGAGGCAACGACGCCGGTTTCTCCGACGTCATGAAGACCTGCCTCTTCAACGACGACAGCACCTGTCTCGACCGCATCGATCAAGCCAGCGCATTTGTCCGCAATGACCTTCCGGGGAAGCTCGATTCCGTGTACTCCGCCATCAGATCCAAGGCGCCCTCGGCGCACGTCGTCGTCCTCGGCTACCCGCGCTTCTACAAGCTCGGCGTCAGCTGCGCCGGCCTGAGCGACACCAAGAGGTCCGCCATCGACTCCGCCGCCGACCTCATCGACTCGGTCATCGCCGAGCGCGCCGCGGACCACGGTTTCTCCTACGGCGACATCGGCGCCGCTTTCCGCGGGCACGAGATCTGCTCCGCCAACCCCTGGCTGCACAGCGTGACCCTGCCGGCCATGGAGTCCTACCACCCCACCGCGGCCGGGCAGTCCAACGGCTATCTGCCGGTCTTCGCGTCAGCGGCCTGAGCCGTTCAGCCGCCTGAGCCGTACGGACTCGAGCTCGGGTAGCCCGAGTAGCCCGATGAAGAGGAAGCGGGCGGCGAGGCGCTGCCCGACTGCTTCTGCTGACAGGTGACGGTGAACCGCACGTGCGGGGAGGTCAGGTGCTGCGGGCTCCTGACCTCCACGGCGATCCAGTCCTGTCCGTCGTCGCCGGGGCCCCGGCCCGTCTCGGTGTGACGGATGCTCACGGCCTGCGACTCGCCCAGGGACACGGTCTGCCAGCCGCCGTCCGCCACCTTCCCGCTGCCCGTGACCCAGCGGTAGGACACCTCCGCCGGGGTGTGGTCCACGCTGATCGTCGCGGTGAAGGCCGGGGCCTGCGACGCGGGGGCCGGGCAGGGGCCGGTGTACTGGTTCCGTACGGCCCTCACCCTGACCTTCACCCCGTTCGGCGAGGCCGGCCCCGAGGACGTCTGACCTCCGCCCCCGCCGCTGCCGGAGGCCGAGGGTGCTCCCGCGTTCTGGCCGCCGTTGTCACCACTTTGCGCCGACGAGCCGCCGCCGCCGTCCGAACCGCCCCCGCGCGTCAGCGCCCACACCAGACCCGCGATCGCCAGCACCACCACCAGCGCGGCGACCGCGAGCACCACCCCGGCCCGGCGGGACGCCCGCGGGGCCTCGCCCGCCCCGCCGGGCCCGGGTGCCGGCGGGACGGGTCCGGCCGGGCCGGAGGGTGCCCCGGTCCCGCCCACGGCGTGGGCCGGGACCGTCGGGGTGTACGCGGCGGGCACCGCGCTGGGCGCGCCGCCGGCGGAGGCGGTCCGCAGCAGCCGGTCGGCCTCCGCCGCGCCCATCCGCTGCGCGGGGTCCTTGCGCAGCAGCCCGTCCAGGACAGGAGCGAGCACGCCCGCCCGGCGCGGCGGCGGCAGTTCGCCGTCCACCACCGCGCGCATCGTGCTGAACGGGGTGTCCTGGCGGAACGGCGAGTAGCCCTCCACCGCCGCGTACAGCATCACCCCGAGCGACCACAGATCCGACTCGGGGCCGGGCGGGTGGCCCAGCACCCGTTCCGGCGCCAGGAATTCGGGCGAGCCCACCAGCTGGCCGGTGACCGTCAGCGTGGGATTGCCCTCGATCAGCGCGATCCCGAAGTCGGAGAGGACCACCCGGCCGTCGTTGGCGATCAGAACATTGGCCGGTTTCACGTCCCGGTGCAGCACCCCCACGTCGTGCGCGGCCCGGAGCGCGGCCAGCACCTCGGCGCCGACATACGCGGCGCGGGCGGGGGAGACGGGGCCCTGTGCGTCCAGTTCGTCCGCGAACGACATCCCGCGCACCAGCTCCATGACGATCCAGGGGCGGCCGTCCTCGGTGACGACGTCGTGGACCGTGACGACGTTGCGGTGCGAGACCCGGGCCGCGGCGCGGCCCTCGCGTTCCAGGCGGGCGTACAGCTGCTGCACCTCGTGCTCGAGGAGCCCGGCCGGTGCCCGGACCTCCTTGACCGCGACCTCGCGGCCCAGGATCTCGTCCCGGGCCTGCCACACCACGCCCATGCCGCCGCGCCCCAGCTCGCCCTGCAGCCGGTAGCGGCCCGCCAGCACCCGCCCGCCGTCGTGAGCTCCACTCATGACGCACCCCTCCCCCGGGAGAGCGATTCCGGGTGAATGTACCGCAACAGAGCGTGATTGCCCCCGTCTTCGTACTCAAATGTCCGGGTCAACTCTGCTCTGTCTGCGACAGGTTCACGCCAGGCACGTCAACACCCTTGACGGGGTGGTGAATCCGTTTCGCCGATGCGCGGGTGACGCGATGGGGCGATAGGGTTACCCTGCCTTGGCCGGGTGCCTCGTACGGGTGGGGAGTCTCATGGATCAGATAGCTATGCGCAGCAGGCCGCGTGTGCCTGCCGTCGATTGCAGTGGTGCGTCCAGTTCGCGCCTCGACCGCCACCTCGCGGTGCTGGGCGGTCCCGCCCTGCCGCAGGGCGAGGTCGAGGGCGCCACTTCGCTGATGCGCGAGCTCACCACGCGCGACCACGCACGCGCCGGTGCGAGCCGTACGGCGCGCGTCTCCCTGTTCGCTCCCCTGCGCAGACTGCGCCGCTCGCTGTTCGGCAGCCGCCACTGACCTGTTCCCCCTGCCCGGCACCACCTAGCGCGCGTCCAGTGTGACCGTGAAGGAGAAGCGGTCGCCCCGGTAGCGGATGCGGGCGACGTCCACGACGCGCCCGCCCTCGTCGTACGTGACCCCCGTGTAGTGCAGGATCGGGCTCAGCAGCGGCACCCGCAGCAGGCGGGCCGTCTCCGGGTCGGCCAGCCGCGCCTCCACCGTGTCCGTGATGCGGGCGATGCGCACCCCCACCACGTCGCGCAGCACCTTGGTCATCGGTGCGTGCGTGAGATCGGCCGGATCGATGCGCTCGGCCACATCGGGGCGGACCAGGTTCTCCGCCCAGTTCGTCGGCTCGCCCGACGCCTCGTCACTGCGCAGCCGCCGGAAGGCGATTGCCTCCGTGAGGTCCGGGAAGTGCTCGGCCAGTTCGGCGGGCACCGGCGCCGGGCCGTGGCCCAGGACCGCCGTGTGCTCGCCGGACTGCTGGGCGACGATCGTGTCCACCGAGCCGAGCAGCCGCACCGGCGAGGTGCGGCGGGCGCTCGGCTCGATGAACGTGCCGCGCCGCCGGTGCCGGCTGATGAGCCCCTCCGCCTCCAGCTCCTTGAGTGCCTGCCGCATCGTCAGCACGCTCACCCCGTAGTGCGAGGCGAGCGCGTCCTCGGTGGGCAGGCGCAGCGGGTCGTCCGTGCTGCGCCCGAGTATCGAGGCCCGCAACGACTGCGACACCTGGTACCACAGCGGCAGTTTGCGGTTCAGGGCGAGGGAGTCGGGTGCGAAGACGGTCACTGGGGGCTCCCTACGAGGCGAAGTGGCGCTCCAGACCCTGCCACACCGCGTCGTACCCCCGTTGCAGGTGTCCGGCCGTCGCCGCCTGCCCGGTCAGGGTGATCGGCCAGCGGGTCTCGAACATGAACGCCAGCCCGTCGTCCACCTTGTGGGGCTTGAGGTCGGCCGCGCTCGCCTTGTCGAACGTCTCCCGGTCGGGGCCATGGGCGGACATCATGTTGTGCAGCGAACCGCCGCCCGGCACGAAGCCCTCCGCCTTGGCGTCGTAGGCGCCCTCGATCAGGCCCATGTACTCGCTCATCACGTTGCGGTGGAAGTACGGCGGCCGGAAGGTGTCCTCGCCCACCAGCCAGCGCGGCGCGAACACGACGAAGTCGACCCCCGCCAGCCCCGGGGTGTCGGAGGGCGAGGTCAGTACCGTGAAGATGGACGGGTCCGGGTGGTCGTAGCTGATCGTGCCGAGGACGTTGAAGCGGCGCAGGTCGTAGACGTACGGCACATGGTTGCCGTGCCAGGCGACGACGTCGAGCGGCGAGTGGTCGTAGGTTGCCGACCAGAGGTTGCCGCAGAACTTGTTGACGACCTCGACCGGGCCCTCGGTCCCCTCGTACGCCGCGACCGGGGCCAGGAAGTCACGGGGATTCGCGAGCCCGTTGGCCCCGATCGGGCCGAGGTCGGGCAGGACGAACGGGCGGCCGTAGTTCTCGCACACGTAGCCGCGGGCAGTCTCATCCAGGAGCTCCACCCTGAAGCGCACTCCGCGCGGGATCAGCGCGACGTGCCCCGGCTCGGCCCGCAGCAGCCCGAACTCGGTGCGCAGCAGCAGCCCGCCCTGCTGGGGCACGATCAGCAGCTCGCCGTCGGCGTCGCTGAACACGCGCCGGGTCATGGAGGAGTTGGCGGCGTACAGGTGGACGGCCATGCCCGCGCGCTGGGCGGCGTCGCCGTTGCCCCCCAGGGTCCACAGCCCGGCCAGGAAGTCCGTGCCCTCGGCGGGCTCGGGCATCGCGTTCCAGCGCAGCCGGTTGGGGTCGGGGACGGCCTCGGTGAAGGGGGCGCCGCGCACGGCCCCGTTGTCGACACGGGTGAACGGCGGGTGCGCGGCCGACGGCCGGATGCGGTACAGCCACGACCTGCGGTTGGCGTGCCGGGGCTCGGTGAAGGCCGAGCCGCTCAACTGCTCGGCGTAGAGCCCGAGCGGCGCGCGCTGCGGCGAGTTGCGTCCGATGGGCAGGGCGCCGGGCACGGCCTCGCTGCTGTGCTCGTTGCCGAAGCCCGACGCATACCGCAGGCTCTCGGCGGTCTTCCGGGCCTGCTCGTTGTCCGTGCCGGTCATCGCGTGTCTCCCGCTGCCGAAGGAATCCTATGGAGGACCGTAGGATTTCCGGCACCGTGCGTCAACGGTCACTGGTGTGTCACCGCTACGCGTGATTGGCTGGTGGCTGCTGCATGTACCGGCGGGACGAGGAGACGGCGTGATCGCACACGACGGGATGTTCATCGACGGTGGCTGGCGGGACGCGGCCGGGACCGGGGTGATCGAGGTGATCAACCCGGCTGACGAGCAGGTCATCGGCACCGTCCCGGCCGGTACCGCCGAGGACGTGGATGCCGCCGTCCGGGCCGCCCGTGCCGCGCTTCCCGGCTGGGCGGCCACGCCGCCCGTCCGGCGGGCCGAGCTCCTCACCGCGCTCGCCGGCCAACTGACCGCCCGGAGCGAGGAGATGGCCGCCACCATCACCGCCGAGCTCGGCACGCCGATCGGTTTCTCGCGGAAGGTGCACGCCGCTCTGCCGACGGCCGTCACCGGTTCGTACGCCGAACTCGCCGCCACGCACGCCTTCGAGGAGCGCATCGGCACCTCGACCGTCCTGCACGAGCCGGTCGGCGTGGTCGCCGCGATCACGCCGTGGAACTACCCGCTGCACCAGATCGTCTGCAAGGTGGCGCCCGCACTCGCCGCGGGCTGCACGGTCGTGCTCAAGCCCGCCGAGAACACCCCGCTCTGCGCGCAGCTGTTCGCCGAGTGCGTGGCCGCGGCCGGATTCCCGGCGGGGGTCTTCAATCTCGTCACCGGGCTGGGCGCGGAGGCGGGACAGGCCCTGGCCGAGCACGGAGGAGTGGACCTGGTCTCCTTCACCGGTTCCACGGCCGTCGGCCGGCGTATCGGCGCGATCGCGGGCGGGGGCGTCAAGCGGGTCGCCCTGGAGCTCGGCGGGAAGTCGGCGAACGTCATCCTGCCCGGCGCCGACCTGGCGACGGCCGTTGCCGTCAACGTCGCCGATGTCATGCGCAACGCGGGCCAGTCCTGCAACGCGCTGACCCGTACGCTCGTCCACGCCGACCACTACGACGAGGCCGTCCGCCTGGCCGTCGAGGCCGTGTCGGAGTACGTGCCGGGCGACCCCACCGACTCCGCGTGCCGGCTCGGCCCGGTGGTCAGCGCCGCCCAGCGCGACCGGGTGCGCGGCTACCTCCGCCGCGGTGTCGAGGAGGGCGCCCGCCTGGTGGCGGGCGGCCCGGAGGCGCCCGAGGGCCGGGAGAAGGGCTACTACGTGCGGCCCAGCGTGTTCGCCGAGGTCACCCCCGAGATGGCCATCGCCCGGGAGGAGATCTTCGGCCCGGTCCTGTCCTTCCTCCGGTACGAGGACGAGCACGACGCCCTGCGCATCGCCAACGACAGCGACTACGGCCTCGCCGGGGCCGTCTGGGCGGCGGACGAGAGCGAGGCGGTGGCGTTCGCCCGCCGCATGGAGTGCGGACAGGTCCAGGTCAACGGCGGCCGGTTCAACCCGATGGCACCCTTCGGCGGCTACAAGCAGTCCGGTGTGGGGCGGGAGCTGGGCGTGCACGGGCTGAGGGAGTTCCTCCAGACCAAGGCGCTCCAGCTCTAGCCCTGCCGTGGTAGTCCTCAAGGCGTCAGCCGCGGGTCGACTCCCGTTGCTGTGACGGCAGATGAACCACGATGAGGGCGAAGGCGGCGAGGACGATATTGCGCTCCGCCGCCTGCAGTCCGTTCCACTTCGACGACTGCCACATCGCGAACCACTCGCCGCCGATGGCGATGAACCCCGCCCCGAACAGCAGCAGGAACATCACCAGCCCCAGGGAGCTCGCCCGCCGTGCCCGGCGGCAGTCGCCGCGCCGCAGGCCGCGCGCCCACAGCGCGGTGGCCAGGATCAGGACGACGGCGGTCAGGGCCTCCCAGGCGATGATCGCCACATAGGCGATGTCCTGGAGCGTGTGCGAGGTGATGGCCCGCCACATCAGGGAGTCGTCGTGGAACGTGGTGTCCATGGCCAGAACATGCCGGACGAACTGGCGGTTGGTGTCGAAGTCGGTGATGTTGCCGAAGACGACGAGCGTGATGTAGAGCGCGACGATCGCGGTGAGCGCCGCCGCCGCTGCCGACAGGGTTCCGAACCTGGTCATCCGTGCGGTGAACATCCGCCATGCATGCCCGCCCGGCAGGGCCCGCATGCGGCCTGAGCGCCTGCTCAGCAGCGGGATAGGGTGGGGCGTCCGGTCGACGGGCCCGCGGCGGGCCGGGAGGGGAAGGCAGAGGCATGGACACGCAGGACGGGCCGGCCGAGGAGTGGGCCGACGTCACGCCCGACGCCGCCCGGCGGCTGCTGACCGCCGCGGTCCAGGCGTTCGCCGAGCGCGGCTACCACGCCACCACCACCCGCGACATCGCCGGGCGCGCCGGCATGAGCCCCGCGGCGCTCTACATCCACTACCGGACCAAGGAAGAACTCCTCTACCGGATCAGCAGCGTTGGCCACCGCCTCGCCCTCGACCTGCTCCGCCGCGCCCACGACGCCGACGGCGGCCCGGCCGAGCGGCTCGCCCTGGCCGTCCGCTCGTTCGTCCGCTGGCACGCCGAACACCACACCACGGCCCGCGTCGTGCAGTACGAACTCGGGGCGCTCGGCGAGGAACACCACGCGGAGATCACCGGGTTGCGCCGCGAGACCGACGCGGTCGTCCGCGCCATCATCGAACAGGGCGTCGCGACGGGCGACTTCGACGTCCCCGACGTACGCGGCACCACACGTGCCGTGATGTCCCTGTGCATCGACGTCGCCCGCTGGTTCCGCAGGGACGGCAAGCACACCTCCGAGGAGGTCGGCGAGCTCTACGCCGGGCTGGTGCTGCGGATGGCGGGTCACCACGCGTAACGGGTCACCACGCGTAACAGGTCACCACACGTAGCGGGACACCGACTCCGCCACGCACACCGGCCGTTCCCCGCCCTCGCGTTCGACCGTCACCACGGTCGTCAGCTGCACCCCGTCCGTCACACCGGTCACGGACGCAAGGCGGGCCGTCGCGCGCAGCCGGGAACCGGCGGGGACGGGAGCGGGGAAACGGACCTTGTTCAGACCGTAGTTGATGCCCAGCCGGGCACCCTCGACCCGGATCAGCTGCGGCAGGAAGGCCGGCAGCAGCGAGAGGGTCAGATAGCCGTGCGCGACCGTGGTGCCGAAGGGGCCCTTCGCTGCCCGCTCCGGGTCCACGTGGATCCACTGGTGGTCCCCGGTCGCGTCCGCGAACCGGTCGATGCGCCGCTGGTCCACCACCAGCCAGTCGCTCGGGCCGAACTCCTCGCCCTCGGCGGCCTGCAGGTCGGCGAGCGACGTGAACACACGAGGTCCGGTCATCCGCTCAGGATGGGCAGTGCCTCACCGGCTGTCAACGACATCGGGTGACGTAGAGTCCTGTCTCGTGCCGCAGATCACGAACGACGTACACGAGCTCACCGTCGGGCAGCTGGCCGCACGAAGCGGAACGGCTGTTTCCGCACTGCACTTCTACGAGGCCAAGGGGCTGATCAGCAGCCGCCGTACCTCCGGCAACCAGCGCCGGTTCGACCGGGACACGCTGCGCCGGGTCGCCTTCATACGCGCCGCGCAGCGCGTCGGCATCCCGCTCGCCACGATCCGCGAGGCGCTCGCCCGGCTGCCCGACGAACGCACGCCCACCCATGAGGACTGGGCCCGGCTCTCCGAGCTGTGGCGCAGCGAGCTCGACGAACGGATCAACCGGCTCCTGCGGCTGCGCGACCACCTCGACGACTGCATCGGGTGCGGCTGCCTCTCGCTGGACAAGTGCTCGCTGTCCAACCCCGACGACCGCTTCGGCGTCCGGTCCTGCGGATCACGGCTGGGCTGACTGCTGTTGGTGTGCGGGTCGGCCGCTTACCGTCCCGCACACGCTTCCCGCCCCGTCGCGGGCCTCACACCGCCGCGTACCGTGACTCGAACATGCGGCGCCGTGCCGCCGACAGCGCCCCGGGGGTGAGGACTGCGACGGGCACCACGATCCCGCACTCGGTGCAGACAGGGCCTTCCAGGGGGCAGCGCTCCAGGTCGGTGCGCCACTCGATGCGTTCCTGGGAGCAGACCGGGCAGCACTCCCCGGGCTCCGATTCCATCGCCGTGATCACCCGGCGCAGCACGTCCGCGAGCCGGGCCCCGGGCCGTACTTCGGGGGCCGCGCACGGCACGATGTCACAGCCGCCCCAGGTGTTGCGGTGCCAGTCGTCGACCGCGCTCGGCTGGCGGATTCCGTAGTACTTCTCCCGCCTGCGCCGCCCGGCGAACTCGACCTCGTACGCGAGCCAGACCTCACGGGCCTCCTCGAGCTCGGCCAGCGCCGTGATGAGCCGTGCCGGGTCGGGGGACCGGTCGTCGGGGGCGAGACCGGCCCCGGCGCACAGGTGCTGCCAGGTCGCCCGGTGTCCGTAGGGGGCGAATCGCTCGAGGCACTTGCGCAGGGACGTCCGCCGCAAGGCGATCGTGTTCTCCGGATTGCGTACCTCTCGTGCGAGAGCTCTGAAACCTGCCACTGCATCCCACCTCCGCGGCGCGGACTCGTAACCGACATGGAAGGGACGTAATGCGCGGCGATTCGGATCCCTCCGGCATGCCGGCTCAGGTCAGGACTCCTCCGGCCAGCAGTACGACGCGGGCGAGTTCGGGGTGGCAGATGTCGCTGTGGGCCCCGCTCGGCGGCCCGCCGCGCCGTACGACGCCGGACGCGTCGAGGTTCACGGGGCCCGTGCCGGGCAGGCCGCCGTCCAGCGCCCGGGCCAGGGTGAGGTCCGTGGCGCCGGCCACGGCCTGGATGCCGTCGTGGCCCATCGCGCCCCACCGGGCGGTGTCGAAGCCGAGCAGCGACTCGGCGTCCCCCCGGGCGGTGTCGGAGGCGGTCAGCGAGTCGGCGTCCCCGCTCAGCCGGGACGCGAGCGGGTAGAGCACCCCGAGCGCCAGGTCGTGGCTCGACCAGCAGCACACCACCGGACCGTCGACCCGGTCCTGCAGGCCGTCCAGCACACCGCCGTGGCTGTGCGCGAACGGCAGCCGGGAGGCGAACGTGTAGTGCGAGAAGGCGCCTTGGAGCATGGTCAGCGAGCGGACGGGCCGGGCGTCCTGCGGCAGTCCGGCCAGGGCGAACGACACCAGCCGCGCTCCGAAGCTGTGCCCCGCGAGGTGGACGCGCAGCCCGGGGGAGGAGCGCGCGAGTGCGCCGAGCGCGGGGCCGAGCCCCTCGCGGCCCACGACGCCCGCCCTGCGCTTCATCTCCCAGTACGCGCCCTGGCGCAGCAGTTCGAGGGCGCCGTCCCACGCCCGGTGCAGCACACCGCCGAACAGCGAGCTCACCCTGGCGCCCGTACTCTCCAGCGCGGAGGCGAAGTTCTCGCACACCGTCACCGCTTCCTCGGTGAACATCAGGGGTTCGGCGGTGTCCGCCCCGGTGTCCAGGACGCCGCTGCCCCGCGGCTGCGGGGCGACGAGGGTGCGGACGAGCCGGGCGAACTCCCCGATCCGCGCCGGTTCCGCGGGCCGGGTCGCCAACAGCTCGGCCAGCCGGTCGAGTTCGGCGTCCCGGCCGGGGAAGGCGGTCCCCAGGTCCCGCCGGATGTCAGGGGGAAGCCCGGGCCCGGCGGCCACCGCGACGGACTGCGCGGGGAACTCGGGGATGGGCTCGTCCGTGAACCGCATCGACGGCCAGATCACGCCGCCGTAGCCGAGGCGCACGTCGGACCCGGCGCCGGTGAGCAGCCCCGGGAAGGGCGCGAAGAAAGTGGCGTAAAGACCTGTTGCCATCGACCGGTTGTTGTTCCACCCGTGCGCGAACACGACCAGATCGGTGAGGTTCTGCTCGACCACGCCGCTCACCAGGGCGTCCCGCTCGCGGGGGTCGGGATGCCCGTCCTTGTCGAAGGTCACTTCCCAGTAGGGCCGCACGCTCATGTCCGTCATCTCGTCCCCTTTGCGCGGTGCGTGTGCGCGCATGGTCCTGCTGTCAAGAGGGTCTGTCCAGCCTTCCTGGAACGGTTCACACCGGGGGGTGGCAACTAGCTGGCGAGGGGTCAGAAGCCGTGCCCCGTACGGCCGATGGCAAGATCCTCGAGCAGGGGCCGCGCGACCGGCGCGGCCCCGCAGCCGGCGGAGGGGTGGGGTCATGACGAGAGCCGAGACGGTGAGAGCGGCGGCGGGGGTCCGTGAACGGCCGGTGCCGCAGCGGCTGCTGGCCGCCGCCACCCGTCTCTTCGCGGAGCAGGGTTTCGACCGCACCTCCGTCCAGGAGATAGTCGGCGCGGCCGGGGTCACCAAGGGCGCGCTGTACCACTACTTCGGGTCCAAGGACGATCTGCTGCACGAGGTGTACGCGCGCGTACTGCGTCTCCAGCAGGAGCGGCTGGACGTCTGTGCCGGAGCGGATGCCCCCGTCGAGCAGCGGCTGCGCGACGCGGCGGCGGATGTCGTGGTCACCACCATCGAGAACCTCGACGACACCACGATCTTCTTCCGCTCCATGCATCAGCTCGGCGAGGAGCAGCGCGGGCGGGTACGGGCCGAACGGCGGCGCTACCACGAGCGGTTCAGGGCCCTGGTCGAGGAGGGCCAGCGCTCGGGGGTGTTCAGCGCGGCCACCCCCGCCGACCTGGTGGTGGACTACCACTTCGGCTCCGTCCACCACCTCGCGGGCTGGTACCGCCCGGGCGGGCCGCTCACCCCGCGGCAGGTCGCCGACCACCTCGCCGACCTGCTGCTGCGCGCCCTGCGCCCGTAGGGCGCGCCCGGGCCGTCAGGCGTGGCAGGCCAGGGGCTCGCCGCCGTTCAGCACGGACATCTCGCCGAAGACGGTCCGGACGTCCAGCGGTGAGCCCTCCGGCAGGCCGTCCAGCTCGGCGAAGGCACGGTGCAGATTGCCGACGAGCCGTTCGCTCTCGGGGAGTTCGGCGAACTCCCCGAGGTCCGCCTGCTGCGCGGCCTCCAGTGGCGTCCGCCCGGCGGCGCGCGCGGTACGGGCCAGCCGGTCCACGTACCTGAGGTAGCTCTCGGCGCGGTCGTAGACGCCGGCGTCGGTCACGGGGCCGTGGCCGGGCACGACGACGCGTGCGTCGAGCCCCCGCAGGACGTCGAGGGCGCGCAGCGATCCGCTGAGCGAGCCCATCGTGATGAAGGGGGTGCCGTTGTTGAAGACGAGGTCACCGGTGAACACCACGCGCTGCTGCGGGAGCCAGACGATGGTGTCGCCGACCGTATGGGCGGGGCCGGGGTGGATCAACTGCACCTCGATGTCACCGATGTGGAGCGTGAGCGTGTCGGTGTAGGTGAGTGTGGCGGGGGTGATGCGTACGTCCCCGTACTCCACCAGGGGCCAGACGGCGTGCAGTTGGGGCCCGACGGCCAGGGTCTGTTCGCGGCAGCCGACGTGGCCGATGATCGTCGCCTCGCCGGCGAAGACGCAGTTGCCATAGGTGTGGTCGCCGTGGTGGTGCGTGTTGACCACGAGGGACGGTACCGGGGCACCGCTCGCGGTGATCGCGTCGCGCAGCGCGCGGGTGCGCGGGATGGTGGCGGCGGTGTCGATCAGCAGGGTGCGGTCCCCGTCGGTGACGAACCCCGCGTTGTTGAGGCACCAGCCGCCGTCGGGCTGGACGAAGGCGGTCACACCCGGCGCGAGGGGAACCGTGTAGGGCTCGGCCGTCGAGGCCGGGGACTGCGGGGTGCCGTCGGGCATGTACGGGCCTTTCGCCAGGGTCCGCGCGGGGCGCGCGGAACGGACCGCCCGTCAGAATACGGGCAGGTCAGGTGCCCTGGCCGAGGCCACGGCGGAACCGCTCCAACAGCCCGTACAGCGTGGTGCGCTCCTGGTCGTCGAGGGCGTCGAGCGCGCCGTGCGTCGCCTGCATCTCGGCCCGGACCCGGCGGATCGTCTCGTGGCCCTCGTCGGTGGCGACCACGTTCTTCACCCGGCGGTCGGCCGGGTCGGTCTCGCGGCGCACCAGCCCGCGGGCCTCGAGCCGGTCGACGATGCCGGTGACGTTGGAGGCGTCGCACACCAGCATCGTGGCGAGGCCGCGCATGGGGACGGGGCCCTTCAGCTGGGCGAGCACCTTGGCCTGCATGGGGGTGAGGCCGTGCCGGGAGGCGGCCGCCGCGAAGTCCTGCCACTGCGCGGTGCCGAGCGCCGCCACCAGCTCCAGGAGCCGGGCCTTGGACGGGGGTGACGGGGGCTGGGGGTTCGCGGCGGTCATGGGTGCCAGTCTACGCAAGAGCTTGACCTCATCAACAATTAATTTGACTACCTGAAGTATCTGGGTCTAGCTTTGCCGGGTTGCTTGATGGCCTCAAGCATCAATGTCGTGAAGCAACCCGGAGGAATTCCCGTCCCATGACCGCACAACGGGGCAACGAGACGGTCATCGTCTTCGCCCTCAGCCTCGCCGCCATGGTCGTCTCGATGATGCAGACGCTCGTCGTGCCGATCCTCGGCCTCATCCAGCACGACCTGCACACCACGTCCGCGAACGTCAGCTGGGTCACCACCGCGACCCTGCTGTCCGCCGCGGTGTTCACCCCGCTGCTCGGCCGCTTCGGCGACCAGCACGGCAAGAAGAAGACCCTCGTCGGCGTGCTCGTCGTCATGGTCGCGGGATCCGTGCTCGCCGCCGTGACCCACTCGCTCCTGTGGCTGATCATCGGCCGGGTGCTCCAGGGCGCCGCGACCGCGATCTTCCCCCTCGCCCTCTCCGTGCTGCGCGAGGAGATCCGCCCGGCCAAGCTGCCCGGCGCGATGGCCATGGTCAGCGGCACCCTCGCCTTCGGCAGCGGCCTCGCCCTCGTCGCCACCGGCCTGCTCACCTCCGGCGACAACCCCGACTACCGGGTCGTCTTCTGGCTGGCCACCGGCCTCGCCGCGCTCGCCCTGGTCGCCGTCGTGACCCTGGTGCCCGCCACCCGCGAGACCACCGGCGGCCGCACCGACGTCCTCGGCGCGCTCAGCCTGGCCGCCACCCTGATCCTGGTGCTGCTGCCCATCACCCAGGGCCACGAGTGGGGCTGGACCTCCGGCCGCACGCTCGGCTGCTTCGCCGGCGCCGTGGTGATGGCCGCGGTGTGGGTGCTCGTGGAGAACAAGGTGCGCGAGCCGCTGGTCGACATGAAGATGTTCGTCCACGGCCCGGTGCTCTTCGCCAACATCGCGGGCCTGCTCGTGGGCTTCGGCTCCTTCGCCCTCTTCATCGGCGTCTCGTACCTGGTCCAGATGCCGTCGAAGATCGCGGGCTACGGCTTCGACGCGACGGTGCTGCGCGCCTCCGTCGAGTATCTGCTGCCCAGCACCCTCGTCTCGCTGCTGGCCGCGCCCATCGGCGGCCGGCTCGTCCGCAGCCACGGACCGCGTCTGGTGCTGATGCTCGCCTCGATCGTCGGCACCGCGGGCTTCGCGTGGATCGCGCTCGACCACGACCACACGTTCTCCGTGATCGCCGCGGGCATGCTCGTCGGCGCGGGCATCAGCTTCGGCTACGCCGCGATGCCCGCCGTGATCGTCGCGAGCGTGCCGCACCACCAGACCGGCATCGCCAACGGCATCAACTCCATCTCCCGCTCGACCGGCAGCGCCATCGGCTCCGCGATGATCACCTCGGTGCTGGCCTCGAAGAGCATCGAGCACCTGCCGCCGGGCGTGCCGAAGCTGCCCGCGGAGAGCCAGTTCACCCTCACCTTCGTCGTCGCGGGCGTGGCATTCGTGCTGGTCTCGCTGGTGGCCGGGGCCGGGCTGCGCAGGATCCGCGCGCTGGGCGCCGGCGCGGTGGCGGGGTCGGCCGCCGCGGCGGACGCTGGGACCGCACCCGTCACAGGAGGAACGCGAGCATGAAGGCTGTCAGCTACCGCGCGTACGGCGGCCCCGAGGTCCTCGAGGTCGGCGAGCTCCCCGAGCCCACGGTCGGCCCGGACGCCGTCCTGATCAAGGTCGAGGCGGCAGCGGTCAACCCGGTGGACTGGAAGGCCCAGGCGGGCTACCTGGACGGGATGATCACCTCCGTCTTCCCCGTGATCCCCGGCTGGGACGTCTCCGGCACCGTCGTCCGCCTCGGCGCGGACACCCCCGAGTACCGGGTGGGCGACGAGGTCATGGGCTACGTCCGCGAGGACGTCCTGTCCCGCGGCACGTTCGCCGAGTACGTGGCCGCACCGGTGCGCACCCTGGCGCGCAAGCCGGCCTCGCTCTCCTTCGAGCAGGCCGCGGGCCTGCCGCTGGCGGGCCTGACCGCCTGGCAGGCGCTCAAGGCCACCGGGACCGGCGAGGGCGACACCGTGCTGGTCCACGCCGCCTCCGGCGGGGTGGGCTCCATGGCCGTCCAGCTCGCCCGGCACCTCGGCGCCCGCGTCATCGGCACCGCGAGCGAGCGCAACCACGACTACCTGCGCTCGCTGGGCGCCGAGCCCGTCGCCTACGGGGACGGACTCGCCGGGCGGGTACGGGCGCTGGCGCCGCAGGGCGTGGACGTCGTGCTCGACCTCGTCGGCGGGGGCGCGATCCTGACCTCCCCCGAGGTCACGGCGCCGGGCGCCCGCCTGGTCTCCATCGCCGACCCGGCCGTCGCCGAGCTCGGCGGACGGCTGCTGTGGGTGCGCCCCGACGCGGCGGACCTCGCGGAGCTGGGCGCGCTGGCCGACCAGGGCGTCCTCACCGTCGAGGTCGCCGAGGTCCTCCCGCTGGAGAGGACGGCCGACGCCCAGCGCCTGAGCGCCGAGGGGCACACCCGCGGCAAGATCGTGGTCAGGCCCTAAGCGGGGTTCCGCCGCCACTCCCGCAGCCGCCGGTAGGCCTCCAGGCCGTCCGGCACCCACTCCCACGCGGGCAGGCGCGCCTCCAGCTCCTCCTCGGCGAGGAACGCGTGCCAGGCGACCTCCTCCCGCTGGGGCCGGACCGGAAGCTCGCACCGGACCTCGTAGACCCCCGACCACCACGTGTGCTCGGGGGTCTCGTACAGGAAGCGGAACAACGGCGTCGGTGCGGGCAGGCCGCTGACGCCGAGCTCCTCCTCCGCCTCGCGCAGCGCCGCGTCGTCGTACGACTCGCCGGCGCCCAGCACCCCGCCGACGAACATGTCGTGGCGCGAGGGGAAGACGAGCTTCTGCGCCGTACGCCGGTGCACGAAGATCCGCCCCTGTCCGTCCCGGGCCAGGACGAAGACACAGCGGTGGCGCAGCCGCCGGGCGTACGCCTCGCCGCGCGGCGCCTGCCCGATGACACGGTCCTGCTCGTCGACGATGTCGAGCACCTCGTCCGCCGACAGCCTTTGGTGATCCTGGTGATCGGTCATGGGCCCATCCCACACCCTCCGAGCGGCTTTGCCGAAGTCCGGTGCGGTACCGCGCCCCGTGAGGGGCGCGGGGACTGCGCGACCGGCCATGGACGGCCCGCAGCCATCGCACCGCACTTCCGGCGGAGCGCTCAGTGCGGCTGGAGGTCACGCGCCCGGGGTTCGGCGACCCCGGAGGGCATCGCCGGGTGGCGGCCGATCAGCACGATGCCGACCACGATGGCGACGACCCCCGCCGCCTGCCACGCCAGCGCGCCGGGCGACGTGCGCAGCCGGTCGCCCAGGAACCCGACGCCGCAGGCGATGCCCGCGAGCGGCTGGGCCGCGGTGAGCGCGGGCAGCGACATCCGCAGCGGGGCCGTCTCGAAGGCGCTCTGCACCAGCACCAGGGCCGTGATCCCGAGGGCCAGCACGGTGTACGGCTGCCAGCTGGTGAGGAACGTGCCCCAGCCGCCTTCCGAGAACAGCTTGCCGCTGACCCGGGTGAGCGCGTCCTGCACGCCGTAGAGCAGGCCGGCGGCGAGGGCGAGGAGCGCGGCCTCGGCGCTCATCCGCAGCCGCTTCGCGACGGCCGTCAGCAGCATCGCCGCACCGACCATCAGCCCGATGATCAGCCAGTGCCGCAGCGGATCGGTGACCGAACTGCCGCCGTGCGGCTGCCCCGCGACGATGAACGCGCTCACGCCGCCGGCCAGCAGCCACAGCCCGCCCCAGCCGCTGCGGCCCAGCGGCTGCTTCGTCTGCCAGCGGGAGAGGGCCATCGCGAACAGCAGGTTGGTCGCCATCAGCGGCTCGACCAGGGAGATCTCGCCCTTCCCCAGCGCGATCGCGCCGAGGACCATCCCGCACACCATCAGCACGATGCCCGCGACCCAGCGCGGCATCCGCACCAGGTCGAGCAGCAGGCGCAACGAGAGGAAGTCGCTCATCGGTGCCCGCTGCGCGGCGTTCTGCTGGAGAACGAAGCCGACACCCAGGCAACACGCCGCACTCACGGCGAAGGCGAAGACCATGACGTCGCGCACCTCAAGACCGGCCGGTCGTCGGAGACTTGACACAAAACGATAGCCGCCCCGGGGACGGTGTGACGTCCGAGTACCCGTCTTTCGGACGTTCATCCAGGCAAACGGCCGCCTGTGCGGCCGAGGGGTCGCGGGGACGGACGGGACCGGCCTTGACGGCGGCTGTGACTAACGCTTTGCTGTGCGTGATCGCAGGACGCCCGATCCGGCGCCCGCGCAAGGGACGTACGCCGCGAAGGGCCCCGACCGATGACTCCTCCGTCCTTGGGCCGTCCACGGCGGGGGAGCGGGCCCGCCTTCGATCCCGCGCTGGACGACACCGAACTCATTGCCGCCCGTGATGCGTTGGCCAAAGGGCGGTGGGCCGACGCCCGCGGGCTCCTCGCCGCCACCGGCGAGGACTGGGACCGCCGGGGCCACCGGCTCGTCGTCCTCGCCGAGGCCCCCTCGAGCACCGCCTGGGCCCGCGAGTGGCAGCTCGCCGAACCCGACAGCACGGACGCCGCCACCCTGCTCGCCTTCGGCACCGTCGTACGGGCGCTGCGCGGCCAGGACGGCCGGGACGCCGCCGACGCGGCCCGCGAACTGTGCCGCACCGCCGCCGCCCTGACCCCGCGCGACCCCACACCCTGGCTCGCCCTGCTCCTCCTCGAGCACGGCACCGGAACCCACGAGGCGCGCAGCCGCGCCTTCGAGCACGTACGCACCCGGCACCCCGAACACCACCACGCGCACCACCTGATGGCCGCCTGCCTCGCAGAGCGCCAGCGCGGCGACCGCGACGACCCGCTGCACGAGGTCTACGACTTCGCCGCCTGGGCCGTCGAACAGGCGCCCGCCGACTCGGCGTTGGCGGTCCTGCCCGTCGTGGCCCACGCCGAGCGCTACCGCGTCCTCGCCGCCGCCGGGCTCGAACCCGGCGACCCCGCCGCATCGGGGCACTGGACCACCCGCCGGGCCCGCCAGGTGATGAAGGCGGCCTTCGACTGGTGGCTCGAGTGGGACGTCGACGACGGCACCCCCGCCGCGGCCCACCCCCGCCGCAAGGTCGACCTCAACTACCTCGCGCACGCCAAGCTCCACGAGGGCCGCCTCGCCGAGGCCGCGGCCCTGCTCGGCAGGATCGGCCCGCACGTCACCCGCGCCCCGTGGTCCTACCCCGACCGGGAACCGGCACAGGAGTACCGCACCGCATGCCGCCGCGCCCTCGGCGCCCTCTAGAGCTAAGGACGGCTTACTGATGGCAACCGGCACGACCGGCGAGATCCGCACCTTCAAAGGGCAGAACGGGCGGCTGCGCGCCGGCCGCATCGGCGTCGCCGGACTGCTGATGTCCGTGGTCGCCGCGAGTGCACCGCTCATGGTCACCACCGGCGGCATGCCCGTCACCTTCGGCGTGCTGGGCGTGGTGGGCGAGCCGCTGCTGTACGTCCTCCTGGGCGTCGTCCTGCTGCTGTTCAGCGCCGGCTACGCCGAGATGAGCCGCCATGTGCACAACGCCGGTGCGTTCTGCGCCTACATAGCCCGCGGTCTCGGCGGCACGGCCGGCGCCGCCTCCTCCGTCGTCGCCCTGGTCTCGTACAGCTCCATGCAGTGCTGCATCTACGGCCTCTTCGGCTTCGAGCTCTCCGGACTGCTGCGCCGCCACCTGGACGTGGGCGTCCCCTGGTGGGCGTCCGCGCTCGCGGCGGCCGCGGTGGTCGGCGTGCTCGGCTGGCTGAAGATCGACCTCAACGTCAGGGTCCTCGGCGTACTGCTCCTCGTCGAGGTGGTCATGGTCCTCGCCTTCGACGCGGCGGGCCTCGCCTCGCCCGGCGGCGAGGGGGTCTCGCTGCGGGCCTTCGACCCGGACACCCTCTCCGGACCCGGACTCGGCACCGCGTTCTGCGGCTCCATCGCCTCCTTCGTCGGGTTCGAACAGACCGCGGTCTACGCGGAGGAGACCAGCAGGCCCCAGGTCGTCGTCGCCCGCGTCACCTACCTCGCCGTCGCGTTCGTCGCCGTCTTCTTCGCGCTGAGCTCCTGGGCGCTGACGGTCGCGGCGGGCCCCTCCGAGATCACGGCCCGGGCCCTGAAGGAGGGCCCGGACCTGCTCTTCTCCCTCACCCGGGACCGGTTCGGCAGCGGCTTCACCGACGTCATGCACCTCTTCTACGTGACCGGCATGTTCGCCGCGCTGCTCAGCTTCCACAACGTCGTCGCCCGCTACGCCTTCGCGATGGGCCGCGAGGGCCTGCTCCCCGCCGCCGTCGGCCGTACCTCCCGGGCCAGCGGCGCCCCGGCGCACGGATCGCTGCTGCAGAGTGCCGTGGCCCTGCTCGTCATCGCCGTCTTCGCGGCCGGCGACGACCGTCCGGCCGGCGACCCGACCGTCCCCGTGCTGCGCCTGTCCACCTGGCTGGGCAATGTGAGCGCGCTCGGCGTCACCGTGCTCATGGCCGTGGCGTCCGCCGCCGTCATCGTCTTCTTCGTCCGCCGCGGCGCGGCCCGGGCACAGGCCTGGCGGCTCGCCGCCTCGGCGGCCGCGGGCCTGGCCCTGACGGCGGTCGCCGTGGTCACGGTGCGGGACTTCGGCGCGCTCGTGGGGGCCGACGCCGGCTCGCCGCTGCGCTGGATCCTGCCCGGCGTCATCGGGGCGGCCCTCGTCGCCGGGCTCGTCCTCGGCCTGGCGCTGAAGTTCCTCCGGCCCGCGGTGCACGCGCGCATCGGCCTGGGCAACGAGGCGTTCCGGCTGGAGAAGGCGGCGGCCGAAGAAGCCGGGTGAGCTACCGCAGAGGCCGGGTGAGCCACCGCTTCCGGGTGAGCTAGCGCTTCGCCCTCTTCGCCGCCGGGAGCACTGTCCACCGCCGGGACCGCTTCACCGCCGGAACCGAGAACAGGCGGCGGAAGTAGGAGGAATCCGCCTCCTCCTCGACCATGCGGCCCTCCGCCTCCACCCAGGCGTGGGCGCCGAACGGCGGGCGGGCCCGTACCCCGACCGTCCACTCCGGCCAGGTGCCGCGGACCCGGCACAGCAGCACCGTGGCCAGCGAACGCGGCAGGCAGCCCTCGTCGGAGGCGCAGCGCAGGCTCACGGCGACCACGGCCTGCCGTGCGGCCCGGGCCTCGGCGTAGGGGGCGGGACGGGCGCCCTTGCGCAGCTGGGTCAGCACGGCCCGTATCTGCGCGGGGGGCCTGCGGGCCAGCCGTCCGGCGACGGCCACCGCGAGCAGGGTGAGCAGGCGTCGCCCGGGGGAGAGCCGCGGACACACCCGGTGCGGCACCACCGCGCTCATCGCAGGACCAGCTTCGCCTCGAGGAGCCTCGCCAACAGGCGTTCCACGTCCTCGCGAGCGCGTGCCGCGTCGACGTCGTACGTCGCCGTCAGCTGCTCGGCCGCCTGCTCCACGGTCCCGCCCTCCAGCAGGACCTTCAGGGCGGTCGATGCCGAGCTGTTGAGCTGCCAGTAGCGGCCGTCGGTGCCGTCCAGCACCACTGTTCCGTAGTCGGTGTCGGCCGTCGAGACATCGGGTCGCAGTCTCAGTGTCATCGTCCTTGCCCTCTTCGTTCCTCGGTCGGTTCCTCGGTCCGGGACATCGCCCGGACCCACAGTTCGCAGCCGATGGTCACCGGCAGGTCCCGCTCATGGTGCCGGGCGGAGTACGGGCGGCGGAACAGGTCGCGCAGCGGCCCGGGTTCGACCAGGCCCAGTCCGGCCAGGGCGGACGAGTCCCAGAGCGCGGCGAAGTCCCGCCGGTGCCGCTCGAAGCCCTCGGCGGCGATCCGGGAACCGTCGCCCTTGGTCCGCCGGGTCAGCAGCTCGCGCGGCAGGACGTCCGCCAGGGCCGCCTTGACCAGCGGTTTGAGCTCCCAGGGCGTGACGCGCTCCTCGGGGCGCACGGCCAGGCAGGCGTGGATCACCTGGTCGTCCAGAAAGGGGGAGGACGGGGTGAAGTCCGCTGTCGCCACCACCTGGTGGAGCTGGCGGATCATCTTGCCGGTGTTCCGGATCTCCAGCAGATCGCCATGGCGCCCCCGGGCGGGCGCCAGCGGCTGCGCCGTCCCGGCGGTGTGCCGCAGCGCCCGCGTGATCAGGTGTCCGGCCTCGGGGGTCAGCCACCGGGGCGGCTGCGGGGAGGCGCCCCAGGCGAAGACCGAGGTGTGCGGGCGGGGCCGGGACGCCGTGGCCAGCCAGTGGCCGTAGGAGCGGCCGTCCAGCAGGTCCCGTACCGCGGGGCCCCAGGGGAAGCCGGTCAGTTCATGGAGGGTGCGCAGCCGCTTCAGGGCGAGCAGCGGGCGCCTGCGCAGCAGGTCGTGCTCGTAGCCGGGGTGGCCGGTCAGCAGCTGGTCGCCGCCGAGGCCGTCGAGGTGCAGGTGCGAGCCGTGGGCGGTGGCCCGCTCCTTCCCGGCACGTATCCGCGGGGCGCTGACCACCGCGCTGGAGGGCTCGTCGGGGAGGGCGTCCACGGGGAGCGGCGCACCGTCCGCGCCGACGAGTCCCTCCAGGAAGCCGGGGAGTTCAGAGGCCGGAAAGACGATGTGCTCCAGCTGCGGCAGGTGTGCGGCGGCCGTCCTGGCCCAGCGCAGGTCCTCGTCGGCCTCGTCGGGGTTCTCCATGGTGAAGACGGTCAGCGAGGACCGTTCCCGGGCGGCCAGCGCGGTGAGGCTGGTGGAGTCCAGGCCGCCGGAGAGATCGGCGGTGACCGTCCGGTCGCCACCGGTACGTACCCGCACGGCCGCCTCGAGCGCCCCGCGCAGCGCGGCCGCCCCCTCCTCCAGGGAAAGCACCGGCTCCGGGGCCCGCCACCAGCGGGTCATGGTCTGCCGCCGCCCGTCCGGGGAGAACGTCAGACGCGAGCCCGGGGGCACTGCCGTGACGTTCCGCCACGGTGTCCGGTCCGCCAGCGGGTGCGGTACGGAGGGGAGCAGGTGCAGGGCCAGTGCCGTGCGGTCGAACGGGGCGTCGAGCAGGGCGGCCAGGACGTCGGCCCGGTCGGCGGCGAAGACCCGGTTGCCGAGGCCGCCGTGGAAGACCCGGCGCAGTCCCGAGGCGCTGCCCTGGACGTGCACCCGGCCGCCGGCCAGGGCGATCAGATGGAAGCTGCCGGCCCAGGCGGTGCCCAGCCGGTCCAGGTCACGCGGGTCGCGGATGCCCGCGGCCGTCGCGGCGAGCTCGTCGGCGGTCACCGAGCAGTGGCCGATGACGGCCAGCCGGGTGTCGCCGTGTCCGGCCAGGAGGACCTGGCCGTGTGCCGGCCGGCCGACCACCCAGGGCCGGCCGGACCGGTGCGTCATGATCTGCGAGGTGCCCGGCGGCAACCGGTCGGCCGCCACGGCCGCGGACTCGTGGTCCGGCAGGACCACGAAAAACGGCGTCACGACACCGACCATGTCAATCTCCTTGCCGGGCCCGGCATTTCAGGGCGCGATTACCACCACTTGGTGTGGAGGGTGGGGAAGTAGGGCTCCATACCCTTGGCGCCGAGCATGCCGGTCTCCTCCTGGAAGGAGCCGCACTCGAACATCTCCGGGGCCTCGTAGGCCTGGAGCTCCTGGTTCTCGATGCGCTCGTTGTTCATTGAAATCACCTCCCCCTTTGCCGACGTGGCAGCTCAGGGAGGCGGTGACTTGGCGCAGGGGAAAAGCGGGCGGAAGCACATGCACCGCCCAACTGCCGTACATGCCGACAGAGTTCACATCCCCGTTGCGCCTTCCCTGGCGCTTGATCGCGACTGTAGTCACGGCCAATCCGGATGATCAAGGTCGGTATTCGACCGTACTGCGGGGGGACTGACGGAATGTCCCGTGCCACTTGATCAACACTTTGGACCGACGGCCGGGCCGGGTGCGGGAAAACAGAAAGACCCCAGCTCAGCTGGGGTCTTTCGTTGGTGTCCGAGGGGGGACTTGAACCCCCACGCCCGATAAAGGGCACTAGCACCTCAAGCTAGCGCGTCTGCCATTCCGCCACCCGGACCAGGTGTTGTGTCCTCCGCGGTGTTCCCCGCGGCGACATGGAAAACAATACCAAACATCCGAGGGTGCTCGATCACGCCCCCGACCGGCCGGGACGTGCACCTTTGCAGGCACATGACGGCAACGTTGCGGCCTTGGGCCCTGGCGGGAGGAGAGAGAGGATGGCCGTGAACCAACGTCGGGGGGCCGTCAGACCGGGGCTCCCGGCGCCGTACGACGAGGAGGCAGCGTGAGCGAGCCGAACCTGGCCCGTGGAGGATCGGGCACGGGCGCCGAGGCGGAGGTCGTCGACCTCTGCCGCGACCTGATCCGGATCGACACCAGCAACTACGGCGACCACTCCGGGCCGGGGGAGCGTGCCGCCGCCGAGTACGTGGCCGACAAGCTCGCCGAGGTGGGCCTCGAGCCGCAGATCTTCGAGTCCCACCCGGGCCGGGCCTCCGTGGTCGCACGGGTCGAGGGCGAGGATTCGTCCCGGCCCGCGCTGCTCATCCACGGGCACACCGACGTCGTCCCGGCCGACGCGGCCGACTGGACCCACCACCCCTTCGCCGGTGAGATCGCCGACGGGTGCCTGTGGGGGCGGGGCGCGGTGGACATGAAGGACATGGACGCGATGACGCTCGCGGTCGTCCGCGATCGTCTGCGGACCGGCCGCAAGCCCCCGCGCGACGTCGTCCTCGCCTTCCTCGCGGACGAGGAGGCCGGCGGCATCCACGGCGCCCGGTACATGGTCGACAAGCACCCCGGGCTCTTCGAGGGCGTGACCGAAGCGATCAGCGAGGTCGGCGGCTTCTCGTTCACCGTGAACGAGAACCTGCGCCTCTATCTGATCGAAACCGCCCAGAAGGGCATCCACTGGATGCGGCTCACCGTGGAGGGCACGGCGGGCCACGGCTCCATGACCAACACGGACAACGCGATCACCGAGCTGTGCGAGGCGGTCGCGCGGCTGGGGCGGCACAAGTTCCCGGTCCGGGTGACCAAGACCGTACGGTCCTTCCTCGACGAGCTCTCCGACGCGCTCGGCGTCCCGCTCGACCCCGACGACATGGAGGCCACGCTCGCCAGGCTCGGCGGCATAGCGAAACTGATCGGCGCGACGCTGAGCAACACGGCCTCGCCGACGATGCTCGGCTCGGGCTACAAGGTCAACGTGATCCCCGGGCAGGCCACGGCGCACGTCGACGGCCGCTATCTGCCGGGGTACGAGGAGGAGTTCCTCGCCGACCTCGACCGGATCCTCGGCCCGCGGGTCCGGCGCGAGGACGTGCACGCCGACAAGGCGCTGGAGACGAGCTTCGACGGCGACCTCGTCGCGGCGATGCAGACGGCGCTGCGGTCCCAGGACCCGGTCGCCCGGGCCGTGCCGTACATGCTCTCCGGCGGCACCGACGCCAAGCACTTCGACAACCTGGGCATCAGGGGCTTCGGGTTCGCCCCCCTCAAGCTCCCGCCCGAGCTGGACTTCGCCGGGATGTTCCACGGCGTGGACGAGCGGGTACCTCTCGATGGTCTGAAATTCGGTGTGCGCGTGCTCGACCGGTTCCTGGATGAGTGCTGAAGTTTCCCCTGGCTGCGCGTTGTTGGCGTTTTCTTCCCCGAAAGAGTGAATGCGCTCAAGGTTACGTAGCTCGGTTCCCCTGGTGTCGTTCTAGGTGTGCGGTCCGCGGCTGGGGCCGCATTGCCAACTAGGAGGAATCAATGCTCAAGAAGGTCGTCGCCACTGCGGCTGCCACCGGTGGTCTCGTGCTCGCGGGCGCGGGTCTGGCTGCCGCTGACTCGGGTGCTCAGGCAGCTGCCGTGAACAGCCCTGGCGTCGTCTCGGGCAATGTCGTGCAGGTTCCGGTCGAGGTACCGGTCAACGTGTGCGGCAACACGATCAACATCGTCGGGCTGCTCAACCCCGCCACCGGCAACGTCTGTGTCAACAAGTGACGTTGCGTTTCACGGCATGACGAACTGAAATCCGGCGGCCCCGGAGAGCGCGCTCTGCGCCCGGGGCCGCCGGGCTTTCGGTTGGGCTTTCCGAATGTGGGTAGATCGCCCGCATGCATTCCGCATGGCAAGAAAACAGCAGGAGGGGAATCAGTAATGCGACAGGTCACCAAAAAGGGCCTGATGACGACCGTGGCCGCGGCGAGCAGCGTGCTCGCCGTGACCGGAGGCTACGCCCACGCCGACTCCGGCGCGCAGGGAGTTGCCTCGCACTCCCCGGGGGTGGGGTCCGGGAACACGGTCCAGGTGCCGGTGCACGTGCCGGTCAACGTCTGCGGGAACACCGTGAACGTTGTCGGGCTGCTCAACCCGGCCACAGGCAACGAGTGCGCCAACGGCGCGGTCGGCCACGGGCACGGCCGTCACCACCGTGGGCACGGCGAGGGCCGTGAGCACCACGAGGGCCGTCACGAGGGGGGCAATGGGGGACCCCTCGCGGAGGGTCTGGCCACCGGGTCGCCCGGAGTTCTCTCCGGCAACGTGACGCAGGTTCCGGTGGACATCCCGGTCAACGCCTGCGGCAACTCCGTCGATGTCGTGGGCATCGGCAACCCGGCCCTGGGCAACGAGTGCGTCAACGGCGGCGAGCACCACCGCCAGCACATGCCGCAGCCGCCGTCGGACGACGACTGCAAGCCGCCGGCCGAACACCACAACCCCCCGGCGGAGCACACGCCCGGCCACAAGCCGTCGCACGAGAACCCGCCCACCGGTGAGCACGCCCCGCCCGCCGCGCACAAGCCCGGTCACCACCACACCGCGCCCGTCACCGAGGTGAAGGACGCGCACCGACCGGCGCAGCACGGCGAGCAGGCCCCGATGCAGGAGAAGGCGACCGAGCTCGCGCACACCGGTGCGGGCCAGGCCGGTATGGCCGGCGCCGCCAGCGCGGCCATGCTGCTCGGCGGCACGCTGCTCTACCGGCGGACGCGCGCAGGGCAGAACTGACCCGGCACGGACGGCACAGAGCGGGCTCCGCGTCGCGGGGCCCGCTCTGTGTGTTCACGGGGCCGTGGTCACCGGATCACCAGGTGGCACGGACCTGACGGATGATCCGGCGCCGCAGCCGCACTCTGCGGCTGCCGTCGGGGTTGAGGCGCAGGCGGTCCAACTCCCAGTGTCCGTACTCGGCATGGTCGGTCAGCAGGCGTGTGGCTGCCCTCCGGGAGACCCCTCGAGGCACATACACATCACAGAATTCGTATTCCGGCATCGCATCTATTGTGCGGGAACAGCCCCGGTACGGATAGCGTCTGCACTATGTCTGATGCTGCGCAGCCAACCGCTGCCGAGGTACGGGCCGCCGCCGAGGCGGTCAAAGCCGCTCTGGACCGCCACCTCGCCGCCGTCGAGGGCCGGTCGGGGGAGGACGACCCGGCCGTCTACGCCGCGTTCAACGAGCTGGCCGCGGCAGCCGAGGCGTACGACGAGCTGCTGTACGACGCCTACGACGAGGTCACTCCCTTCGAGATCCCCGGTGATGACACGCTGCCCGCCTACGCGGGTCCGGACGAGCCCCATGCGCTCAGCGTGCTGATCCGCAGGGACTACGCCGTGGCCGAGCCGCAGCGCCTGCTGGCACAGGCCCAGCGCGTCTCCGACCTGGATCCCGACGCCCCCGACCTCGACGTGGACGCGGGGCGCGGCGCGGGTCTCGTCGGCAGCAGTGTGCACGCGGCGCTCGGGGTGCTCTTCGGTGAGTACGAACCGGATGAAATCGCCTCCCGCCACAAGGAGTTCGGGCTGGAGGAGGGTGACTCGACGCTGTGGGTGGCGGCCGCCGACGACCTCGCCGAGCCGGGGGAGTGGCTGGCGGCGCCGTTCGACCAGGCGGATCCGCAGCGTGTCGTCTGCCGGTTCGACGTCAGTGCCGTCTTCGACGAGGAACTCGACGACCTCGACGACGGAATCGACGACGGCATCGAGGAGGATGCTCTCGACGACGACTTCGACGACGGCATCGACTCCCTCGACGTGGAGGAGGGCGACAGGGCCCCGGACCGGGCGAACTGATCCGGGCCCCCGTCACCCGGTGATCATCCGGCTGCGGACTGCCGGTTCTGAGCCTCCAGCAGGGACCGCAGCCGGGTGGTCCGTTCCTTCACCGGCACCTCCGCGACCGCGCGCGGCAGGGCATCGCCCACGCCGTGCACGACCGACAGGTGCCGCTCGCCCCGCCCGAACGCGGTGTGGATCCACGCCCGGGTCAGATCGCGGGACGCGTCGCCCGGCAGCACCACCACGACCGCGGGCCAGCGCGTCCCGGCCGCCTGGTGCGCGGTGACGGCCCAGCCGTGCCGGACCCGCTCCGCCACCTGGCCGGGCGGTACGACGACGGGGGTGCCCGAGCAGTCCAGGCGCAGTCCCTCCGCGTCCGCCGAGACCACCGTGCCGGGGACCATCCGGCCGGGCGCGGGGACGTACGCCACCCGGTCGCCCGGGTCGAAGCCGCCGAACCGGCCCGGGCCCGGGTTGAGCCGCTGCTTGAGCGCGGCGTTGAGCGCACGGGTGCCGGCCGCGCCGCCGTGGCCCGGCGTGATCACCTGCGTGTGCTCGGCGGGCACGCCGATCGCCCGAGGCACCGAGTCCGCGACGAGCTGCACCGTGCGGTGCACCGCCTCGCCCGCGTCCCGCACGGGGGTGATGACGATCTCCTTGCCGGGCGTGTCCACCTCGCCCAGCTCGCCCGCGCCGATGCACGACACCAGCTCGCCGATCGGGCCGGGGTCGGGGGTGCGGGAGACGACCACCGGGCAGGCGCGGGCCGCCACCGCGTCGGCGAACACCCGGCCGGGGCCCGCCGACCACAGCCCGCCGGGATCGCCGCTCAGCACCAGCCGGGTGCCGTCCGCCAGCGACTCCACCAGCGCAGCGGCCGACTCCACGTCCAGCTGCGGCGCGTCCAGCACGACGAGCAGGTCGAGCTCGAGGGCGCCGTCCGCGTCGCGCCCGGGGCCCTCCCGGCCCGAGAGCAGGCCCGCCACGGTGACCGCGGCCGCGTCGTCCGGGTCGTCCGGCTCCGCCAGGCGGCGCCGGCCGTCCTCGGTGTGCGCGGCGGCGAAGGCCCGCAGGCCCAGCGCACGCGCGGCGGCCACCACGGCCGCGGGCTCGGCCCGGGCCGCCTCACCGCCGCAGTGCGCCACCAGGCCGGAGGCCGCGACGGCGCGGATCAGCTCGGCGGCGGACGGCGAGGGCGCGGACGCCGCCGCCTCCTCCCAGCCGGAGTCTTCCTCCCGGCCGGAGTCTTCCTCCGGCGCGAGGGTGCTGCGCAGTCGCGCCAGCCCGTCGGCGAGGCTCTCCTCCGCCATGGCGTGGCGGTCCAGGCCCAGCAGCAGCCGGACCGGCACCCCCTCCTCGTCGGTCTCCTCGAACAGCAGCAGTGCCCCCTCCGCGGCGACGTCCTGCAGTGCCGCGTCGGGATCCGGCACGGAGCGCCGGCCGAGCTCCTCGCGGAGCGTCGAGGCCTCCAGGACGGTGTGCCCGGCCAGCGCGGCCCGCTCCAGCAGCCAGACGGCCAGGGCCCGTGCCCGGCGCTCGTCCCCCGGCCCGCACTGCGGGCCCAGCAGCGCCCGCGCGAAGCCGTCCGCCTGCTCCGGGCCCGTGCCCGCGACGGCCAGCAGCTGCCAGGGGTCCTCGCGCAGCGCGTCGGCGGCGTGCTCGCCCAGGGCCGTCAGCACCTGCTCCGCCAGCTGCTCGGGTGCCCCGCCGGCGGCGAGCACCTGCCGGACGCCGGGGAGCCCTGCGGCCAGGGCGGTCTCCGACAGCGCCTGCACGGGCGGCGGGACGGCCACGGCCGGCCGGCCGGCGGGCTTCGCCGGCTCCGGGGCGGGCCTGCGCGCGGGCGGCACGGGCCGGGCCGCCTCGGCGAAGAACGACGCCGCTGCCCGCTCGCCGCTCTCCACCGCCCGCACGGCGGCGGCCAGCTCCTCGCTGAGGGCGGAACGCTTGAGGGGCGCCTCCTGGGCGGCGGGCCCGTCGGCGTTCTCCGGGCTCGGCCCGGGTGCGTCCGGTGCGGTCACAGCGTGCTCCAGTCCTGATCGGGATAGCGGTGCACAGGCGCCGACACGTCGTCGAGCGCCTGGCAGATCTCGTCCGGAAGCGTAAGGGTCTCCACTGACAATGCCGCTCTGAGCTGCCGCGCCGTGCGCGCGCCGACGATCGGGGCGGCCACGCCCGGCCGGTCGCGCACCCAGGCCAGGGCCACCTGGAGGGGCGTCGACGCCAGGCCGTCGGCCGCTATGGCCACGGCGTCGACGATGCGGCGCGCGGTCTCGTCCAGGTACGGGGCGACGAACGCGGCCAGCTGCTCCGAGGCCCCCCGGGAGTCGGGCGGGGTCTCTTTGCGGTACTTGCCGGTGAGCACGCCCCGGCCGAGCGGCGACGACGGCAGGAGGCCGATGCCGAGGTCGAGCGCAGCGGGCAGCACCTCGCGTTCGATGCCGCGCTGGAGCAGCGAGTACTCCATCTGCGTGCTGGCCAGCCGGGTCCGTACGCCCGGTGCGGCCAGCTGCCAGGTGGCGGCCTTGGCGAGCTGCCAGCCGCAGAAGTTGGAGACCCCGGCGTAGCGCGCCCGGCCGCTGGTCACGGCGGCGTCCACGGCCTGGAGCGTCTCCTCGAGGGGGGTGCCGGGATCGAAGGCGTGTATCTGCCAGATGTCGACGTAGTCCGTGCCGAGCCGTTCCAGCGAGGCGTCGAGCGCGTCGAGCAGGTGGCCGCGCGAGGCGTCGATCCGCCGGTCCGGGTCCAGGACGGTGCCGGCCTTGGTCGCGATGACCAGGTCCCGGCGGGCGATCACGGAGTCGAGGAGCTGCCCGAGGAGGTATTCGGCGGCCCCGTCCGCGTAGACGTCCGCGGTGTCGACGAGGGTGCCGCCCGCGTCGCGGAACGTTCTGAGCTGCTCGGCCGCGTCGTGCTCGTCGGTGTCCCGGCCCCAGGTGAGGGTGCCGAGCCCGATCCGGGAAACCCGCAGCCCCGTACGGCCGAGATGCCTTTGATCCATGAGCGCTGAGAGTACTGGCAAGGTCCACGGCGGTGACGGGAGCGAGGTCCGCGCGTTAGAGTCCCCGGCAACAAGGACGTTACTGATCGGTAAGGGGTGTCGGATGAGCCGGATGAGGCTCGGAATCAACCTCGGCTACTGGGGAGCCGGGATGGACGCGGACAACCTCGAGGTGGCCCGCGAAGCCGACCGCCTGGGCTACGCGGTGTGCTGGGCCGCCGAGGCGTACGGCTCGGACGCCCCCACCGTGCTCTCCTGGGTCGCGGCGCAGACCGAGCGGATCGACGTCGGCTCGGCGATCCTGCAGATCCCCGCCCGCACCCCCGCGATGACGGCGATGACGGCCGCGACCCTCGACTCGCTCTCCGGCGGCCGCTTCCGGCTCGGCCTCGGCGTCTCCGGCCCGCAGGTGTCCGAGGGCTGGTACGGCGTCAAGTTCGACAAGCCGCTCGCCCGCACCCGCGAGTACGTCGAGATCGTCCGCAAGGCCATGTCCCGCGAGCGCCTCGTCCACGAGGGCGAGAACTGGACGCTGCCGCTGCCCGGCGGGCCCGGCAAGCCGATCAAGCTCACCGTCCACCCGGTGCGGGAGCACATCCCGCTGTACATCGCCGCCATCGGCCCGAAGAACCTCGAGCAGACCGGCGAGATCGCCGACGGCGCCCTCCTCGTCTTCTTCGCGCCCGAGTTCGCCGAGGAGACCACCCTCGGCCCGATCCGCGCCGGCCGTGCGAAGGCGGGCAAGGACTACGAGGGCTTCGACCTGGTGCCCACCGTCCCGATGGCCGTCGGCGACGACGTCGACGCGCTCGCGGACTTCTTCCGCCCGTACACCGCGCTCTACGTGGGCGGCATGGGCAGCGCCAAGCAGAACTTCTACAACAAGCTCGCGCAGCGCATGGGTTACGGCAAGGCCGCCGCCGAGATCCAGGAGAAGTACCTCTCCGGGGACAAGCAGGGCGCCGCCGCCGCCGTCCCGCGCGAGCTGATCGACTCCACCTCGCTGCTCGGCCCCGTCGATCGCATCGCCGACCGGATGCAGGCCTACGCCGAGGCGGGCGTCACCACCTTGTCGCTGGCCCCGGCGGGCTTCACGCTCGAGGAGCGGATCGCCGGTCTGCGTACGGGAGTCGAGGCGCTGGAGAGGGCCGGACTGGCCTGAGATCCTGCGGCCGTGGTGGGGGCTCGGGGGTGTCTTCCCCGCCACGGCCGACACCGAGGACAACGCTCGTACGGCGCCATGGTTACGCTGACGGACATGGCCACCCTGATTCTGGTCCGGCACGGCCGGTCCACCGCCAACACCGCGGGCGTGCTTGCCGGATGGACCCCGGGGATCGCCCTGGACGAGCGGGGAGCGGCCCAGGCGGCCGCGCTCCCGGACCGGCTGCGCGACATCCCTCTCGCCGCCGTCGTCACCAGCCCCCTCCAGCGCTGCCGGGAAACCCTCGCACCCCTGCTCGCCGCCCGTCCCGGACTGCCGCTGCACACCGACGAGCGCATGGGGGAGTGCCACTACGGCGACTGGGCGGGCCGCAAGCTCGCCGAACTCGCCGACGAGCCCCTGATGAACGCCGTGCAGCAGCACCCCTCCTCCGCCGTCTTCCCCGGCGGCGAGTCCGTACGGGCCATGCAGGCACGGGCCGTCGACGCCGTGCGCGAGTGGAACGGGCGGATCGAGGAGGAGCACGGCCCCGACGCCGTCTATCTCATGTGCTCGCACGGCGACATCATCAAGTCCGTCGTCGCCGACGCCCTCGGGCTCCACCTCGACCTCTTCCAGCGCATCCACGCCGACCCCTGCTCGGTCACCGCGATCCGCTACACCCCGCTGCGCCCGTATCTGCTGCGCCTCGGCGACACCGGGGACCTCGGCGGTCTCGCCCCGCGCGAGGACCCGGAGGGCGGTCGCGGCGGTGATGCCCCTGTGGGGGGTGGTGCTGGAACACCGTGATCGCCGTGCGCAGTAGGGTGGTGGCGCGGGTCCGCCCCGGGCACCCGTGATCTCCGCCGGAACCCCAGATTCCGACCACGAAACCCAATGGAGCAGGACGTTGTCCCGTCAGGTGTTCCTCTATGACCCGCCGGACCGCTTCGTCGCCGGTACGGTCGGGCTGCCGGGCCGCCGCACTTTCTTCCTCCAGGCCAGCGCGGGCGGCCGGACGACCAGCGTGGCACTGGAAAAGGCACAGGTCGAGGCGCTCGCCGAGCGCATCGACGAGCTGCTGGACGAGGTCGTCCGGCGGACCGGCGGCAATGCCCCCGTCCCGGCCGTGGCCCCCGTCGAACTCTCCGACACCGCCCCCCTCGACTCCCCCGTCGAGGAGGAGTTCCGGGTCGGCACCATGGCGCTGGCCTGGGACGGCGAGAACCAGCGCATGGTCGTCGAGGCACAGGCGCTCGTCGAGCTCGAGGCGGACACCGACGAGGACCTCGCCGCGGCCGAGGAACGCCTCCTTCAGGACGAGCTGAACGGCCCGCCCATGCTGCGCGTGCGGATCACCGGCACGATGGCCCGGTCGTTCGCCAAGCGCGCCCTGGAGGTCGTCAACGCCGGCCGCCCGCCGTGCCCGCTGTGCAGTCTGCCGCTCGACCCGGAGGGACACGTATGTCCGCGCCAGAACGGATACCGCCGCGGAGCGTGACGCCCCACGAGCTGCTCGCCCTCGGCGAGCTGACGGTGCGCGGCCGGATCCGTGAGGCGTCCAACGCGGTCCTGTACTGCACGGTCGAGTACGAGGGCGTCAGCGCCGCCTGTGTCTACAAGCCGGTCGCCGGCGAACGCCCGTTGTGGGACTTCCCCGACGGCACCCTCGCCCAGCGGGAGGTGGCCGCCTACGAGCTGTCCGAGGCCATGGGCTGGGGGCTGGTCCCGCCCACCGTGCTCCGCGACGGGCCGTACGGCCGGGGGATGTGCCAGCTGTGGATCGAGGCCTCGGCCGAAGAGGGCGACGAGGACGCCGAGGGCGCTGAGGGCGCTGAGGGCGCCGGGGAACGCCTCCTCGCCCTGGTCGAGGGCGACGAGCCCGGGCCGGGCTGGAAGGCCGTCGGCTACGCGGACGTGGGGGAGGACCGCACCGCGCTGCTCGTCCACGCCGACGACGAGCGGCTGCGCAGGCTGGCCGTGCTCGACGCCGTGATCAACAACGGCGACCGCAAGGGCGGCCATCTGCTGCCCGCCGCGGACGGCCGGCTGTACGCCATCGACCACGGCGTGACCTTCAACGCCGACGACAAGCTGCGCACCCTGCTGTGGGGCTGGGCGGGCGAACCGCTGACCGAGGAGGCCCTCGGGGCCCTGCGGCGGCTCTCCGGGGACCTGGCCGCGGGCAGTCCCCTCGCCGGGCGGCTGGCGGAGCTCATCACCCCGGCCGAGATCGACGCCCTGCGGGCCAGGGTGACGGACCTCCTGCGCACCGGCCGCCACCGCGAGCCGAGCGGCCAGTGGCCGGCCATTCCATGGCCGCCGGTGTGAGGGCCCGCACAGTGAGGACCCGCATAAACCGCCCCGCAAGCACACCGAAGGTGCCCCGTACAAGACGGTAAATTCGGCCAACCAACCGATCCGGTTCGTATCCGGAACGTGCGTCCGGTTACGCTCAGGACATGCATGCCTGGCCCGCTTCTGAGGTACCCGCCCTGCCTGGCAGTGGCCGCGACCTCCGGATCCACGACACCGCGACCGGCGGACGGGTGACCCTCGTCCCCGGCCCCGTCGCCCGCCTCTACGTGTGCGGCATCACGCCGTACGACGCCACCCACATGGGGCACGCGGCGACCTACAACGCGTTCGACCTCGTGCAGCGCGTGTGGCTCGACACCAAGCGGCAGGTTCACTACATCCAGAACGTCACGGACGTCGACGATCCGCTGCTGGAGCGGGCCGTCGCCAACGGCGACGACTGGACGGCCCTCGCCGAGCGTGAAACCGCGCTGTTCCGCGAGGACATGACCGCCCTGCGGATGATCCCGCCGAAGCACTACGTGGGCGCCGTCGAGTCGATACCGAAGATCGTTCCGTTGGTGGAGCGCCTGCGCGACGCCGGTGCGGCCTACGAGCTCGAGGGCGACATCTACTTCTCCGTCGCCGCGGACCCCCACTTCGGCGGGGTCTCCCACCTCGACGCCGAGGCCATGCGCCTGCTCTCCGCCGAGCGCGGCGGCGACCCGGACCGTCCCGGCAAGAAGAACCCCCTCGACCCCATGCTCTGGATGGCCGCCCGCCCGGGCGAGCCGAGCTGGGACGGGGCCTCCCTCGGCCCCGGCCGCCCCGGCTGGCACATCGAGTGCGTCGCCATCGCCCTCGAGCACCTCGGCATGGGCTTCGACGTCCAGGGCGGCGGCTCCGACCTGGTCTTCCCGCACCACGAGATGGGCGCCTCGCACGCCCAGGCGCTCACCGGCGAGCACCCCTTCGCCAAGACCTACGTCCACGCCGGCATGGTCGCCCTCCACGGCGAGAAGATGTCCAAGTCCAAGGGCAACCTGGTCTTCGTCTCCGCGCTGCGCCGCGAGGGCGTCGACCCGGCCGCCATCCGCCTCTCGCTGCTCGGCCACCACTACCGGGCCGACTGGGAGTGGACGGACGCGGTACTGGCCGAGGCCGTCGAGCGCCTCGGGCGCTGGCGCGCGGCGGTCTCCCGCCCGGACGGCCCGTCCGCGGACGCGCTGGTCGAGGAGATCCGCGAGGCCCTCGCGGACGACCTGGACGCCCCCGCCGCCCTCGCGGCCGTCGACCGCTGGGCCGCCGCCCAGGCCGACGGCGGCGGTACGGACCCGGGTGCCCCGGGCCTCGTCTCGCGTGCGGTGGACGCCCTGCTGGGCGTGGCGCTGTAACGCTTCGGCAAGCACGCAAGGGGCGCTCTCCGCGAGGAGGGCGCCCCTCGGTGCGTCAGCGGGAACTTCCGTGCGGGCGGGGTGCGTTCACTGATCGTGCCGAGTCTGCTGACGGGGCCTGCGCTGCCCCTGCTGATCGTCGTCCCGCTCTTCGTGCTGGCGGCCGTACGCAAGGGTGTTCAGCTCGCCCGTCATCGCGGTGCGAGCCCCGGGCTCGTCGGCGCGACCGCCACGGAGGAGCTGCACGCCCTGATCTACCCGGGCAAGCGGGCGCAGTTGGAGCAGCGGCGCATCGAGCTGGTCCTGCGGGAGGACGAGCGGGAGGGCGCGCCGCGCAGGGCCGGCATCGACCTCGACGCGGGCACGGTGCGCATAGCCAAGCGGGGGTAGCCCGCTCGCGCAGAAGTCCATGCGCAGGTGCGGTACGTCCATTGCCGTAGGCGGCGCTGGGCACTATCCACGCCTGCATGAGGAAACCAACACGTCTCAGAGCGGTGGTCGTTGGCGCCGTTCTCGGTCTCGTCGCAGCGCTGGCCACCGTACCGGCGGAGAGCGCGCACGCCGGTACGGCGGACGGGCGGACGACCGTCGGCAACGTCACCGGCTTCACCGCCGACGGCCCCGCCTACCGCCTCCGCGCGGGCGCGGCCGAGGCACGGGTGTCGTTCGTCACGGACGAAACGTTCCGCATCGAGCTCGCGCCCGACGGCAGGTTCACCGACCCCACGGGCAAGGATATCGTCCTGCCGCAGGGCGCCCCGCCCCGCACCCGCTGGCGGGACCGGGGCGACCGCTACGAGCTGAGCACCTCCCGCGTCACCCTGCGCGCGTACAAGGCGCCCCTGCGCTTCGCGCTGTACCGCGCCGACGGCACCCGGGTGTGGGCGGAGTCCACGGGCCTGAGCTGGGACGGCCGGCAGACCACCCAGACCCTCGCGCGCGGCGCGCGCGAGCAGTTCTACGGCGCCGGGATGCAGAACGGCCGCGGCAACACCTCGCACCGCGGCAGGACCGTCGAGGTCGGCGCCGACTACAACTGGGACGACGGCGGGCACCCCAACTCCGTGCCGTTCTACCTGTCCTCCGCCGGTTACGGCGTCTACCGCAACACCTACGCCCCCGGCACGTACGCCTTCACCGACCCGGTGACCACCGCCCAGAAGGAACAGCGCTTCGACGCCTACTACTTCGCCGGCCCGACGGCCAAGGACGTCATCGGCCAGTACACACGGCTCACGGGAAAACCGTTCCTCCCGCCGATTTACGGCCTCGAAATAGGCGATTCCGACTGCTACTTGCACAACAAGAACCGCGGTGAGCGCCACACCCTCGACGCGCTCAAGGTCGCCGACGGGTATGTCGCCCACGACATGCCGGGCGGCTGGATGCTCCTGAACGACGGCTACGGCTGCGGCTACGAGAACCTCCCGCAGGCGAACAAGGCCCTGGACGGCCACAAGATGAAGATGGGCCTCTGGACGGAGGACGGCATCGCCAAGCTCGCCGAACAAGTGAAGGCGGGCCAGCGCATAGCCAAGCTCGACGTCGCCTGGGTCGGCGACGGCTACAAGCTCGCGCTCGACGGCTGCAAGGACGCGTACAAGGGCATCGAGGACAACAGCGACGCCCGCGGCTTCACCTGGGCCCCGGAGAGCTGGTCGGGCGCACAGCGGTGCGGCGTCCAGTGGTCCGGTGACCAGAAGGGATCCTGGGAGTACATCCGCTGGCAGATCCCGACCTACGCCGGTGCGACCATGTCCGGCCTCGCCTACACCACGGGCGACGTGGACGGCATCTTCGGCGGGAGCCCCAGGACGTACGTCCGGGACCTGCAGTGGAAGGCCTTCCTCCCCGCCGTGATGACCATGGACGGCTGGGCCCCCAGCGACAAACAGCCCTTCCGGTACGGCGATCCGTACACCTCGGTCAACCGCAAGTACCTCAAGCTCAAGGAGTCGCTGCTGCCGTACATGTACACCTACGCGGCCCAGGCCACCCGCACGGGCGTCGGCCCGGTGCGCCCGCTGGCACTCGAGTACCCGGACGACCCCGAGGCGGCCTCGGACGCGGCGAAGTACGAGTTCCTGTCGGGGGAGTACTTCCTGGTGGCACCCGTGTACGAGGACACGGACGTCCGCAACGGCATCTACCTCCCCAAGGGCACCTGGACCGACTACTGGACCGGCCGCACCTACCACGGCCCGACGACCGTCAACGGCTACCACGCACCGCTCGACACCCTGCCGCTGTTCGTCAAGGCCGGGGCCGCCATCCCCATGTGGCCCGGCATCCGCTCCTACCAGGACCGTACGGCCACGTCCCCGCTCGCCTGGGACGTCTACCCGCAGGGACGGTCCTCCTTCACGCTGTACGAGGACGACGGCGTCACCCGCGCCCACCGCACGGGCGCGTACGCCCGGCAGACGGTGACCGTCCGCGCGGACGGGCGGGATGTCGCACTCCAAGTCGGCGCGTCCCGCGGTGACTTCGCGGGCAAGCAGGCCTCCCGCCCGTACGAGTTCACCGTCCACACCCGCACGGCACCGCGCGTCGTGACCCTGGACGGGCGGGTCCTGCCGCGCGGGACGGTCGGGGAAGGGTGGTGGTACGACCCGCACGACCGGGGCGGCGTCGTCCACGTCACGACGGCGAGCAAGGCGACGGACCGTGCGTTCACCCTCGCGCTGAGGTCGGCCACGGGCTGAGTACGGGGTGCACATCCCCGGGCAGTGGCACGGCCGGCCACTGCCCGGGCGGGAAGAATGTCCCCTTCGGAGAGCTATCGGCCCTTGATCTGTACGCGTTTGATGTTGACCGGTAGCGTCGGGAATCCGTCGCCCGGACCGTTCTGGTCGTCCTCGCCGCTCGCTGCGATCTTCTGCAGCACGTCGAGACCGGCGGTGACCTTCCCGAACGGCGTATAGGCGGGCGAGAGTTTGGTGTCCTTCCAGACGAAGAAGAACTGGCTGCCGTTGGTGTTGGGCCCGGCGTTGGCCATGGCCACTGTCCCGGCGGGATAGGTGGCCCCGGTCAGATTCTCGTCGGGGAAGGAGTAGCCGGGGCCGCCGCTCCCGGTGCCGGTCGGGTCACCGCACTGCAGCACGTAGATGCGTGCGGTGGTGAGCCGGTGGCAGTGCGTGCGGTTGAAATACGCGTGCTGCGCAAGGAACTTGAAGGAGTAGGTGGTGCACGGCGCCTTGTCGGTCAGCGCCCGGAAAGTGATGGCGCCCTGGTTGGTGCGCAGCGTGGCTTTGTAGGGTCTGGCGGCCTTGACCGGGTCGAAGACCGGTATCCCCTTGAAGTTGTCCGCGGGGACGGCAGGCGTATATGCGCAGGCCGTTGCCTGCGCGGGCGGGGTGGCTGCTGCGGCCTGTGTCGCGGCGCCGACAGGGAGCAGTGCGGCGGCGGCGAGCAGGGCGTACGGCTTACGGAGCACGAGACGGTTCCCTTCGGAAGCTTCACCGGGTGCAATGGCTCCGGCAGCATGCCTCCGATGGAGTCCGCGGGCAATCCCCCGGGTGAGGTGTCTGATCGCCACCGATGCCCTCGGTGGCGATCAGACACCTCACCTGAGGGGACGGCGCCCGGCCTCAGCTCTCGCCCTCCGGCGAACCCTCGTCCTCCGCGCCGTCCCCCTGCCCCTGCGCCGGCGGCTTCGGCTTCGGCGGCCTCGTGCGCCCGCTTGTCGTGTCGCGCAGATACGACGCGTCGCGGGCGTCCCGGCCGCCGCCCGGCGGCTCCGGGACGCCCGGCTCGGCGGCGAGGCCGCCCGGCTGGCCGTCGCGGCGGCGCAGATAGCGCTCGAATTCGCGGGCGATGGCCTCGCCGGAGGCCTCCGGCAGCTCGGCGGTGTCCCGCGCCTGCTCCAACGACTGGACGTACTCGGCGACTTCGCTGTCCTCCGCCGCGAGCTGGTCGACCCCGTGCTGCCAGGCGCGGGCGTCCTCGGGGAGGTCGCCCTGCGGGATGCGCAGGTCGATGAGGTCCTCGAGGCGGTTGAGGAGGGCCAGGGTCGCCTTGGGATTGGGCGGCTGGGACACGTAGTGCGGAACGGCGGCCCACAGGCTCACCGTCGGCACGCCCGCGTGGGTGCAGGCCTCCTGGAGGATGCCCACGATGCCGGTCGGGCCCTCATAGCGCGACTCGTCGAGATCCATGGTGCGCGCCAGGTCGGGGTCGGAGGTGACACCGGTGACCGGTACGGGGCGGGTGTGCGGGGTGTCGCCGAGCAGGGAGCCCAGGATCACCACCATCTCGACGCCGAGTTCATGGGCGAAGCCCAGCAGCTCGTTGCAGAACGAGCGCCAGCGCATGCTCGGTTCGATGCCGCGCACCAGGACGAGGTCGCGCGGTGTCTCGCCGCCCGTGCGCACGACCGAGAGCCGGGTCGTGGGCCAGGTGATCCTGCGGACGCCGCCGTCCAGCCAGACCGTGGGACGGTTGACCTGGAAGTCGTAGTAGTCCTCGGCGTCGAGCGCGGCGAAGACCTCGCCCTTCCACTCCCGGTCCAGGTGCGCGACCGCGCTGGAGGCGGCGTCACCGGCGTCGTTCCAGCCCTCGAAGGCACAGATCATGACCGGGTCGATCAGCTCGGGAACCCCCTCAAGCTCGATCACCCAGCGCCTCCTTCCGGCCGGGGGGACTGTTCCGTACGCCCCCGGCTGCCGTTCCTGCGGTTGCTTTGCGTATCCCAAGCCTACGACTTCCGCGACGGGCGTTCGCTGCCTCCGGACGGGATGCTCGTCACTCCTCGGCGGATTGCGGTATCACCCACGGGTCCCCCAACCGTCGCGGTACGCATGCCAGTCGGCGTCGGTGGCCGCGTAGTCCACGTAGAGGCCGAGGCCGAATCGTTCGCGGTGCCGGTCCTCGCGGGTGAGCCCGAGCCGGGCGCCGCGCACCGCGGCCGCGGCGGTCTCGGCCGTGCCGTGGTGGCCCAGGTCCTGGGTGTGGAAGAAGGGGAGGCCCATCAAGAGGTCGACGCCCTCGGGCACGGCCTCGAGGGCGAGCCCGGTCTGGTGGGCGACGTAGCCGCCGTAGAGGCTCTCCACCGGCAGCGCGGTGTCGTAGGACATCATCGCGATCTGGTCGGTGCGGCGGGCGACCTCGCCGAAGTAGGACTGGGACCACCACTTGGGGCTGTCCAGCAGCCCCGACGCGGTGTGCATCGAGGGCAGGGGGTCTATCTGCTGGGCGGCCACCGAGAGGACCCCGCCGCCGCCCCGCACCGCCGGGCGCAGAGCATCCAGCAGGGCGAGGAAGCCGCGGTCGCCGTCGCGGACGGGCTCCACGTCCAGGTGGACGCCCTGGAATCCGGCGCGCAGCACCTGCCGGGCGCTTGCCACCACCGCGTCCCGGGTCCGTACGTCGTCCAGGCGCAGCCCGCCGTGGCCGGAACGCACCACCACATCGCCCAGCCAGGCCTGCACCCGGACGCCCGGCAGCTCCCGGTGGACGGCGTCGAGCAGCCATGTGGCCCGGGGGTAGTCGGAGGCGGGCAGGGTGCCGTCGTGCTCCAGGGGGCCGGTGTGGACGTACAGGTCCCGCACGCCGGTGCCCGCCAGGCGTCGCTTCAGACGGGCCAGGTCGGCCTCGGTCCGCCGGCCGTCCACCCAGGCGTGGCCCAGCCAGAGCGCGTCCCGGCCGCGGGTGACCGCGTCGGGGGCCGGCGACCCGGCGTAGGCGGCGCGCAGGGAGATGCCCGCGGCGGCCAGCGGCAGGACCACCAGCAGGACCAGTACCAGGACGAGCCGTTTGACGGTGCGGGCGGTACGGGCGCTGGGGCGTCGGCGGAGTATTCCCGGCCAGTTCATGTGTTCCCTTCCCTCTCCAGTGGGGACGGGAGCGCGGGCCGGACGGTTGCCGGGGAAAACGCCGGTGGGAGGGACGCGCGGAGCGTCCCTCCCACCGGTTCAGCGGGCGATGAGCCGTCAGTCCTTCTCGGACAGCATGGCCTTGACCCGGGTGCGGACGTCCTCGTTGTCCAGACCGCGGATGGTCAGCGTGGTGCGGCGGCGCAGCACGTCGTCGACCGTCTCGGCCCACTCGTGGTCACGGGCGTAGGCGACCTGGGCCCAGATCTCCGGGCCGTCGGGGTGGATGCGCTCGCCGAGCTCCGGGTTCTCGTTGGCCAGGCGCGCGATGTCGAAGGACAGCGAGCCGTAGTGCGTGGCGAGGTGACGGGCCGTCAGCGGGTCCATGCGCATGCCGGGCTCGCGGTCCATGAGCAGGCGGTGGGCCACGGCGTTGGGGTTGGCGACACCCGGCAGCGGGGTGCGGCGGACCAGGCTGGAGACGGGCTCCATCTCCTCGGTCAGCGGGCTGCCCGGCACCTTGGCGAGCTTGCTCATGACCGTACGGCCGATGTGGCGGTAGGTGGTCCACTTGCCGCCGGCGACCGACAGCATGCCGCCCTTGCCCTCGGAGACGACCGTCTCGCGCTTGGCCTGGGCCACGTCGCCGGGACCGCCGGGCAGCACGCGCAGGCCCGCGAAGGCGTACGTCATCAGCGAGCGGTCGAGGTCGGTGTCGACGATGGAGTGCGCCGCCTCGTCCAGGATCTGCTGGATGTCGGCCTCGGTGGCGCTGACGTCCGCCGGGTCGCCCTCGTACTGGGTGTCGGTGGTGCCCAGCAGCAGCTGGTCCTCCCACGGGAGGGCGAAGGTGATGCGGTACTTGTCGATCGGGGTGGCCATGGCGGCCTTCCACGGCGACTTGCGCTTCATCACGATGTGCGCGCCCTTGGACAGACGGATGGACGGGGCCGCGCCCTTGTCCTCCATCTTCCGCAGGTGGTCGACCCAGGGGCCGGTGGCGTTGAGCACCACGCGGGCGTCGACGCCGAACTCGGTGCCGTCCATGCGGTCCTTGAGCTCGGCGCCGGTCACCTTGCCGTGGGTGAAGCGCAGGCCGGTGACCTCGGCGTGGTTGAGGACGACGGCACCCGCCTCGACGGCCGCGCGGACCGTCATGACGGCGACGCGCGAGTCGTTCATCTGGTGGTCGTAGTAGACCGCGACGGCCTTGAGGTCGTCCGTGCGCAGGCCGGGGTTGTCGGCCTTGGCCTTGGCCGGGGTGATGACCTTGCCCACGCCGTCGCCGAAGGCGGACAGCGCGGAGTAGGCGAACACACCGGCACCGAGCTTGGCGGCGCCGACCGGGCCGCCCTTGTACACGGGCAGGTAGAAGGTGAGCGGGTTGACCAGGTGCGGGGCCACGTCCTTGGCCAGCACCCGGCGCTCGTGGTGGTTCTCCGCGACCAGCTTGACCGCGCCGGTCTGCAGGTAGCGCAGACCGCCGTGGACGAGCTTGGAGGAGGCGGAGGAGGTGGCGCCGGCGAAGTCGCCGGCGTCCACCATGGCGACCCGCAGTCCCGACTGCGCGGCGTGCCAGGCCACCGAGGTGCCCAGGATGCCGCCGCCGATCACCAGGAGGTCGTATGTCGCGTGGGACAGCCGGTCACGGGTCTCGGCGCGGCCGGGGTTGGCGCCGGCAGCCGGGTGCGTTCCGAGGGTGGGAACGCTCTGCGGGGTGGTCATGATTACTCCTCGTCCTCGATCCAGCCCATGGTCCGCTCGACGGCCTTGAGCCAGCTCTTGTACTCGCGGTCACGCGTGTCCGCGTCCATGCGGGGGGTCCACTCGGCGGCCCGGCGCCAGTTGGCGCGCAGCGCGTCGGTGTCCGGCCAGAAGCCGACGGCCAGGCCGGCGGCGTAGGCAGCGCCGAGGCAGGTCGTCTCGGCGACCATCGGGCGCACCACGGGTGCGTCCAGGAAGTCCGAGAGGGTCTGCATCAGCAAGTTGTTGGAGGTCATGCCGCCGTCGACCTTGAGTGCGGTCAGCTCGACGCCGGAGTCCTTGGTCATGGCGTCGGTGATCTCGCGGGTCTGCCAGGCGGTGGCCTCGAGCACGGCGCGGGCGATGTGCGCCTTGGTGACGTAGCGGGTCAGGCCCGCGATCACGCCGCGCGCGTCGGAGCGCCAGTAGGGGGCGAACAGGCCGGAGAAGGCCGGCACGAAGTAGGCGCCGCCGTTGTCCTCGACGGAGCTGGCGAGCGTCTCGATCTCGGCGGCGCTCTTGATCAGGCCCATCTGGTCGCGCATCCACTGCACGAGGGAGCCGGTGACGGCGATGGAGCCCTCGAGGGCGTAGACCGGCTTCTGGTCGCCGATGCGGTAACCGACCGTCGTCAGCAGGCCGTTGTAGGACTGGACGGGCTCGTCGCCGGTGTTCATCAGCATGAACGTGCCGGTGCCGTAGGTGGACTTGGCCTCGCCCTGGTCGAAGCAGGTCTGGCCGAAAAGGGCCGCCTGCTGGTCGCCGAGCGCGGAGGCGACGGGCACGCCGGCCAGGGCGCCGCCCTTGGCCGTGCCGTAGACCTCGGCGGAGGAACGGATCTCCGGCAGCACCGCGGCCGGGATCTCCATGGAGGCCAGGATGCGCTCGTCCCACTCGAGGCTGCGCAGGTTCATCAGCATGGTGCGGGAGGCGTTGGTGACGTCCGTGACGTGCACGCCGCCGTCGACACCACCGGTGAGGTTCCAGATGACCCAGGAGTCCATGGTGCCGAAGAGGATCTCGCCGCGCTCGGCGCGCTCGCGCAGGCCCTCGACGTTGTCCAGCAGCCAGCGGACCTTCGGGCCGGAGAAGTAGGAGGCCAGCGGCAGGCCGGTCTCGCGGCGGAAGCGGTCCTGGCCCACGTTGCGGCCGAGCTCCTTGCAGAGCGCGTCGGTGCGGGTGTCCTGCCAGACGATGGCGTTGTGGACGGGCTCGCCGGTGTTCTTGTCCCAGAGCAGCGTGGTCTCACGCTGGTTGGTGATGCCGATCGCCTTGACGTCGGCGGCGGTGATGCCCGCCTTCTCGACGGCGCCGGCCACGACTTCCTGGACGTTGGCCCAGATCTCCTTGGCGTCGTGCTCGACCCAGCCCGGCTTCGGGAAGATCTGCTCGTGCTCCTTCTGGTCGACGGAGACGATGCGCCCGTCGCGGTCGAAGACGATGCAGCGGGAGGAGGTGGTGCCCTGGTCGATCGCGGCGATGAACGGGCCGTGGCCGTGGGAGGTGGTCATTGTGGTGTGTGCTCCTGAAGTCTGGAAGTGCTCGGCTGGTGCGTCAGAATGCGAGCCGGTGGAGACCGGCGGCAAGGGCGGCACCGGCCAACGGGCCGACGACCGGGATCCATGCGTAACGCCAGTCCGAACCGCCCTTGTTGGGCAGCGGCAGCAGCGCGTGCACGATACGCGGGCCGAGGTCGCGCGCGGGGTTGATCGCGTAACCGGTCGGGCCACCGAGCGAGAGGCCGATGCCCACGACGACGAGCGCGACGATCAGGGTGCCGGTGCCGCTGACACCGAGGCCCTTGGTCAGTCCCAGATTGAGGATGGCGAGCACGAGCACCGCGGTGGCGATGATCTCGGTGACCAGGTTCTGTACGACGTTGCGCACCTCGGGGCCGGTCGAGAAGATGCCCAGCACCGGGCCGGCCTGCGGCTCGGCGGTCTGGTCGACCATGCCCTCGTGGGGGTTCGGCGTGCTGACGATCTCCGGGTCCGTCAGGTGCGCCTGGAACTGCCCGTAGTAGGTGAGCCACACCAGCGTGGCACCGATGATCGCGCCGAGCATCTCGGAGCCCATGTAGACCGGTACGTCACTCCACTTGGTCCCGCCGTCGATGGCGAGGGCGAGGGTGACGGCCGGGTTCAGATGGGCACCGGACTTGGCGGCGATGTACGCACCGGTCAGTACGGCGAAGCCCCACCCGAAGGTGATGGCTACCCAGCCCGCGTTCTGTGCCTTCGAACGCTTCAGGGTGACGGCGGCGCATACGCCACCGCCGAGCAGGATCAGTACTGCCGTACCGATCGTCTCGCTGATGAAGATGTCGGAGCTGGACACCCGCGACTCCTTTGTCCTTCGTCCAGGGGAAGGCGAACCGCGGGTCTCCGGCGGTCCGCACCCTCCGAGAGGGTGGTGATCGGTCCCGTGGCACTGCACACCATAACGAATATTGTCGGTAGATGTTCGACAATGCCGACCGATGCACGGCAGTTTTCTGCACGGTTAAGGGCTCGTCAAGAGATGTGTGACCGGAAACTCTCGGACAAGTGGCCGAAAATCTACGTTCGGCTACCGACGGGTAACGGGCCGGTCTCGGGAGGGGTTCGGAAGGGATCCGGACCGGGGCCGCCGGCGCCGTCCGCATCAGAACCGGCCCGCGCCCAGGTCGCGCGAGACGGCCCGCGCGCAGTCCCGTACGGACGCGACCAGTTGCGCCCGCAGCTCCCCGCGCTCGCAGACCCGCTCGACCGCCCCCATGATGCCGACGGCCCCCACCGGCATCCGCCGCCGGTCGTGGATGGGGGCGGCCACGGAGGCCACGCCCGCCCAGGTCTCCTCGACGTCCGACGCCCAGCCGCGGGCCCGGGTCAGGTCCCAGACGCCCTCCAGCTCGCCGAGTCCGGTGACCGTGTGCGGGGTGAACGCCTCGCGGCCGGCCTCGGTCACCTCGCTGTGGGCGACCGGGTCGTAGGCGCACAGCACCTTGCCGAGCGCGGTGCTGTGCAGCGGCTGCATCGCGCCGACCTCCAGCACCTGGCGGCTGTCGTCGGGCCGGAAGACGTGATGGACGATCAGCACGCCCTGCTGGTGCAGGACACCGAGGTACACGCTCTCCCCGCTCGCCCGGGCCAGGTCATCGGCCCACAGCAGGGCGCGGGCCCGCAGCTCGTGCACGTCCAGATAGCTGTTGCCCAGCCGCAGCAGCTCGGCGCCGAGCTGGTAGCGGCCCGAGACCGGATCCTGCTCGACGAAGCCCTCCTGCTGCAGCGTCCGCAGGATGCCGTGCGCGGTGCCCTTGGCGAGCCCCAGTGACGAAGCCACGTCGGACAGGCCGAGCCGTCGCTCCCCGCCCGCGAGCAGCCGCAGCATCGCCGCGGCCCTTTCGAGCGACTGGATGGTTCGTGCCATCGGGCAACCTCCTCACAATGCCGTTCGGCATTGCTGAACACTATCGGCCGATGCCGACCTGCGGATACTCGGCCGACATGATCATGATCGCGGAGCGGAACGCCGTCCGCCGTCCGGGGCGTGGAACGGGCCCTGCTTTCGGCTGTGGCTCCGGCTACGCTTGCGGCGTGCGCCTTCCGCAGAGAGGGCGCAAAGCCGACAGCCGTCGCAACCACGGGAGCACTTCCATGGCCTCGCACACGCCATCGACCGTCCGTTCCGCCCGAGCCGCGCAGCTGCGCGAGGCGCTCGCCACCCGCGTGGTGGTGGCCGACGGAGCCATGGGCACGATGCTCCAGGCGCAGGACCCCACCCTCGACGACTTCCAGCAGCACGAGGGCTGCAACGAGATCCTCAACGTCACCCGCCCCGACATCGTGCGCTCCGTCCACGAGGCGTACTTCGAGGTCGGCGTGGACTGCGTGGAGACCAACACTTTCGGCGCCAACCATGCCGCGCTCGGCGAGTACGACATAGCGGACCGCGTCGCCGAGCTGTCCGAGGCGGGCGCGCGCATCGCCCGCGAGACGGCGGACGACTTCACCGCCCGCGACGGCCGCACCCGCTGGGTGCTGGGCTCGATCGGCCCGGGCACCAAGCTGCCGACCCTGGGCCACGCCGCGTACACCGTGCTGCGCGACGCCTACCAGCGCAACGCCGAGGGCCTGATCGAGGGCGGCGTCGACGCGCTCCTGGTGGAGACCACCCAGGACCTGCTGCAGACCAAGGCCTCGGTGATCGGGGCCCGGCGCGCGATGACGGCGCTGGGCGCGGACCTGCCGCTGCTGGTGCAGGTGACGGTGGAGACGACCGGCACCATGCTGCTCGGCTCGGAGATCGGCGCCGCGCTCACCGCGCTGGAGCCGCTGGGCATCGACATGATCGGCCTCAACTGCGCCACCGGCCCGGCCGAGATGAGCGAGCACCTGCGCTATCTGTCCCGCCACGCCCGTACCGGGGTGTCGGCCATGCCGAACGCCGGCCTGCCGGTGCTGGGCAAGGACGGCGCGCACTATCCGCTGACCCCCGCCGAACTCGCCGACGCCCACGAGACGTTCGTCCGCGAGTACGGCCTGTCGCTCGTCGGCGGCTGCTGCGGCACCACCCCCGAGCACCTGCGCCAGGTCGTCGAGCGGGTCCGCGGCATGCGCCCCACCGCGCGCACCCCGCGCCCCGAGCCCGGCGCCGCCTCCCTCTACCAGACCGTGCCCTTCCGCCAGGACACCTCCTTCCTCGCCATCGGCGAGCGGACGAACGCCAACGGGTCGAAGAAGTTCCGCGAGGCCATGCTGGCCGGCCGCTGGGACGACTGCGTGGAGATGGCCCGCGACCAGATCCGCGAGGGCGCGCACATGCTGGACCTGTGCGTGGACTACGTCGGCCGGGACGGCGTGGCGGACATGGAGGAGCTCGCCGGGCGCTTCGCGACCGCCTCCACGCTGCCGGTCGTCCTGGACTCCACGGAGGTCGACGTCCTGCGGGCCGGCCTGGAGAAGCTCGGCGGCCGTGCGGTGATCAACTCGGTCAACTACGAGGACGGCGACGGGCCCGACTCGCGCTTCGCGAAGGTGACCGCCCTGGCGAGGGAGCACGGCGCGGCGCTGATGGCGCTGACCATCGACGAGGAGGGGCAGGCCCGCACCGCCGAGAACAAGGTCGCCATCGCCGAGCGCATCATCGACGACCTCACCACGAACTGGGGCATCCACGAGTCGGACATCCTCATCGACACCCTGACCTTCACCATCTGCACCGGTCAGGAGGAGTCCCGCAAGGACGGCATCAACACCATCGAGGCGATCCGGGAGCTCAAGCGCCGCCACCCCGAGGTGCAGACGACCCTGGGCCTGTCGAACATCTCCTTCGGCCTCAACCCGGCCGCCCGGCTCGTCCTCAACTCGGTCTTCCTGGACGAGTGCGTCAAGGCGGGCCTGGACTCGGCCATCGTGCACGCGAGCAAGATCCTCCCCATCGCGCGCCTGGAACCCGAGCAGGTCGAGGTGGCCCTCGACCTCGTGTACGACCGGCGCCGCGAGGGCTACGACCCGCTGGCCAGGCTGCTCGAGCTCTTCGAGGGCGTCGACACCAAGTCGATGAAGGCGGGCAAGGCCGAGGAACTGGCCGCCCTGCCCCTGGAGGAACGCCTTCAGCGGCGCATCATCGACGGCGAGAAGAACGGGCTGGAGGCCGACCTCGACGAGGCCCTCCGCGAGCGCCCGGCGCTCGACATCGTCAACGAGACCCTGCTGGAGGGCATGAAGACCGTCGGTGAGCTGTTCGGCTCCGGCCAGATGCAGCTGCCCTTCGTGCTCCAGTCCGCCGAGGTCATGAAGACCGCGGTCGCCCATCTCGAGCCGCACATGGAGAAGTCGGACGCCGAGGGCAAGGGCACCATCGTCCTCGCCACGGTCCGCGGCGACGTCCACGACATCGGCAAGAACCTGGTGGACATCATCCTGTCCAACAACGGCTACAACGTGGTCAATCTGGGCATCAAGCAGCCCGTCTCCGCGATCCTGGAGGCCGCCGAGGAGCACAAGGCCGATGTGATCGGCATGTCCGGGCTGCTGGTGAAGTCCACGGTGATCATGAAGGAGAACCTGGAGGAGCTCAACCAGCGCAAGCTGGCCGCCGCTTACCCCGTGATCCTCGGGGGCGCCGCCCTGACCCGGGCGTACGTGGAACAGGACCTCCACGAGATCTACGAGGGCGAAGTCCGTTACGCCCGCGACGCGTTCGAGGGCCTGCGGCTGATGGACGCGCTGATCGCCGTCAAGCGCGGCGTCCCCGGCGCCGAACTGCCCGAGCTGCGGCAGCGGCGCGTACGTCCGGCCGCGGCGGCGGCCGCGACGGAGCCCGAGCCGGACAAGGGGGCGGCGCGCTCCGACGTGGCCACCGACAACCCGGTCCCCGCCCCGCCGTTCTGGGGCACGCGGGTGGTCAAGGGCATCGCGCTCAAGGACTACGCCTCCTGGCTGGACGAGGGCGCCCTCTTCAAGGGCCAGTGGGGCCTCAAGCAGTCCCGCACGGGCGGGCCCACCTACGAGGAGCTGGCCGAGAACGAGGGCCGGCCCCGGCTGCGCGGGCTGCTGGAGAAGCTGCACACGGAGAACCTGCTCGAGGCCGCGGTCGTCTACGGCTACTTCCCCTGCTACTCCAAGGGCGACGACCTGATCATCCTCAACGAGGACGGCACGGAGCGCACGCGCTTCACCTTCCCGCGCCAGCGCCGCGGGCGCCGGCTGTGCCTGGCGGACTTCTTCCGCCCGGAGGAGTCCGGCGAGCGCGACGTGGTCGGCCTCCAGGTGGTCACCGTCGGCTCCCGGATCGGCGAGGCCACCGCCGAGCTGTTCGCCGCCGACGCGTACCGCGACTACCTCGAACTGCACGGCCTGTCCGTGCAGTTGGCCGAGGCGCTCGCCGAGTACTGGCACGCGCGGGTACGGGCCGAGCTCGGCTTCGCCGGCGAGGACCCGGCGGACGTGACGGACATGTTCGACCTCAAGTACCGGGGCGCCCGCTTCTCCCTCGGCTACGGCGCCTGCCCGGACCTGGAGGATCGGGCGAAGATCGCCGAACTGCTGGAGCCGGAGCGGATCGGGGTCCGGCTGTCGGAGGAGTTCCAGCTGCACCCCGAGCAGTCCACGGACGCGATCGTGATCCACCACCCGGAGGCGAAGTACTTCAACGCGCGGTAGCGCGGTGAAGCGCTGCGATAGGGCTGCGTAGAGGTGCCGGAAACGGAGGGGCGCTTCGCGCGCCCCCGCCGTAAACTTGTTGTCCGGTGAAGGCCGGTCCGCGGAAACGCGGACCGGCCTTCTTGTCCCCTCTGGAGGTGTGCGGATGACCAGCAGCATCACCGTTGCCACGCCGCGGCCCGGCGCGGGCTCGGCCCTGCAGGCCGTCCTGCTCGACATGGACGGCACGCTCGTCGACACCGAGGGCTTCTGGTGGGAGGTGGAAGTCGCCGTCTTCGCCGAGCTCGGGCACCAGCTGCTGGAGGAGTACCGGGAGATCGTCGTCGGCGGCCCGATGACCCGCAGCGCCTCCTTCCTGATCAAGGCCACCGGGGCGAGAATCGCCCTCGCTGAGCTGACCGCGCTCCTCAACACCCGCTTCGCCGAGATGCTCGGGCACGGTGTGCCGCTGATGCCGGGCGCCAGGCAGCTGCTCGCCGAGCTCGCCGCGCACGGGGTGCCGACGGCTCTGGTCTCCGCCTCGCACCGGCAGATCATCGACCGGGTGCTGCCCTCGCTCGGCCCGGGCAACTTCACGCTGACCGTCTCGGGCGACGAGACCGAGCGCAACAAGCCGTACCCGGACCCGTATCTGCTGGCCGCGACCCGGCTCGGGGTGGCCCCGGAGCGCTGCGCCGTGGTGGAGGACACCATGACGGGCGTGGAGGCGGCCGAGGCGGCCGGCTGCCGGGTGGTGGCGGTGCCGTCCGTGGCCGCGATCCCGCCCGCCGCCGGACGTACGGTCGTCGGCTCGCTGGAGGAAGTCGACCTCGGTTTTCTGCAGGGCCTGATCCGGTTCTGATCGCGGAACGGAACTCTGTGCTCCGGCCCGACTGTTTTCCGTGACGAATGCGGTTGCAATTGCCAAGCACCGGCGCGGAATTGACCGAGTGATGTTCGTCACCAGGGCTGGGGCGGTACGCCCGGGGTGAGGCGGGTTGGAGTGCTCTCGAAGGGTGGGTGGCGCGCCCTTGTGTCCTGATTGGTCATCGTGTGCGTGATTCGTTCCCGGGCTCCGGGCAACGGCGAATCAGCGCAAGCATGTTCCAAGGGCAGTGGTGTCGCGCACTAATCTTTCGCGAGTACTTCACGGCCCCCCGGTGCCGTTCGCAACACAGGGAGAACCCCACACCATGAAGCGCAAGACGCTGGTGCTGCCGACCGTGGCAGGCCTGCTGGCCCCCGTACTCGTCGCCTGCGGCGGGAGCGGGTCCGGCAAGCACGACGCCATCGTCATCGGTACCACCGACCGGTTCGAGCAGACGACGGACGCCCCGGCGCCGCTCGACCCGGCCGCGGCGTACGACATCGGTGTCTGGAACGTGCTGCACAGCACCTACCAGACCCTGCTGAGGCTGCCCCGCTCCGGAGCCGACCCCGTTCCGGACGCGGCCACCAAGTGCACCTGGACGGATCGTCAGAACGAGCAGTTCCGCTGCACGCTGCGCAGCGACATGAAGTTCAGCAGCGGCCGGCCGGTGACCGTCAAGGACGTCAAGTTCTCCGTCGACCGCGTGCGGGCCATCAACTTCGAGAACGGTCCCGCCTCGCTGCTGAGCAACATCGACCGGGTGGAGACGCCGAACGGCAACGAGATCGTCTTCCAGCTCAAGTCGCCCGACGCGACCTTCCCGCAGAAGCTCGCCACCCCGGCCGCGGCCATCGTCGACAGCGGCGCCTTCAGCGCGAGCAAGCTGAACGACGGCTTCAAGGTCGAGGGCTCGGGCCCGTACACCCTGAAGACCGAGGAGAAGGACGGCCGGATCACCAAGGCGGTGTTCTCCAAGAACTCCGACTACAAGGGTGCGGTGAAGCTCGACAGCAGCAGCAAGTACGAGCTGCGGTTCTTCGACGACGCGAAGTCGATGGAGAAGGCGCTCCAGGACGGCGACATCGACGTCGTCAACCGCACCATGGCCCCCGGCGAGATCAACAAGCTGCGCAACGCCTCGTCCAAGGGCGTCAAGCTGCTGGAGTCGCCCGGCCAGGAAATCGGCTATCTGGCGTTCAACACGGACGACTCGGTGATGAAGAACAAGGCGGTGCGCCAGGCCATCGCCCAGCTCGCCGACCGCCAGGTCATGGCGCGCGACGGCTACGAGCGCACCAGCGACCCGCTGTACTCGCTCGTGCCCAGCGGCATCACCGGTCACCAGAACTCGTTCTCCAACCAGTACGGGGAGCCCAGCACCGAGAAGGCCCGCGCCCTGCTGCGGTCGGCGAGCATCAGCACTCCGGTGAAGTTCACCCTGTCCTACTCCTCCGACCACTACGGCGAGGCCACCGCCAAGGCGTACAAGGCGCTCCAGAAGCAGCTGAACGGCAGCGGTCTGTTCGACGTGCAGCTGCAGGACGTGAAGTGGGCGGAGTTCCGGCCCAACGCGGCCAAGGGCAAGTACGCGGTCTACGGCATGGGCTGGTTTCCCGACTTCCCGGACCCGGACAACTACATCGCCCCGTTCTTCGGCAAGGACAACTTCCTCCACTCGCCCTACCGCAACTCCCGGATCGAGGGCCTGGTCCCGCAGACCCGTCAGGCGGCGCAGCGCGAGTCGGCGGCCAAGCTCTTCCAGCAGGCGCAGGACATCGTCGCCGACGAGGTGCCTGTGCTGCCCCTGTGGCAGAGCAAGCAGTACGTGGCGGCGCGGGAGAACATCACCGGCGCGGAGTGGATGCTCAACTCCTCCTCCGAGCTGCAGCCGTGGGAGCTCGGCAGCGGCGCCTGACGCCACAGCACCACAACACGCAACACAGCACCACAACACAGCACCACAACGCACCACCTGTACAACCAGCTCCACAGAACGACCTCCCGGGCGGGCGACGGCCCGCCCGGGCCCCCAGAACTGTGAGGTACGTGCACGTGAGGAAACGTGACCAGTGGCTTGCCGCCCCGCTCGGCGCGGGACTCGCCGCCGCCCTGCTCAGCGGATGCGGTTCGGAGGACGGCAAGGGGTCGGGCACCGGTGAGTCGGTGGTCATGGGGATGTCCGACGAAATGGTGACCGCTGATCCGGCGGCGGGCTACGACCCGGCCACCTGGCTGCTGTTCAACAACGTCTACCAGTCCCTCCTGAGCTTCTCCAAGGAAAGCCCGACCCCGCAGCCGGAGGCCGCGCGCAAGTGCGGCTTCCACGACAAGAGCAGCACCGTCTTCGAGTGCACCCTCAAGGACGGCCTCACGTTCAGCAACGGCCACGACCTCACCTCCGAGGACGTCGCCTTCTCCTTCCGCCGCACGCTCAGGATCAACGACAAGGACGGCCCCGCGGCGACGATGCTGTCCACGATCAAGGACATCAGGACGCCGGACAAGAAGACCGTCGTCTTCCAGCTCAAGCGGCCCGACGCGACCTTCCCCCAGAAGATCGCCTCCGGCGCCGGATCCATCGTGGACCACCAGGAATACCCGGCGGACAAGCTCCGCACCGACGGCAAGGCCGTCGGCTCGGGCGTCTACAAGCTGGATTCCTTCGGCAAGGACGAGGCCGTCTTCAAGGTCAACGGCTCCTACAAGGGCCCGGCCAAGGTCAACAACAGCGGCGTCACCATCAAGTTCTTCCACGGCGACCAGACGGCCCTGAAGGACGCCATCCAGAAGGGCCGGGTCGACCTCGCCTACCGAGGCCTGGCCATGAAGGACATCGCCGACCTCGAGGCCAAGGGCAGCAGCGACAAGCAGGACGTCAACGTGGTCCAGGGCAGCAGCGCCGAGGTGCAGCACCTGGTCTTCAACACCAAGGACCCGGTGGCCGGAAAGACCGCCGTGCGCAAGGCCGTTGCCTACCTCGTCGACCGCAGCGCACTCGTCCGCGACGTCTACAAGCGCACCGCCGAACCGCTGTACTCCGTCGTCCCGCGCGGCATCACCGGCCACCGGACGCCCTTCTTCGACGTCTACGGGGACCGGCCGCAGCGCGCCAAGGCCGCCGCCGCTCTCGCCTCCGCGGGCATCCACGACAAGGTCAAGATCACCCTGTGGGCCACCCCGGTCCGCTACGGGCCCGGCACCGTGCCGGAGTTCAACGAGATAGCCAAGCAGCTCAACTCCAGCGGGCTCTTCGACGCGAACGTGCAGAGCGTGCCGTTCGACGAGTACGAGAAGGGCATCGCGGCCGGCAAGTACGCCGTGTACGTCAAGGGCTGGATTCCCGACTACCCGGACCCCGACAACTTCACCGCGCCGTTCTTCGGCGAGAACAACGAACTCGCCAACAACTACGAGTCCAAGGACATCGCCACCCGCATCCTCCCGGCCACGGCCGCCCAGAACAGCCGGGCCGCCACCGTGGACGACTTCGAGAAGCTCCAGAGCACCATCGCCGAGGACGTGCCGGTGCTGCCCCTGTGGCAGGGCAAGCAGTACGCGGTGGCCAACGGCCGTATCAACGGCCTCCAGTGGACCCTCGACAGCTCGACCGTCTTCCGCTTCTGGGAGATCAGCAAGTCCGCCTAGGACCGTACGTCGTCATGGCCCGCACCTTTTCGGTGCGGGCCATGACGCGTTCTACTGCTTCTACTGCGCGTTCTACTGCGCCCCGGGGCGCACCAGCCCGCTCTCGTACGCGTAGACCGCCGCCTGCACCCGGTCGCGCAGGCCCAGCTTCGTCAGGACGTGCCCCACGTGGGTCTTGACCGTCGTCTCGCTCACGAACAGGTCCGCCGCGATCTCCGCGTTCGACAGGCCGCGCGCCACCAGCTTGAGGACCTCGACCTCGCGGTCCGTCAGCGTGTGCAGGGTGTCCGGCAACGGCTCCTCGCCCGACGGCAGATGACCCGCGTACTTGTCCAGCAGCCGCCGGGTGATGCTCGGCGCGAGCATCGCCTCGCCGCTCGCCACCACCCGGATCGCCTGCACGAGTTCATGGGCCGGCGCGTCCTTGAGCAGGAAGCCGCTCGCCCCCGCCTTCAGCGCCTCGACCACGTACTCGTCGAGATCGAAGGTCGTCAGCACCAGCACCTTGGCCGGGCCGTCGCGCTCCGGGCCGGTGATCTGCCGGGTCGCCTCGACGCCGTCCATGCGGGGCATCCGGATGTCCATCAGCACCACATCGGGCTGCAGCGCCCGGACCTGGTCGAGCGCCTGCAGACCGTCACCGGCCTCGCCGACGACCGCGATGTCCTGCTCGGCCTCCAGGATCATGCGGAAGCCCGTACGCAGCAGCGGCTGGTCGTCGACCAGTAGGACGCGGATCGCCACAGGAAAACTCCTTCGCTAGACCGCGTCCATTCTGCCCTGAGGGTCACCGTCGGAGGTCACCCGAGGCCGCTGGACGGGGACGGGCAGCGGATACGGCGGGGGAGTACCGCCGAATTCCGGACAGACCGCCTGGTGGTCGCACCAGCCGCACAGCTTCGTCGGGCGGGGCCGCCAGTCGCCCGTCTCGGTGGCCAGCGTGATGGCCTCCCACAGCGCCCGCAGCTTGCGCTCCACCGCCAGCAGCTCCGGCTCGGCCGGGTCGTACGTCAGCACATCGCCGCTGCCCAGGTACACCAGCTGCAGCCGGCGCGGCACCTGCCCGCGCAGCCGCCACACCACCAGGGCGTAGAACTTCATCTGGAACAGGGCGTCCGCCCGGTACTGCGGCGCGGGCATCTTGCCCGTCTTGTAGTCGACGATCCGCACCTCGCCCGTCGGCGCCACGTCCACCCGGTCGACGATCCCGCGCAGCACCAGCCCCGAGTCGAGCGTCGTCTCCACGAAGAGCTCGCGCTCCGCAGGCTCCAGCCGCGTCGGATCCTCCAGCGTGAACCACCGCTCGACGAGCCGCTCCGCCTCCGCGAGCCACGTCGCCAGCCGCTCCGGATCCTGCGAGCCGTCCTCCTGCGCGAACAGCTCCGCCAGCTCCGGCCGGGCCGCCAGCGCCTTCTCCCACTCGCCCGGCACCAGACCGCACGCCCTCGGGGCGGTGCGCTCGGCGGCCGGCGCGTCGAAGAGCCGCTCCAGCACGGCGTGCACCACCGTGCCCCGGGTGGCCGCCGGGCTCGGCTTCTCCGGCAGCTTGTCGATCACGCGGAAGCGGTAGAGCAGCGGGCACCGCATGAAATCGGCCGCGCGCGACGGCGACAACGAGGCGGGCCGCGCGGCGGAGTCCGGTGCGGGTGCAGCTGTATCCATGCCAGAGACCCTACGGCCCGTGACCGACATCGTGCGGCATACCATCGACGCCAGAAGCTCACGCACTGCATGATCGGGACAGTGACAGCGCACCGAGCGGGTGCGGGGGCCGCATCCGATGAGGGGACACCGTGGACAACAGCGGGCAGGGCCAATCCGGCAGCGGGGGTGCCGGGGACGGCAAACCGCAGCGTCCGCGCGAGACGGGCGGCGGCATCCTCATGGGCCGGCCCTTCGGCGTACCCGTCTATGTCGCACCCAGCTGGTTCCTCGTCGCCGCCCTCATCACCTGGGTCTTCGGCGGTCAGCTCGACCGCGTGCTGCCCGAGCTCGGCAACGCACGGTATCTGGTCTCCCTCTTCTTCGCCGTCGCGTTCTACGCCTCCGTACTCGTCCACGAACTCGCCCACACCGTCGCCGCGTTGCGCTTCAAACTCCCGGTGCGCCGGATCCAGTTGCAGTTCTTCGGCGGCGTCTCCGAGATCGAGAAGGAGAGCGAGACCCCCGGCAGGGAGTTCGTCCTCGCCTTCGTCGGCCCGCTGCTCTCGCTGGTCCTCGCCGGGGTGTTCTGGCTCGGCATGCGCCTCGTCGAGCCCGGCACCGTCCCCGGCGTCCTGCTCGCCGGCCTGATGGTCTCCAACCTGCTCGTCGCCGCCTTCAACCTGCTGCCGGGCCTGCCCCTGGACGGCGGCCGGATGCTCCGCGCCGTCGTCTGGAAGATCAGCGGCAAGCCCATGACCGGCACCGTCGCCGCCGCCTGGGTCGGCCGCGCCCTCGCCGTCTCGGTGCTCGTCGGCCTCCCGCTGCTCACCCACGCCGACCGCGCCGAGAGCTTCGGCGGCGTCGACTCGATCACCGACGCCCTGCTCGCCGCCATCCTCGCCGCGATCATCTGGACCGGCGCCGGCAACAGCCTGCGCATGGCCCGCCTGCGCGAGCGGCTGCCCGGCCTGCGGGCCCGCACCCTCACCCGGCGCGCCGTCCCCGTCGAGGCCGCCACCCCGCTCTCCGAGGGCCTGCGCCGGGCGAACGAGGCGGGCGCCCGGGCCCTGGTCGTCGTCGACAGCCACGGCACCCCGACCGCCCTGGTCCGCGAGACCGCGATCGTCGCCGTCCCCGCACACCGCCGCCCCTGGGTCACCGTCGGCACCCTCGCCCAGGACATCACCGACGGCATGCGGGTCTCCGCGGAGCTCTCCGGCGAGGACCTGCTGGACGTCCTGCGGGCGACCCCCGCCACGGAGTACCTGGTGGTCGAGGAGACCGGCGAGGTCTACGGCGTCCTGTCCACGACGGACGTCGAGCGGGCCTTCGTCGCCGCGATGGCCCGCACGCCGTCCTAGTCCCGCCTAGTCCCGTACAAGCCGAGCGCAGCGACCCGGTAGGCTGGTCACATGTCCGAACCGACCGGTGCCGCCCGCCGTCGCGGGCCCTTCCAGGTCGGGGACCAGGTCCAGCTCACCGACCCCAAGGGACGCCACTACACCTTCACGCTCGAAGCCGGGAAGCAGTTCCACACCCACAAGGGTGCCTTCCCGCACGACGAGCTGATCGGTGCTCCCGAGGGCAGTGTTGTCCGTACCACGGGAAACGTCGCCTACCTCGCGCTGCGCCCCCTGCTCCCCGACTATGTCCTGTCCATGCCGCGCGGAGCCGCCGTGGTCTACCCCAAGGACGCGGGGCAGATCCTGGCGATGGCCGACATCTTCCCCGGCGCACGCGTCGTGGAGGCGGGTGTCGGCTCCGGCTCGCTCAGCACCTTCCTGCTGCGGGCCGTCGGCGACCAGGGCATGCTCCACTCCTACGAGCGCCGGGCCGACTTCGCGGAGATCGCCCAGCAGAACGTGGAGCGCTACTTCGGCGCCCCGCACCCCGCCTGGCAGCTCACCGTCGGCGACCTCCAGGACAACCTGTCCGACACGGACGTCGACCGGGTCATCCTCGACATGCTCGCCCCCTGGGAGTGCCTGGAGGCCGTCTCCAAGGCGCTGGTCCCCGGCGGCATCCTGTGCTGCTACGTGGCCACCACCACGCAGCTCGCGCGCACCGTCGAGTCCATCCGTGAGATCGGCTGCTTCGCCGAGCCGTCGGCCTGGGAGACCATGGTCCGCACCTGGCACGTGGAGGGCCTGGCCGTACGCCCCGACCACCGCATGATCGGGCACACCGGCTTCCTGCTCACCGCCCGCCGCCTCGCGGACGGCGTCGAGCCGCCGATGCGCCGGCGCCGTCCCGCCAAGGGCGCGTACGGCGAGGACTACACCGGCCCCGGCAGCCAGAGCGGTTCCAACTGATCCCGTAGCAACTCCCCATGGGCGCCGCCTCCGAGACGAACTCGGCGGCGGCGCCCATGCGTTGGCCCATGCCCGCCGTTCCACGCCGCGGGGCCGTGTGCGACGATGCGGTCATCTCCGCAGCCTCGACCCTCACAGGAGCCAGCGCGCGTGCAGCCCTCGGCAGGACTCCCGCACACCCGTCCCCGCCCCCTCCACTGGCTGGCCACCGCGTCGGCCCTGGCCGCCGTGCTCGTCGGCGCGGCCCTCGTCGGCCCCGGTGACAACACCGCCACCGCCTCCGCGCCGGCCGTGGCCCCGCCCGACCCGAGGGCGGCGCGCTATCCGGTCGACTGCGGCCGCGCGGGCGTCGATGTGGTGAAGCAGGCCGTGGCCGACCTCGACGGCGACGGACGGCCCGAGGCGGCCGTCGTCGTGCGCTGCGCCGCCGCGGGCGGCACACCGCCCAACGGCGTCTACGTCATCTCCCCGGCGGCGGAGCAGGGCTGGACGCCCCGCGTCGTGGCGACCCTCGTCGATCCGGGACAGCGGATGAACGTCACCGGCTTCGCCGTGCGCGACGGCATCATTTCGGCCACTCTGCTCGGTTACTCGTCCCCGAAGGTGCCGCGCTGCTGTCCGGATCTGCGCCGGGCCGTCGAATGGCGTTGGAAGAACGGGAAGTTCGCGCTCACCGCACTTCCCGTCGCGGGGAGTGTGTGAACCGTCACGCGGCGTCGGGTCCGTAGACCTCGACCTTGTCCGCGACGCGGCGCACGTGGATGCAGTCGCCCGGGCACTCCTTCGCCGAGTCCCGGACGTCGGCCAGCAGCGTCAGCGGCACGGGAGTGGTGGCACCCTTGTCTTGCAGCAGTTCGTCATCGGCGCTCTTCACATACGCGAGACCGTCGATGTCCAGCTCGAAGACCTCGGGCGCGTACTGCGCGCAGATGCCGTCACCGGTGCACAGGTCCTGGTCGATCCACACCTCGAGGGCTTCCTCCGGTGCCGTCTCCGCAACCTCGGTGCTGTCGTCGTTCTGCACGGCCATCGCGCCTGCCGTTCCTCTCCCTATGTGAACCAATTGGAGCCAGCACTGACGGGTGTTGACCGACTCGACGATACAACCGCCCGCTTTCCGATGTTGATGGGTGGGTATTCCCCTCCCGTGAGGACGTGCGCAAGGGTGAAGATCGGACACACTCCGACCGGGTTTGTGATCTAGGGGTTTCAACCTGCACCGGCCCAGGTAGGGTCTGGAAGCGTCCAGCTCCCCTTGGAGGAGGTGAGGACCGTGGCAGCCCACGACGACGACATCAACCGCGGCATCCGGCCCGGGCGAGGGACGGAAGACCCCGCCAGCCAGGTTGCCTATCTCGAGCAGGAGATCGCCGTCCTGCGGCGGAAGCTCGCCGACTCTCCGCGTCACACGAGGATTCTCGAAGAGCGGATCGTCGAGCTCCAGACCAACCTGGCCGGTGTATCCGCTCAGAACGAGCGGCTCGCCAACACCCTGCGCGAGGCCCGCGACCAGATCGTGGCCCTCAAGGAAGAGGTCGACCGGCTCGCCCAGCCGCCCGCCGGGTTCGGCGTCTTTCTCCAGACGAACGACGACGGCACGGTGGACATCTTCACCGGCGGCCGCAAGCTCCGGGTGAACGTCAGCCCGAGCATCGACCCCGAGGAGATCAGGCCCGGCCAGGAAGTCATGCTCAACGAGGCGCTCAACGTGGTCGAGGCCATGGCCTTCGAGCGGCACGGCGACATCGTCACCCTCAAGGAGATCCTCGAGGACGGCGAACGGGCCCTGGTCATCGGGCACACCGACGAGGAACGGGTGGTGAGGCTCGCCGAGCCGCTGCTGGACACCACCATCCGCCCCGGCGACGCCCTGCTGCTGGAGACCCGCTCCGGCTACGTCTACGAGGTCATCCCGAAGAGCGAGGTCGAGGAGCTCGTCCTCGAAGAGGTCCCGGACATCGACTACACGAAGATCGGCGGACTGGGCAACCAGATCGAGCTGATCCGCGACGCGGTCGAGCTCCCGTACCTCTACCCCGACCTCTTCAAGGAGCACGAACTCCGGCCGCCCAAGGGCGTTCTGCTCTACGGCCCCCCCGGCTGCGGCAAGACGCTCATCGCCAAGGCCGTCGCCAACTCCCTTGCCAAGAAGGTCGCGGAGGTCACCGGCAAGCCCGCGGGGAAGAGCTTCTTCCTCAACATCAAGGGCCCGGAGCTCCTCAACAAGTACGTCGGCGAGACCGAGCGGCACATCCGGCTGATCTTCCAGCGCGCCCGGGAGAAGGCCGGCGAAGGCACGCCCGTCATCGTCTTCTTCGACGAGATGGACTCCCTCTTCCGCACCCGTGGATCCGGCGTCAGCTCGGACGTGGAGAACACCATCGTCCCGCAGCTGCTCTCCGAGATCGACGGTGTGGAGGGCCTGGAGAACGTCATCGTCATCGGCGCCTCCAACCGCGAGGACATGATCGACCCCGCGATCCTGCGGCCCGGCCGGCTCGATGTGAAGATCAAGATCGAGCGTCCGGACGCGGAGGCCGCCAAGGACATCTTCTCCAAGTACCTGACCCGGACCCTGCCGCTGCACGCCGACGACCTCGCCGAGCACGGCGGCGACGCCGGGGCGACCATCGAGGGCATGATCCAGTCGGTGGTGGAGCAGATGTACGCGGAGTCCGAGGAGAACCGCTTCCTGGAGGTCACCTATGCCAACGGTGACAAGGAAGTCCTCTACTTCAAGGACTTCAACTCCGGCGCGATGATCCAGAACATCGTGGACCGGGCCAAGAAGATGGCCATCAAGGCCTTCCTCGACCACAACCAGAAGGGCCTGCGCGTCTCCCACCTGCTCGCCGCCTGCGTCGACGAGTTCAAGGAGAACGAGGACCTGCCCAACACCACCAACCCGGACGACTGGGCCCGCATCTCCGGAAAGAAGGGCGAGCGGATCGTCTTCATCCGCACCCTCGTCACCGGAAAGCAGGGCGCGGACACCGGCCGCTCCATCGACACCGTGGCCAATACCGGCCAGTACCTGTAACACCGCCGTCCGGCTGCGGACGTCCCTCGTCCCCGCCTTGTGGCGGGGTCCGGCGGGGGCTCCGCAGCCGGACTCGTTTTGCACCGTGTTCCGCATCGCGTTTTGCGCCAAGGTCGCCGAGGAAACGCCAGGAAATCGCCAGGAAAATTCGCAGCGCCACGAACCGGAGCAATGACTGTAATGATCTCCCCACCGCCGCAAAGCCGTTCTAGGCTCTTCGGTACCACCGCGAAGCGCTGTGGGGGATCGGAGACCGGACACGGACCGGATGCGCAGCGGTACTTGAGCGCCGAACCCACCAGGGGGCGCCGCCGGGCAAGGAGGGCCGCATGACCGTACGGCGAGTAATGGGCATCGAGACGGAGTACGGGATCTCCGTCCCCGGTCACCCGAACGCCAATGCCATGCTCACCTCGTCCCAGATCGTCAACGCCTATGCGGCCGCGATGCACCGGGCACGACGTGCCCGCTGGGACTTCGAGGAGGAGAACCCGCTGAGGGACGCCCGTGGTTTCGACCTCGCCCGCGAGGCCGCGGACGCCAGCCAGCTCACCGACGAGGACATCGGCCTCGCCAACGTCATCCTCACCAACGGCGCGCGGCTGTACGTGGACCATGCCCATCCCGAGTACAGCTCCCCGGAGGTCACCAACCCCCGCGACGCCGTCCTGTGGGACAAGGCGGGGGAGCGCATCATGGCGGAGGCGGCCGAGCGCGCCGCCCAGCTGCCGGGCGCCCAGCCGATCCACCTGTACAAGAACAACACCGACAACAAGGGCGCCTCCTACGGCACCCACGAGAACTACCTGATGAAGCGGGAGACCCCCTTCTCGGACATCGTGCGCCACCTGACGCCCTTCTTCGTCTCCCGCCAGGTGGTCACCGGGGCGGGGCGGGTGGGCATCGGGCAGGACGGCCGCGAGCACGGCTTCCAGATCAGCCAGCGCGCCGACTACTTCGAGGTCGAGGTCGGCCTCGAGACCACCCTGAAGCGGCCCATCATCAACACCCGCGACGAGCCGCACGCCGACGCCGAGAAGTACCGCAGGCTGCACGTCATCATCGGCGACGCCAACCTCTCGGAGATCTCCACCTACCTCAAGCTCGGCACCACCTCCCTGGTGCTGTCCATGATCGAGGACGGCTTCATCTCCACCGACTTCGCCGTCGACCAGCCCGTCCGCACGCTCCACCGGATCAGCCACGACCCCACGCTGCGGCGGCTGGTCACCCTGCGCAGCGGCCGGACGCTGACGGCGGTGCAGTTGCAGATGGAGTACTGCGAGCTGGCCCGCAAACACGTGGAGGACCGCTTCGGCGCCGACGCGGACGAGCAGACCAAGGATGTCCTCGCGCGCTGGGAGGACGTGCTGAACCGGCTCGAGCACGACCCGATGAGCCTGGCCGGCGAGCTGGACTGGGTGGCCAAGCGCGAGCTCCTGGAGGGCTACCGCCGCCGCGACGGCCTGGACTGGGACGCGGCCCGCCTGCACCTCGTCGACCTGCAGTACGCGGACGTCCGGCCGGAGAAGGGCCTCTACAACCGCCTCGCGGCCCGCGGCAGGATGAAGCGCCTGCTCGACGAGGACGAGGTGGCCCGCGCCCGTACGGCACCGCCCGAGGACACCCGCGCCTACTTCCGGGGCCGCTGTCTCGAGCAGTACGCGGACGACGTGGCGGCCGCGTCCTGGGACTCGGTCATCTTCGATCTCCCCGGCCGTGACTCCCTGCAACGGGTGCCCACGCTGGAGCCCCTGCGGGGCACGCGCAACCACGTCAAGGAGCTCCTGGACCGCTGCCGCACGGCGGAGGACCTGGTGAGGGTTTTGTCCGGGGGCTGACAAGAGTCTGGGAAGACCCCGTTCCGGGAATCATCACCATGGTCCCGGGACGTTCCAGCAAGTACAGGCAAGTACGGGGCCGATGTCGGACCCTGCTTGTAGGGTCTGAAGGTGTACGTCCGATCTTGTACGTCGAACCGAGCGGGGTGAGGGGTATGGCGACCAAGGACACCGGCGGCGGGCAGCAGAAGGCCACGCGCTCGACAGAGGAGGTCGAGGAGCAGGCGCAGGAAGCGCAGGCTTCCGAGGACCTCAAGGAACGGCACGAGAAGCTGTCGGACGACGTGGATTCGGTGCTGGACGAGATCGATGACGTCCTCGAGGAGAACGCCGAGGACTTCGTGCGGTCCTTCGTTCAGAAGGGCGGCCAGTAGGTCGGCTTTGCCTTCGCATCGAAGGTGAAAGGGTGGGGTGAGTGGCGGCAGATGGGTGTCTGCTGTATCTGCCCGCGGGCCCCTGCAGGGCATGTGGATCATTGTCACGAGACCGATAGGGTCCGTGGTGTTCTGTGTTTCAACTGCAACACCGGACTGGGACTGTTGAGAGACGATGTCGGTGCGATGCGCCGAGCCATCGCGTATCCGGAAGGAAACCCGTGGAAGCCAACCCTCGTAGCATCGGGCGTCTACCAGCTGCCTTCCTGACGCCGGGCTCCTCCTCGTTCGTGGAGTTCCTCGCCGGGCACCAGCCGGACCTGCTGCCCGGCAAGCGGCAGTTGCCCTCCGTCCCGGGCGCGATGGAGATCCCGCACGGCACGACCATCGTCGCGACGACGTTCCCCGGCGGTGTGGTGCTGGCGGGCGACCGGCGGGCGACGATGGGCAATGTCATCGCGCAGCGCGACATCGAGAAGGTCTTCCCGACGGACGAGTACTCGGCCGTCGGCATGGCCGGCACCGCGGGGCTGGCCGTGGAGATGGTCAAGCTCTTCCAGCTGGAGCTGGAGCACTTCGAGAAGGTCGAGGGGGCTCAGCTCTCGCTGGAGGGCAAGGCCAACCGGCTCTCCACCATGATCCGCGGCAACCTCGGCATGGCCATGCAGGGCCTGGCCGTGGTGCCGCTCTTCGCGGGCTGGGATGTGGACCGTCAGAAGGGCCGTATTTTCTCCTACGATGTAACCGGCGGGCGTTCCGAGGAGTACGGCTTCTCGGCCACCGGCTCCGGTTCGATCTTCGCGCGCGGAGCGATGAAGAAGCTCTTCCGCGACGACCTGACGGAGGGGCAGGCCACCACCCTGGTCGCCCAGGCGCTGTACGACGCCGCCGACGACGACTCGGCGACCGGCGGGCCCGATCTCGCGCGCCGTATCTACCCGATCATCACCGTCATCACCGATGAGGGATTCCGGAGGCTCACCGAGGCCGAGTGCTCCGAGATCGTCCGGGCCATCCACGAGCGGCGGCTCGAGGAGCCGGACGGGCCGCGGGCCGCGCTGCTCTAGCCCGGGGCTTCTTGGAATGCATTCGCCACTGACAGAAAGGGACGGATAGCCGGTGTCGACGCCGTTCTATGTCTCACCCCAGCAGGCCATGGCCGACCGTGCCGAGTACGCCCGCAAAGGCATTGCGCGCGGCCGCAGCGTCGTGGTGCTCCAGTACAACGACGGCGTGGTCTTCGTCGCCGAGAACCCGTCCCGTGCGCTGCACAAGGTCAGCGAGATCTACGACCGCATCGCGTTCGCCGCGGTCGGCAAGTACAACGAGTTCGAGAACCTGCGCATCGGCGGGGTGCGCTATGCCGATCTGCGCGGCTATACGTACGACCGTGATGATGTCACGGCGCGTGGCCTTGCCAATGTCTATGCGCAGACGCTCGGTTCCATCTTCTCGAGCGCGGGCGAGAAGCCGTACGAGGTCGAGCTGATCGTCGCCGAGGTCGGGGCGGGCCCCGAGGACGACCAGATCTACCGGCTGCCCCACGACGGTTCGATCGTCGACGAGCACGGTTCGGTCGCGGTCGGCGGCAACGCCGATCAGATCAGCAGCTATCTCGGCCAGCGCCACCGGGACGGGATGACGCTCTCCGAGGCGCTCAAGCTCGCCGTCGAGTCGCTCGCCCGCGACACCAACGGCACCGAGCGCACCCTGACCGCCGAGCAGCTCGAGGTCGCGGTCCTGGACCGCACGCGCCCCCAACAGCGCAAGTTCAAGCGGCTGTTGGGGCGGCAGCTCTCGCGCCTGCTGGGTGAGGAGGGCACGGGTCCCGCCACGGAGGAGGAGCCGGAGCCGGGCGAGGAGAGCACCGAGGAGTGAGGACGCGGGGTCGGCGGGGCGGAGCCGTTACGCGGCCCGGCCCGTCGACCCCCGCGTCACCAGCTCCACTGGCAACATCGTTGCTTCCGTGGGCAGTTCGTCGAGCACACCCATCAACGCCCGCATCCCCGCCTCTCCCACCGCTTCCGCCGGCAGCCGGACCGTGGTCAGCTCGGGATCGACGGCCGTCGCCAGCGAGAGGTCGTCGAAGCCCGTCACGGAGACATCACCGGGCACCCGGAGCCCGAGCCGTCGCGCGGCCTTGCATGCACCCGCCGCCAGGATGTCGTCGTCGCAGATCAGCGCCGTGGGGCGCGGCCAGGGGCCGGTGAGGGCGCGCTCGGCCGCCTCGCGGCCGGCCGCCACGTCCAGCGCGGCGGCCTCGGTCCGTACCACCTCCGCGTCCGGGACGCCCCGCAGTGCCCCGGCCAGTGAGTCGGCCCGTACCCGGAACGTCCACGAGTCGACGTCGGCCGCGAGATGCGCGAAGCGCCGGTGGCCGAGCGCGAGCAGGTGCTCCGTGACCTGCCGCATCCCGTCGGCGATGTCGAAGTTGACCGTGGCCGCCGCCCCGGTCCGCTCGGGGTCGCTGTCGAGCATCACCAGGGGGAGGCCGCCCTCGCGGAGGTCGGCCAGCGCGTCGGCCGCCATCGAGGAGGCGATGACGCCGTCGAGCGTCGCCCGGGCCGAGGCGAAGGGGTCCCGGGCCGGACCGGCCCCCTCGAGGGACGGGTACAGCAGGACGCCGACCCCGTGCTCGCCCGCGACGCGGGCCGCGCCCGCGTAGACCCGGGCGAAGAATTCGTTGGTCAGCGCGGGCACCACGAGCAGCGCGGTCCTCGCGCGGCCCAGCCGCAGGTCGCGGGCCGCCCGATTGGGCCGGTAACCGAGCTCGCGCGCGGCCGAGCGCACGGCCTCGGCCCGCTGTTCCGAGACCCGGCCCCGCCACTTCTCGCCCATCACGAGCGAGACGGTCGCCTGGGAGACACCGGCCGCCCGGGCCACGTCCCGGCTGGTGGCCCGCGCGGGTGCCGCGTGCGTCCCCCGGACCGTGGGCCAACGCCTCTTGCCGCGCTCGACTTCGGTCACGGCCCCTCCGCCCCTTCGACATGAAGCCTGAAGCATCACGGTTGGACCGTGAGCTTGTCGTCATGCTACGTATAACGTCGAACGTTATACGTAAAACCGAGAGGCGGAAACGGAAGATGGCGGCGGCCGGATCCGGATACGGCGCGATGCTCAGGACGCGGCACGCGGCACGATTGCTCGTGGGCACCCTCGTTGGGCGGCTGCCCAACGCCACGGCAGCGCTGGCGATCGTGCTCTTCGTACGGGCCCAGGGCGGCAGCCTCGCCCTCGCCAGCGCCCTGTCGGCCGTCTACGGCGTGGCCAACGCCGTGGGCCAGCCGCTGCTCGGCCGGGCCGTCGACCTGTACGGCCAGCCCCGGGTGATGCTGCCCTCGGCCGCCCTGGCGGCGCTGGGCATGTCCCTCTTCGCCGTCGTCGGCCTGGAGCCGGTGGCGGTGGCCTATGTGGCCATGATCGTGTCCGGCTTCTTCACGCCCCCGCTCGAGGGCGGGCTGCGGGCCCTGTGGCCGGCCGTCCTGAAGGACGAGTCCAAGATCCACGCCGCGTACTCCCTCGATGCCATCGCGCAGGAGGTCATGTACGTCGTCGGCCCCTTGATCATCACCTGGCTCGTGGCCGGCTGGTCCCCGGCCGCCGCGCTGTACGTCATCAACCTGCTCGGCGTCCTCGGCGCCCTCGCGGTCGTCACCTCGGCGCCCTCGCGGCAGTGGCGCAGTGAGCCCCGCGACGCGCACTGGCTGGGCGCGCTGCGCTCGCGCGGCCTGCTCGTGCTGCTCGGTGCGTTCTTCTGCATAGGCTCGGCGCTGGGCTCGATCGCCCTGGCGGCGGTCGCCTACGGCGGCGATCACGGCGGCGACGAGGTCGCCGGCTATCTGCTCTCCGCGCTGGGCGTGGGCGCCTTCGTCGGCGGCACGATCTACGGCGCCCGCCAGTGGGCCGGTACCCCCGAGAAGCGGCTGCGGCTGCTCGTCACCGGGCTCGCGATCTGCTACCTGCCGCTGCTGCTGGTCCCGGGCACCGTGCTGATGACGGTGCTGGCCGGTGTGGCCGGTGTCTTCCTGGCCCCGTCGCTGGCCTGTGCGTTCGTCGTCGTCGACCGGCACGCGCTGCGCGGCACGGTCACCGAGGCCTTCTCCTGGCTGGTGACGTCCTTCGGCGTGGGCGCCGCCCTCGGCACCGCCTTCGCGGGCCCGGCCGTCGAATGGGCCGGTGTCACCGCGGGGTTCACGGTCGCGGTGTGCAGCGGGTTCGCGGGCCTGCTCGTGCTCGTCCTGGCCCGCGGCGCCATGCGCGTCGAGGAGGCTCCGTCGGAGGTCGTGGCGCGGTCGGAAAATGATCGAAGCGGTGCGGTCGAACCCGGTTTCACGGCGGGGCATCAGGCGTAGTGTTCAGGCATGGACCGCCGCATTTTCGGGCTGGAGAACGAGTACGGCGTCACGTGCACGTTCAGGGGACAGCGCCGACTGTCGCCTGACGAAGTGGCGCGCTACCTCTTCCGCCGTGTCGTTTCCTGGGGCCGCAGCAGCAATGTCTTCCTGCGCAACGGTGCCCGCCTCTACCTCGATGTGGGCTCGCACCCGGAATACGCAACTCCCGAGTGCGACAACGTGACCGAACTGGTCACCCACGACAAGGCGGGCGAGCGCATTCTCGAGGGCCTGCTCGTCGATGCCGAACGCCGCCTGCACGAGGAGGGAATCGCGGGCGACGTCTATCTCTTCAAGAACAACACCGATTCGGCGGGGAACTCCTACGGCTGCCACGAGAACTATCTCGTCGCCAGACACGGGGAGTTCTCCCGTCTCGCGGACATCCTCATCCCGTTCCTGGTCACCCGGCAGCTGCTCTGCGGCGCCGGGAAGGTCCTCCAGACCCCGCGCGGCGCGGTCTACTGCGTCAGCCAGCGCGCCGAGCACATCTGGGAGGGCGTCAGTTCCGCCACCACCCGCTCGCGCCCGATCATCAACACACGGGACGAGCCGCACGCCGACGCCGAGCGCTACCGCCGGCTCCATGTCATCGTCGGCGACTCCAACATGTCCGAGACCACGATGCTGCTCAAGGTCGGCGCCACCGATCTCGTGCTGCGCATGATCGAGGCCGGCACCGTGATGCGCGACCTGACCCTGGAGAACCCGATCCGGGCCATCCGGGAGGTCAGCCACGACATAACGGGCCGGCGCAAGGTGCGGCTGGCGAGCGGGCGCGAGGCGTCCGCGCTCGAGGTCCAGCAGGAGTACTACGAGAAGGCCCTGGACTTCTGCGAGCGCCGCGGCATCCGTACGGGCACCGTCGAGCGTGTGCTGGAGCTGTGGGGCCGTTCTCTGGAGGCCATCCGGGACGAGGACCTCGACCGGATCTCCACCGAGATCGACTGGGTGATGAAGTACCAGCTCATCGAGCGGTACCGGGCGAAGAACAACATCACCATGTCGCACCCGAGGGTCGCGCAGATAGACCTGGCCTACCACGACATCCACCGCCGCCGGGGTCTTTACTACCTGCTCGAACGGCGCGGCCAGGCAGCCCGGGTGTGCAATGACCTGAAGATTTTCGAGGGCAAGTCGGTGCCTCCGCAGACCACACGGGCTCGGCTGCGCGGGGATTTCATCCGCCGTGCACAGGAACAGCGCCGGGATTTCACGGTCGACTGGGTGCACCTCAAGCTCAACGACCAAGCGCAGCGCACCGTGTTGTGCAAGGACCCGTTCCGGTCGGTCGACGACCGGGTGGAAAAGCTCATCGCCGGAATGTGATGGGGAACGCGCCGGTTTCGCCGGATCCGGCGCCTCTCCGTGTCGGGCGGAGTTGATCGGCGGGGCTCAGGCCGTAGAGTGGCGGGCACTGCCCAGCCACCTAGCCCGAGTTGGACTCCATGAAGCACACGAAGAACGCGCGCCGTCTGGCGGCGGCGCTGGCCGTGCCCGTCCTGCTGCTCACCGCCGCGGCGTGCGGGTCCGACAGCGGCGGCTCCGGCAAGATCTCGGTCGAGGGCAAGTTCGGCGAGAAGCCCTCGATCTCCGTGCCCAAGGGGGCCAAGGCGACGGACAAGCTCGAGGTCACCGTGGTCTCCGAGGGCAAGGGCCCGAAGGTGGAGAAGGGTGCCTTCGTCCGCGCCGACTATGCCGCGCAGACCATAAAGGACGGCAAGACCTTCGACGGGTCGTGGGCGCAGCAGTCGCAGGTCTCGGACGGGGTGCGCCGCCAGGCGGTGCAGCAGCTGGGACAGTTGAACGGCCAGCCGGTGCCGCCCAAGGTGCTCGACGCCCTCGAGGGCCAGCAGGTCGGCTCCCGTGTCCGGGTCGAGGGCACGGTCAAGGCGATGCTCGGCGACCAGGCCACGCAGGGCCAGCTCAACCCCGAGGACGGCATCCTGTGGGTGCTCGACATCGTCGGGGCCCAGAAGGTCGACACCAAGGCCGAGGCCAAGGGCGACCAGGCCAAGCCGGACCAGGGCATGCCGGAGGTCAAGGCCGTCCCGCAGAAGGCCGCCGAGATCACCATGCCCAAGGGCGAGAAGGCGCCGTCCGACCTCAAGCAGCAGGTGCTGATCAAGGGCAACGGCCCCGAGGTCAAGACCGGTGACGGGCTGATCGCCCAGTACACCGGTGTGACGTGGGACGGCGGCAAGAAGTTCGACTCGTCCTGGGACCACAACCCGCCGGGCGCCACCGCCTTCCAGATCGGCGTCGGTTCGGTCATCCCGGGCTGGGACAAGGGCCTCGTCGGCAAGCACGTGGGGGACCGGGTCGAGCTGGTCATCCCGGCCGCCATGGCCTACGGCGACAACCCGCCGCAGGGCAGCAGCATCCCCAAGGGTGCCGTGCTCGTCTTCCTCGTGGACATCGTCGGCAAGGTCTGACCGGCCGTCTGCCAGAATTGCACGGTTGTCCGAAAGACCTCGTTCGTAGGAGCACTTACGTGAGCATTGAGAAGCCGGAGATCGACTTTCCGGAGGGCCAGCCCCCGGCCGACCTCGAGATCGTCGACCTCTGGGAGGGTGACGGCGCCGTCGCCAAGGCGGGGGACTTCGTGAAGGTCCACTACGTCGGCGTCGCCTTCTCCACCGGTGAGGAGTTCGACGCGAGCTGGAACCGTGGCAACCCGCTCGAGTTCAAGCTGGGCGCCGGCCAGGTCATCACGGGCTGGGACAAGGGCATCCAGGGCATGAAGGTCGGCGGCCGCCGTCGGCTGACCATCCCCGCCCACCTCGCCTACGGCGAGCGCGGCGCCGGCGGCGGCGTGATCGCCCCGGGCGAGACCCTCATCTTCGTCTGCGACCTGATGGGCGTCTGAGCCTTCGTACCCGAAGGCGAGAGGGCCCGTGCGCATGTGCGTGCGGGCCCTCGGCTTTTGCCGTGTGACCGGTGGACGGTACGGTCATCGGTTGAAACAACACGAGGAGAGGGCGAGAGGGCGTCGATGGCGATTGCCAAGGCCGAGCGGCTGATGAATCTGGCGCTGTGCCTGCTGGGGACGCGCCGTCCGCTCAGCAAGAGGGAGCTGCGGAACTCCATCGAGGCGTACCTCGAAGCCTTCGGGCCCGTCGGCGGCGCGCCGGTCGCCCAGGGCGGCAGCGATGACGCCTTCAACAGGATGTTCGAGCGCGACAAGGAAGACCTCCGCGAGCTCGGCCTGATCATCGAGACCGTGGAGAGCGTCGACGGCGACACCGGCTATCTCGCCCGCCGCGACAGCAACCGCCTCCCCCCGATCGCCCTCGACGCCGAGGAGGCCGCCGCGCTCGGCCTCGCCGCCAAGGTCTGGCAGCAGGCCCGCCTCGCCGCTGCCGCCAGCGGCGCACTGCAGAAGCTGCGCGCCGCCGGGATGCCGCTGACCGAGGACCCGTACGGGGCCGGCCAGAGCGCCCTCGAGACGCACATCCCCGTCCACGAGGCGGCCTTCGAGCCGCTGATGCTCGCCGCCCGCGACCGCCGGCCCGTCGTCTTCGACTACCGCAAGGCCAACGCCGCCCGCCCGGAGACGCGGCAGGTCGAGCCCTGGACCCTGGAGTGCTGGCGCGGGCACTGGTACCTCGCGGGCTGGGACCGCGACCGCAAGGCCGAGCGCGTCTTCAGGCTCTCCCGGATCACCGGCAGGGTCCGCTCCCGCGCCCTGCCCTTCACCGCCCCGGTGCCCGACCACGTCACGGTGCGGGAGACGGTGGAGAGCTGGGCCGGCGAGACGGCCACCGGCACCGCCCGCGTCAGGGTGCGGGCCGGGCACGGCTACCCGCTGCGCTCCCGCGCCCTCGCCGTCCGCGAACTCGGCGACGGCTGGGACGAATTGGAGATTCCGTACGGGCACGGGCTGGACGCCTGGCTCGTCGAGTTCGGCCCCGACGTGCTCGTGCTCGAACCCGCCGAGCTGCGGGCCGACGTACTCGACCGGCTGCGCGCCGTGGCCAAGGGCTGACAGGGCAGAAGGGGAACGGGACCGACTTCTCATGGCCACCAACGCCATCGACCAGACCCGGCGGATGCTGTCGCTGGTCACCTATCTGCGCGAGCGCCCCGGCGCCCGCGTCGCCGACGTGGCGCGCGCCTTCGGCATCACCGAGGACGAGCTGATCGGCGACCTCGACGTCCTGCCGATGTGCGGCACCAGCTTCCGCGGCGGGGACCTGCTCGACATCGACACCGACGGCGACCGCATCTGGTGGCACAACCCCGACGCGTCCGGCACCAGCACCGGTGAACCGCTGCGGCTCGCCGCCGACGAGGCCACCGCCCTGCTCGTGGCCGCCCGCGCGGTCGCCACCCTGCCCGGGCTGCGCGAGGGCGACCGGCAGGCGCTCGTCCGCGCCACCGCCAAGATCGAGGCGGCGGCCGGCGAGGCGGCCGGGGCCAGCTCCCGGCTCTCGGTCACCTTCGAGTCCGAGGGCGGCGTCTTCGCCGACGTCGACCGGGCCATCTCCGAGCGGCGACGGCTGTGGGTCCGCTACTACTCGCCCGCGCGCGACGAGCTCACCGAGCGCGAGGTCGACCCCATCCGGCTGTTCGCCGTCGGCCACACCTACATGGAGGCCTGGTGCCGGCTGTCCGAGGCCCGGCGCACCTTCCGCCTCGACCGGGTGGCCGAGATCCGGCTCCTCGACGAACCGTCCGACCCGCCGCCCGTCGAACTGCGCGACCTGTCGGCCGGGCTGGTGCAGCCCGCCGCGGAGGACCCCGAGGTGGTCGTCGAGGTCGGCCCCGGCGGACGCTGGGTCGCCGAGTACTACCCGCACGACCGCGCCGAGGAGCTGCCCGAGGGCGGGCTGCGCATCACGCTGCGGACACCCGACCCGGCCTCCCTGCGCAGGCTGGCGCTGCGCCTCGGCCGCGACGGCCGGATCGTCTCGCCGCCCGAGCTCGCCGACAGCGCCCGGGAGACGGCCAACGCCGCCCTCGCGGCGTACGGGGAGTGAGGGCGGTGATGGATGCGACGACCACCCAGGACGCGGTCTTCAAGGCGGCCTGCCCCGACTGCCGGGGCAGCTTCGAGCTGGCCGCGGAGGCGCTGCGGCTGGCGATCGGGGCCAGCAGTCGCACCACCTTCTACTCTTTCACCTGCCCCGACTGCGGCTCCGCGGTCCGCAAGCCGGCCGGCGATCGCATCGTCGAGCTGCTGACCGGCGGCGGTGTGCGCACGCTGCGGCTGCACCTGTAGGTTCCTGTCATGCTCTTCCCCATGCTGGCCGTCGCCCTCGGCTTCCTCGGCATCGCCGTGCTCGGGGTGCTCGCCGCGCGCGTCCTGACCGAGACGCGTCGGCTGGCCCGCCAGGTCGCGAACAGCTCGTCGCGGATCACCCGCGCCGCCGAGGACCTCGAGCGGGCCGCCGTCCCGCTCGCCGCCCAGGCGGCGCAGGCCGCGCAGACGCTGCGCCAGGACTGACCACGGCCCCCGCCGGGGCCGATGACCGGGCGGTAGGCTGGTGCGGGTGTCCGTACGGGCCCCATGCGTACGATCAAGGCCGTCGACCACGCGACGCAGCGCTGCCGCAGCGCCGTCCGCCGCACGAGATAGGGATGTGGGTTGCTGAAGTCCGCCCGCAAGAAGGAGAAGGACCCCGAGGGGCGGATGCCGCTTGCGGAACACCTCCGTGAGCTGCGCAACCGTTTGGCGAAGGCCGCCCTCGCGATCGTGATCGTGGCCATTGTGGCGGGCTTCAACTACAAGGGCATCATCGGTATCTTCCAGCACCCGATCCAGGAAGCGGTCGGCTGCAAGTTCTCGTTCGACCGGATGCCGGACGACGGCGTGAAGTGCGCCCACCTCACCATCTCGGGCCTCGCGGGATCGTTCGCCCTGGCGGTGAAGGTGTCCCTGGTGGCCGCCCTCGTGGTGTCCAGCCCTGTCTGGCTGTACCAGCTGTGGGCGTTCCTCGCGCCCGGCCTGCACCGCAACGAGAAGAAGTACGCGCTGAGCTTCGTCGCCGCCGGTGTGCCGCTCTTCGCGGCGGGCGGCTGGGTCGCGTACACGATCCTTCCCGCGGCCGCCAAGATGCTCATCGGCCTCACCCCGGTCGGTGTCGACAACCTGCTGGACGTCGGCGACCTCATCGACCTCATCACCCGCCTCGTGGTGATCTTCGGTTTCTCCTTCGAGTTGCCGCTGCTGCTGCTGATGCTCAACTTCGGCGGTCTGATCACGGGACGCCGCATGCTGGGCTGGTGGCGCGGCGTGGTCATGGGGGCCACGGTCTTCTCGGCCTTCGCGATGCCGACCGTGGACCCGTTCTCGATGTTCGCCCTCGCCGGCCCGATGATCCTGCTGTACTTCGTCGCCGCCGGCATCGCGATGGCCAACGACAAGCGCAAGGAGCGGGCCAACCCCGACCGGCTGCTCTCCGACGACGAGGCGGCGCCGCTCGACCTGACGCCCCAGGCCCTCGGCGACGTCGAGCCGATGCCCGCCCTCCAGGAGGGGACGCAGCGGACCGAGCGGACGGAACGGACGGAGAACCGCCGGGGCGGCTACGACGACGTGACGTGATCCGGTGCCCCACGGCCCCGCCCCCGGGCGGGTGCCGATAGGGTCCGGCGCGTGACCAGCGACATCACGCTCTTCGTCAACCCCACCGCGGGCCGCGGCCGCGGCGCCCGTGCGGCGCTGCCCGCGGCCCGGGTGCTGCGCGCCGCGGGCCACTCGGTCCGTACGGTCCTGGGCGTGGACGCCGCCGACGCGCTGCGGCGGGCCCGGGAGGCGGTGGCCGGCGGGACCGGTGCGCTGATAGCCGTCGGCGGGGACGGCATGACCTCTCTCGCCCTCCAGGCGGTCGCCGGGACGCCGACCCCGCTGGGCGTGGTGGCCGTCGGCACCGGCAACGACTTCGCGCGCGCGTGCGGGCTGCCCGTACGGGACCCGGTGGCGGCGGCCCGCGTCATCGCCGGGTCGCTCAAGGGGGACGGCGGGCGCGAGATCGACCTGGGCCGGGTCAACGGCACCTGGTTCGGCACCGTGCTCGCCTCCGGCCTCGACTCCCGCGTCAACGACCGGGGCAACCGGCTGCGCTTCCCGCGCGGGCGGGCGCGCTACAACGTGGCCCTGCTCGCCGAACTCGCCGCGCTGCGGCCGATCCCGTACCGCATCCGGCTCGACGACGGACCGGAGCAGGAGATCGAGGCCACCCTGGTCGCGGTGGGCAACGGCAGTTCGTACGGCGGCGGCATGCGCATCTGCGGGGACGCCCGCCCCGACGACGGCCTCTTCGACATCACGGTCGTCGGCCCCTGCAGCCGGACGACCCTGCTCGGCGTCTTCCCGAAGGTCTACCGGGGGACGCATCTCGGCCATCCCCTCGTCACCACGCACCGGGCCGCACGCGTCACGCTCGCCGCCGACGGCATCACCGGATACGCGGACGGAGAGCCGCTCGGCCCGCTGCCGCTGACCGCCGAGACCGTTCCAGGGGCCGTGCGGCTGCTGAGCGGGATAAAGATCGGGTGACTGTCCGAGGGCACCGGTAGGCTCGTAGGCAAGATGACCGAGGACATGTCCCCTGCTGAGCGCTATGCCCTGGCACGGCAGCGCGCCGCGGAGCAGGCCACCGCGCTGGCCCCCTTCCGCGAGATGTACGACTTCGAGCTGGACCCCTTCCAGATAGAGGCCTGCAAGGCCCTGGAGGCCGGAAAAGGAGTGCTGGTCGCCGCGCCGACCGGCTCCGGAAAGACGATCGTCGGCGAATTCGCCGTCCACCTCGCCCTGACCCAGGGCCGCAAGTGCTTCTACACCACCCCCATCAAGGCACTGTCGAACCAGAAGTACAACGACCTCGTCGCTCGCTACGGCGCCGACCGGGTCGGCCTGCTGACCGGTGACAACAGCATCAACGGGGATGCCCCGGTGCTGGTGATGACCACCGAAGTGCTGCGCAACATGCTCTACGCCGGGTCGCAGGCGCTGCTCGGCCTCGGCCATGTGGTGATGGACGAGGTGCACTACCTCTCCGACCGCTTCCGGGGCGCCGTCTGGGAAGAGGTGATCATCCACCTTCCCGAATCGGTGACTTTGGTCTCCCTGTCGGCCACCGTCTCCAACGCCGAGGAGTTCGGCGACTGGCTGGACACCGTGCGAGGCGACACCGAGGTGATCGTCTCCGAGCACCGTCCGGTGCCGCTGTGGCAGCACGTGTTCGCCGGGCGCCGGATGTACGACCTCTTCGAGGAGAAGACCGGCCCGCAGGGCATCCGGCGCGAGGTCAACCCCGACCTGGTGCGCCTGGCCCGGATGGAGAACAGCCGCCCCATGGGCGGGCGGCGCGGCAGGAACCTGCGCGAGGCGGACCGCGAACGCGAGCGCCGCCAGCGCACCAGGATCTGGACCCCCAGCCGGGTCGAGGTCATCGAACGCCTCGACGCCGAGGGCCTGTTGCCCGCCATCACCTTCATCTTCAGCCGCGCGGGCTGCGAATCCGCCGTCCAGCAGTGCCTGTACGCGGGGCTGCGGCTCAACGACGACGAGGCGCGCCGCAGGGTGCGGGAGATCGTCGAGGAGCGCACGGCCGCGATCCCGGACGAGGACCTGCACGTCCTGGGCTACTTCGAGTGGCTGGAAGCCCTCGAGCGGGGCATCGCCGCGCACCACGCCGGCATGCTGCCGACCTTCAAGGAGGTTGTCGAGGAACTGTTCGTCAAGGGCCTGGTCAAGGCGGTCTTCGCCACCGAGACCCTGGCGCTGGGCATCAACATGCCCGCCCGCTCCGTGGTGTTGGAGAAGCTCGTCAAGTGGAACGGCGAGACCCACGCCGACATCACGCCCGGCGAGTACACCCAGCTGACCGGCCGGGCCGGCCGGCGCGGCATCGACGTCGAGGGGCACGCGGTCGTGCTCTGGCAGCGCGCCATGGACCCGGGCGCGCTCGCGGGCCTGGCGGGCACGCGGACGTATCCGCTGCGGTCGAGCTTCAAGCCGTCGTACAACATGGCGGTCAACCTCGTCGCGCAGTTCGGCCGGCACCGCTCGCGGGAGCTGCTGGAGACCTCCTTCGCCCAGTTCCAGGCGGACAAGTCGGTCGTCGGCATCTCCCGCCAGGTGCAGCGCAACGAGGAGGGCATGGCGGGATACCGCGAGGCCATCGACTGCCACCTCGGCGACTTCGAGGAGTACGCGCGGCTGCGCCGCGAGCTCAAGGACCGCGAGACCGATCTGGCGAAGCAGGGAGCGACCCAGCGCCGGGCCGCCGCCCTGACCGCGCTGGAGAAGCTCAGACCGGGCGACGTCATCCACGTGCCGACGGGCAAGTTCGCCGGCCTCGCGCTGGTGCTCGACCCCGGGCTGCCCGGGCGCAGCGACCGGCACCGCGGCTACGACGCCCACGACGGCCCGCGCCCGCTGGTCCTGACCGCCGAGCGGCAGGTCAAGCGGCTCGCCACGATCGACTTCCCGGTGCCGGTCGAGCCGCTGGAGCGGATGCGCATCCCCCGTACCTTCAATCCGCGCAGCCCGCAGTCGCGGCGCGATCTGGCCTCCGCGCTGCGCACGAAGGCCGGGCACATCGTGCCCGAGCGGCACCAGCGGGCGCGTTCGGCGGCCGTCGACGACTCCGAGATCGCCCGGCTGCGCACGGCGATCCGCGCGCACCCGTGCCACGGCTGCGACGAGCGCGAGGACCACGCCCGCTGGGCCGAGCGCTACCACCGTCTGCAGCGGGACACGCGTGTGCTGGAGCGGCGCATCGAGGGGCGGACGAACACCATCGCCCGGACCTTCGACCGCATCTGCCGGTTGCTCACCGACCTCGGCTACCTGCACGGGGACGAGGTGACCGAGCACGGTCACCGACTGGCGCGGCTCTACGGCGAGTTGGACCTGCTCGCCTCCGAGTGCCTGCGCGGGGGCATCTGGGAGGGCCTGGGTCCGGCGGACCTGGCGGCCTGTGCCTCGGCGCTGGTGTACGAGGCGCGGGCGGCCGATGACGCGATAGCGCCGAAGCTGCCCTCGAACGAGGCGAAGGCGGCGCTCGGCGAGATGGTCCGCATCTGGGGCCGGCTGGACGCACTGGAGGAGGACCACAAGATCAACCAGGCGGAGGGCGTGGGCCAGCGCGAGCCGGACCTCGGCTTCGCCTGGGCCGCCCACCGCTGGGCGTCGGGGCACGGCCTCGACGAGGTGCTGCGCGAGATAGAGATGCCCGCGGGCGACTTCGTGCGCTGGTGCAAGCAACTCATCGACGTGCTGGGCCAGATCGCGGCCGCGGCACCCGCCGGCAGCACGGTGGCGCGCAGTGCGCGCAAGGCGGTGGACGGTCTGCTGCGCGGCGTCGTGGCGTACTCGTCCGTGGGCTGACAGCCGGGCTCACCAGCCCTCTTCGTCCCCTTCCCCGCGGCGGCGGCGCCTCAGCACCAGATAGGTGCCGCCCGCCGCGACGGAGGCGGCGACCAGGGCGGAGCCGGCCGCGATACCGACGACCGCACCGACGCCCAGGCCCTCGTCGTGGGTCTCGGGGTCGGGTTTGATCATCTCGTTCGTCTCGTCGATGCGGTCGTGGTAGGAGCGGGGGCCGTTGCAGAAGTCACGATTCTGCGGGTCCAGTTTCTCCGCCACGGTGAACGAGGTGGAGGCCAGCGGGGAGTCCCCGTCGCCGTCGGTGAGGTCCACGGCGTAGGTGCCGGGCTTGATGTCGCAGTTGACCACGCCCGCGAGGTCCGCCCAGACGGCGTTGTTCTTGCCTGCGTTGAAGCTCCCGGCCTTGCGCATGACCCTGCCCGAGAAGGCGGGGGACTCGAGGAAGAGTCCGTCGTGGCCGTCCAGCGTGGAGCGGTCGACGCCGATGGTGAACGCGACCTGGGTGCCGCGCTGGTACTCAGGTCCTTTCTCCCGCGCCATGTCCGACAGCTCCACCATCGATGTGAAGTGCGTTGGTTCGGCGGCGGGTTTCGGCCTCGCCACGGTCTTGGCGCTGCAACGGGCAGCGGTGCCGGAGGTCACCGTCAGCTCGGTGGAGGCGGCGGACTTGTTGTCGTTCCCCTTCTTGACGGTCACCGGATAGATGCCCGGCTTCATGTCGCACCGCACTTGGCCCTTGGGCTGGATGACGAAGTCAGCCGCCTTGTTGTGGCCGAAGTCGTCCTTGCCGACCGTCAGTTTCCCGGCCAGCGCGGGCGATTCCACGATGACGCGGTCGAAGTCGAGGTCGTCCGGGTCGTCCGTGCCGATAACCTCGACCGACACGGTGAACTCGGCGTCACCGCCGCGCTCGACGGACTTCTCGACGGCGTACATGACCGTGCTGTCGGCTGCGTATGTGGTTGCCCCACATGCGGTGCCCATTAAGAGAGTTGCCGCGGCCAGGCAAACGAGAGATATCCGGGCAGGATGCATGCGGCGACGATACTGCCGCCTCGGCTCAGGCGGCAGCTCCTTCCTGCTCCGCCTCCACCTGCTCGTTCCACTCGCGCTTGGACGCCTGCCAGCCGTCCTCGTTGTGACCCCGGCGCCAGTAGCCCGAGATCGACAGCCGCTCGCGCGGAATCCCGCGCTCCATCCGCAGATGACGGCGCAGCTCCTTCACGAAGCCCGCTTCTCCGTGGACGAAGACCTGGGCGTCGCCGGACGGGAACTCGAGGGAACGTACGGCCTCGACCAGCGCCTCGCCCACGGGGGAGCCGTCACGGTGCAGCCAGACGACCTCGATGCCGGGCGCGAGGTCCAGCTTCTGCCGCTCCCGCTCGTCGGCGACCTCGACGAAGGCCCGCACCGTCGCCCCCGCCTCGATCCGCTCGAGCGACGCGGCGATCGCGGGCAGCGCGCTCTCGTCGCCGGCCAGCAGATGCCAGTCGGCGGCCGGGTCGGGGGAGTAGCCGCCGCCGGGCCCGAGCATGAGGATCTCGTCGCCCGGTGCGGCGTGCAGTGCCCAGGGGCCGGCCAGGCCCTCGTCGCCGTGGACGACGAAGTCGATCACGAGCTCGCGTACCGCGCGGTCGAAGGAGCGCACGGTGTACGTCCGCGTCCGGGGCCACTGGTCGCGCGGCATGTCCCGGCGTACGGCCTCGATGTCGAACGGCTCGGGGTAGTCGACGCCCGGCACGGGGAAGAGCAGCTTGACGTAGTGGTCGGTGTGCTCGCCGGCGCCGAAGCCGGCGAGACCCTCGCCGCCCAGGACCACCCGCATCATGTGCGGAGTGAGCCGTTCGGTGCGGATCACCTGTGCCCGCGTGGTCTCTGCCTTCTTGCGGACGGGACGCTCTGCCATGCCGGTCTCCCCCACGGAAATAGTTAGGAATGCCTAACCTAACACCCGGCTCCCGGCTGTGCAGCCCGATATCCGGCCCCGGTATTCAGCCCCCGAGGGTGGACAGCAGCCTCTGCAAAGATCCCCCCAACCCCCAGCGGCCCGCAAGGGCCTCCAGTGCCTGCGGATCACGGGGTGCCGACGGCAGCGCGGCATCGAACTTCGGCAGCGGCACATCGGTGGCGACCCGCACCACCTTGGGCGCCACGGCCAGATACGGCCGCGCCCCGTCCAGCCGCTTCCGCTGCGCCGGGGTGAGCTTCGCCGCCGGGTCGTCCACGGCCGCCATGATCCCGGCCAGGTCGCCGAACGAGTCCAGCAGCTTCGCGGCCGTCTTCTCGCCGATCCCCGGGACGCCCGGCAGGCCGTCGCTGGGGTCGCCGCGCAGCAGGGCGAGATCGGCGTAGCCCGGGCCGTCCACCCCGTACTTCTCGCGCAGCACCGCCTCGTCCACGACCTGGAGGGTGCCGACGCCCTTGACCGGATACAGCACCCGCACCCCGCGCCGGTCGTCGACCAGCTGATAGAGATCGCGGTCGCCGGTGACGACATCCACCGGGCCCGCCGCCCGCCCGGCCAGCGTGCCGATCACGTCGTCCGCCTCGTACCCCGCGGAGCCGACGCGGGCGATGCCGATCGCGTCCAGCACGTCCTCGATCACCGGCACCTGCGGCGAGAGGGTGTCCGGCACCTCCTCCTCGAACGAGCCGTCGGATCCGCCCGGCACCTCCTCCGCGACCCGGTGCGCCTTGTACGACGGGATCAGCTCCACCCGCCACTGCGGACGCCAGTCGGCGTCCATGCAGGCCACGAGATCGTCCGGCTGGTGGTCCTGGACGAGCCGGGCGATGAAGTCGAGCAGGCCGCGCACCGCGTTGACCGGGGTGCCGTCGGGGGCCTTCACCGATTCGGGCACGCCGAAATAGGCGCGGAAGTACAGGGAGGCGGTGTCGAGGAGCATCAGGCGTCGCGTCACGGGCACGATGATGCCGCACCCCACCGACACACCCCCCGGCACACCTCCTGACACTCCCTCCGGCATGTGAAGTGGATCACTGTTCGGTTTGCCCTGAATAAGCCTGGGCAGGCGCGGCGCCGGAGCGGACCCGGTGCGCCATCGCGGACATACGGGCGCACGGCCGGATGCCGTCCCGCTCCACGGCCCCGCGGGGGAGGGCCGTGGTGAGTTCGAACCGTGAGGTGTATGTGTCCAGGCTGAAGGCCGAGCATCTGTACAAGGTGTTCGGCAGACGACCCGAAGCCGCCGTCGAGCGGCTCGAAGGCGGCGCGAGCCGCGACGAGCTGCGTGCCGACGGCACCACGGCTGCCGTGATCGACGCCTCGTTCGAGGTGGAGGCGGGCGAGATCTTCGTGGTGATGGGTCTGTCCGGCTCGGGCAAGTCCACGCTGCTGCGGATGCTCAACGGGCTGCTCGACCCGACCTCGGGCAGCGTTTGCTACGACGGCCGCGACCTGACCGCGCTCACTCCGCGTGAGCTGCGTGACGTGCGCTCCCGCAACATCAGCATGGTCTTCCAGCACTTCGCCCTCTTCCCGCACCGCAGCGTGCTGGAGAACGCCGCCTACGGGCTCGAGGTGCGCGGCGTGCCGCGTGTCGAGCGGGAGAAGCGCGCCGCCGAGGCCCTGGAGCTGGCCGGGCTCGGCGGCTGGGAGCGCTCCTGGCCCGACGAGCTGTCCGGCGGCATGCAGCAGCGCGTGGGCCTCGCCCGCGCGCTCGCCACCGACGCCGACCTGCTGCTGATGGACGAGTCCTTCAGCGCCCTCGACCCGCTGATCCGCCGCGACATGCAGGACCAGCTGCTGGACCTCCAGAAGCGGCTGAAGAAGACCATCGTGTTCATCACCCACGACCTCAACGAGGCCATGCGCCTGGGCGACCGCATCGCCGTCATGCGCGACGGCCGCATCGTCCAGAACGGCACCGCCGAGGACATCCTCGTCCGGCCCGCCAACGACTACGTCGCCTCCTTCATCCAGGACGTGGACCGCTCGCGGGTGCTCACCGCCGGTTCCGTCATGACCGAGGGCGCGGTGGACGCGGCCACCGCCACGGTGAGCGCGGACACGCCGCTCGCGGACCTGTTCGGCCCGCTCGCGCTCGGCACCTCGGTCGCCGTCAAGGGCGACGACGGCTCCGTCGCGGGGGTGGTCACCCGGGAACGGCTGCTGGCCGCGCTCGGCGAGCAGCCGGAGGGGGTGGCCGCCGGTGCCTAGGATCAACCTCGGCTCGTGGGCCAAGAGCGCCGTGGACTGGCTCCAGTCCCACCTCTCCTGGCTCTTCGACGCCATCAGCACCGTCCTGACCGGGATGTACGACGGCGTCCACGCCGTCCTCTCCGCCCCCGACGCCCTCCTCATGGCGGGCATCCTCGCCGTCGTCGCGTGGTGGCTGCGCGGACTGCTCGCCGCCGTCCTCGCCTTCGCCGGCCTCGCCCTGATCGACTCGTTCCGGCTGTGGGACCAGGCGACCTCGACGCTTTCCCTGATCCTCGTCGCCAGCGTGCTCACCCTGGTCCTGGCGGTGCCGCTGGGCATCTGGGCCGCCCGTGACCGGCGGGTGAGCCAGGCGCTGCGGCCCGTGCTGGACGTCATGCAGACGATGCCCGCCTTCGTCTACCTGATCCCCGGCGTGATGTTCTTCTCGATCGGCCCCATGCCGGGCCTGATCGCCACCGTCGTCTTCTCGATGCCGCCGGGCGTGCGCATGACCGAGCTGGGCATCCGGCAGGTGGACGAGGAACTGGTCGAGGCCGCCCGGGCGTTCGGCACCACCCCGCGCGACACCCTGCTGCGCGTCCAGCTCCCGCTGGCGCTGCCCACCATCATGGCGGGCGTCAACCAGGTGATCATGCTGGCGCTGTCCATGGTCGTCATCGCGGGCATGGCCGGTGCCGGCGGCCTCGGCGAGGCCGTGTACTCGGCCGTCACCCAGGTCGACATCGGCGCCGGCGTGGAGAGCGGCCTCGCCGTGGTCGTCCTCGCCATGTACCTGGACCGGATGACCGGCGCGCTGGGCACCCGGGTCTCCCCGCAGGGCCGCCGCCGCGCGGCCAAGGCGGCGTCCCCGGCGCGCTCCGCCGCGATCCTGCGCTACCGGCCCGGCACCGCCGTGGCCACCGTGGGCATCGTCGTCCTCGCGCTCGTCGCGGGCGGCATGCACCTGGTGCGCGGCGGCGAGAAGGAGAGCGTGGCGGCCGGCAAGAACGTCGGGCAGGGCAAGACCGTCAAGATCGGCTACTTCCCCTGGGACGAGGCCGTCGCCTCCACCTACCTGTGGCAGAACGTCCTGGAGGCCCGCGGCTACAAGCCCCAGGTCAAGCAGCTCGACCCGGGCCCGCTGTACACCGCGCTGGCCCAGGGCCAGATGGACGTGCAGTTCGACTCCTGGCTGCCCACGACCCACAAGCAGTACTGGGACCGCTACGGCGACAAGCTGAGCGACCTCGGCTCCTGGTACGGGCCCACCTCGCTGGAGCTGACCGTCCCGTCCTATGTGAAGGACGTCGACTCCCTCGAGGACCTCAAGGGCAAGTCCGGTGAGTTCGGCGGCAAGATCGTCGGCATCGAGGCCAGCGCCGGCATGATGGGCAAGCTCAACGGCAACGTGCTCAAGGACTACGGGCTCGACGGCGAGTACAAGGTCGTCTCGTCCTCCACCTCCACGATGCTCGCCGAGCTGGACCGGGCCATCAAGAAGAAGGAGCCCATCGTCACCACCCTGTGGTCGCCGCACTGGGCCTACGGCAAATACAGCCTCAAGAAGCTCAAGGACCCCAAGGGTGCCTGGGGCAAGGGCGAGGAGCTGCACTCCATCGGCAAGAAGGACTTCGCGAAGGACTTCCCGCGCGTCGCGGAGTGGGTCAAGGGCTTCAAGATGTCCGAGAAGGACCTCTCCTCCCTCGAGGCCGAGATCCAGAAGGGCGGCAAGGGCCACGAGAAGGAGTCCGCGGGCCGCTGGCTGAAGGACCGTCCCGGCCTGCTCGACAAGATGGCACCGGTCACGTCCTGACCTCGGTGACGCGGCGTACGGTGGGGCGGTGACCAGCCGCCGTGCCGTACGCCGCGTCGTCTCGCTCGTCCCCTCGCTGACCGAGGCGGTGGCCGTCACCGCGCCGGAGTTGCTCGTCGGGGCCACCGACTGGTGCGGCCACCCGCCCGCGTTGGCCGTCGCCCGGATCGGCGGCACCAAGAACCCCGACGTCCGGCGGATCGCCGCCCTCGCCCCCGACCTCGTCCTCGCCAACGAGGAGGAGAACCGCGCCCCGGACCTGGCCGCCCTGCGCGCGGCGCGACTTGACGTGCTGGTGACCGAAGTCCACACCCTGGAGCAGGCGTTCGCGGAGCTGGCACGGGTGCTGGTGGACGGCTGCCGCCTGCCCGCGCCCGCGTGGCTGGCGGACGCGCGCGACGCCTGGCGGGACGTTCCCGCACTGCGGCCGTCCGTACGGGCCGTGGTGCCGGTGTGGCGCAGGCCCTGGATGGTCCTGGGCCGCGACACCTTCGCGGGCGACGTCCTGGCCCGGCTGGGCGTCTCACACGCGTACGAGGGGCACGCGGAGCGCTATCCCCGCATGCCCCTCGGCGAGTTGACCGCCTGCGGCGCCGAACTGGTCGTCCTGCCGGACGAGCCGTACCGTTTCACCCGCGACGACGGGCCCGAGGCATTCCCCGGGCTGCCGTCGGCGCTCGTCAGCGGCCGTCATCTCACGTGGTACGGGCCGTCGTTGACGCGGGCACCGCAGGTGCTGGGCGAGGCGCTGCGAGCAGCTTTCCGCTGAGCAGACCGGCCAGGGTACGGGTCCCGGCGACGGCCCAGGCGGCGACCAGCAGCACATACAGCGCCACCGCGAGCCAGGTGAGGGCGTGCAGGCCGGTGTGGCGGGCGAGCGCGGCGGTGCCGGTCACACAGGTGCCGATGGGGAACGTGAACGCCCACCAGGTCATCGCGAAGCCCATCCCGCCGCGTACGGCGCGCACCACCATCGCGGTGGCGAACACCAGCCACAGCAGCGCGAAGCCGATCACCGGCACGCCGTAGAGGACCGCGAAGGCGGCCATCCCCGCCGGGTACGGGGCCGGGAACGCGCCCTTGACCGCGTCGGCCAGGTTGTTGACGGCCGTCGTCGACTGGCCGAGGGGGCCGAGGACGAGGAACAGGGTGGGGGTCAGGACGAGCGGCAGCGGGCCGTGGTGCACCAGTCGCGAGAACACCAGCGGCAGCAGCACCATCGTCATCATCAGGCTCAGGCCGAACATCGCGTAGCAGCCAAGGAGCATGGCCTGCCGGCCCTGCCCGGCGGGCAGGTGCCCGGCCAGCGCGGGGCCGAGGGCGGCCGACACCATCGGGGCGACGATCGGCAGCAGCCACACGGGAGAGGCCGTGCCCGCCTCGACGCGGTGCCGGGTCACCATCAGGTACGGAATGCCCGCCGCGGCGATCAGCCCGGTGACCGTGCCCGCCGTCCACAGCACGGCGTCCACCGTCACGGCCGGGCCCGAGCCGATCACATCCGTCCCCACCGAGAGCGTCGCACCGCCGACGGCCAGCAGCGCCATCGCCAGGCAGCCGTAGAACGGCGCCACGGCCGGGTCGCCGAGGTGGCGGTACGCCTGGTCGCGGTGGCGAGCCCAGTGCACGGCCCGGGCGGCGAGGAGGACGGCCAGGGCCGCCACCGACAGCGCCCACACCGCCTGGAGCACCACGGCGGGCGGCCGCGACGGCAGCGCGGCGCCCGCGCTCGCGACGATCGCCGTGCCCATGACGGTGGCGTACCAGTTGGGTCCGAGGTGGCGCACGCCGCCGCGAGGAGTGCTCGCGAGCGGCCGTACACGGGGCGGGGTCAAGGTGCTCATGACTCCACGATCTCCCGCTGGGAACCTCCTCACCAGGGACGATGTGGTTATGAGGGCATAAGCTGGACTGATGAGCAAGCCGATCGCCGAGCGGGTTCCCGACCTCGGGTCGCTGGAACTGCTGCTCGCCGTGGCCCGGCTGGGCAGCCTGGGCCGGGCCGCCCGCGAGCTGGGCATCACCCAGCCCGCCGCGAGCGGCCGGATCCAGGGGATGGAGCGCATGCTGGGCGTCGCCCTGGTCGAGCGCTCGCCGCGCGGATCACGGCTGACCGACGCGGGCGTGCTCGTCACCGACTGGGCGCGGCGGATCGTGGAGGCCGCCGAGGCCTTCGACGCCGGGGCGCAGGCGCTGCGCACCCGCAGGGACTCCCGGCTGCGGGTGGCGGCGAGCATGACGATCGCCGAGTACCTGCTGCCCGGCTGGCTGATCGCGCTGCGTACGGAGCGGCCCGGCACGGCGGTCTCCCTGTTCGCCGGGAACTCGGAGGCCGTCGCGGCCCGGCTGCTCGCCGGGGAGGCGGATCTCGGGTTCGTCGAGGGCCTGGACGCGCCGTCCGGCCTCGACGGTGCCGTCATCGGCCACGACCGGCTGGTGGTGGTCGCCGCCCCCGCACACCCCTGGGCCCGGCGCCGGTCCCCGGTCGGAGCGGACGAGCTGGCGGCCACCCCGCTCGTCCTGCGCGAACGGGGCTCGGGCACCCGGCAGGTGCTCGACGCGGCGCTCGCCGCGCACGGCGGGCTCGCCGCACCGCTGCTCGAACTCGCCTCCACCACGGCGGTCAAGGCGGCCGTGGTGAGCGGGGCGGGGCCGTCGGTGCTGAGCGAACTGGTGGTGGGGGAGGAACTGGCGGCACGCAGGGTCGTGGAGATCCCCGTCGCGGGAGTGCGGCTGCGGCGCGACCTGCGCGCGGTGTGGCCGACCGGACAGCGCCCGGCGGGCCCGGCCCGCGACCTGCTCGGCCTCACCCGCGGCTGAGCCTCAGCTGCGGGACGCGCCCGTCGCCGCCCACACCAGGGTGCCGATCAGCCGCAGATCGTCCCCCACCTCCGGGTGCCACTGCACGCCGACCGCGAACCGGTCCGGGTACTCGACCGCCTCGACCGTGCCGTCCTCCGTGTGGGCCGAGGCGACGAGCCCCTTGCCCAACTGCCTGACGCCCTGGTGGTGATGGGTCGCGACCTGGCAGGGCCGCGGCATGAGCCGCGCCATGAGCGTGCCCGGCACCGCCTCGACCACGTGCTTGGCGAAGGTGCCGACGCGGGGATTGTGCCCCTTGTGGCCCACCGTCTCCGGCAGGTGCTGGTTGAGGACGCCGCCCGCGTGGACGTTCATCAGCTGCATGCCCCGGCAGATGCCCAGCACCGGCACGTCCTGCTCCAACGCGGCCTGCAGCAGCGCCAGTTCCCAGCGGTCCCGCTCGGGCACCGGCGTGCCCGTACGGGGGTGGGGCTCCTCGCCGTAGAGCGCCGGGTCCACGTCCTCGCCGCCCGCGAGCACCAGGCCGTCGAGCCGCCGGACCATGTCGCCCGCCGTGCCCGGGTTGCCCGGCGGCAGCATCACGGCCAGTCCGCCGGCCAGCTGGACGTAGCGCGGATAGTCGGCGGGGAGCAGTGCCGCGGGCATGTCCCAGTTGACGCCCCAGCGGGCCCGGGCGAGATAGGTGGTGACGCCGATCAGTGGCTGGGTGGGCACGGTTCTTCCCTCTTCGTCCGGCGGCGCAAAGGTCGTGGCAAAGGTCGTGGTCACCACCATTGCGGCTCCGGAGATCACCCCGCAACCCCCGGCCATGGCCCGCCCGTTGCTCAGCCGAGGAATCCCCGCAGCAGCGCCGCCGTACCCGCACAGTGTTCGCGCATCATCTCGCGCGCCGCATCCGCGTCGCCCTCCAGCACTGCCTCCACCAGTGCGGAGTGCTGCTGCTGAGAGTGCTCCAGGTTCCTGACCAGCAGGGGAATGCAGTCCAACATCCCGTTGACGGACGCCCGTACGGCGGCGTACTGCGCGGCCAGCGAGGGCGACCCGGACAGCTCGGCCAGCGTCAGGTGCAGCATCGTGTCCAGCCGGCGGTAGTCGGCCAGCGGCGCGTCGTGCGTCGCGGCCAGCGCATCGCGCAGCCGCTCCGCCTGGTCCGGGGTCAACTCCTGTGCGGCGCACAGCTCCGCCGCCCCCACCTCCAGCACCTCGCGGAAGCGCAGAGTGTCCTCGACGTCCACGGCCGCCGCCTCCTGTCCCGCCCGCTCCGTACGGGAACGGACGAACGTGCCCCCGTACCGGCCGCGCCGGCTCTCCACCAGCCCCTGCTCCTGAAGCACCTTCAGCACCTCGCGCAGCGTCACCCGGCTGATCCGCAGCCGCCCGGCCAACTCCCGCTCGGGCGGGAGTCGTTCGCCGTCCGGCACCAGGCCGAGCCGTATGATCTGGAGTATCTGCTCCAGTGCCTCTTCGAAGCCGTTGCCCGCGCGCACCGGCCGCAGCACGGGCGAGAGCCGATCCACCGAACTCCCGTTCACTGGCACCCTTCCCAATCAATGGTCTACCGGCATACCTTAAGGGCTCCGGCCGTACCGACAGGGAGGCACCACCGTGGCAGACCGCACGCCCCCGCTCACCGTCGACGAGCTGCGCCGGCTCGCCGGCACGGGGGAGATCGACACTGTCGTCCTCGCCTTCACCGACATGCAAGGGCGGCTCCAGGGAAAGCGGTTCGCCGCCGGCTTCTTCCTCGACCACGTCCTGGAACACGGCACCGAAGGCTGCAACTACCTGCTCGCCGTCGACACCGAGATGAACACCGTCGACGGCTACGCCATGGCCTCCTGGGAGCGCGGCTACGGCGACTTCGCCCTGCACCCCGACACCGCCACCCTGCGCCGCACCCCCTGGCATCCCGGCTCCGCACTGATCACCGCCGACCTCGCCTGGCACGACGGCTCGCCGGTCCTCGCCTCCCCGCGCCAGATCCTGCGCCGCCAGCTCGACCGGCTCGCCGAACGCGGCTGGAGCGCCCACGCGGGCACGGAGCTGGAGTTCATGGTCTTCAGGGACACCTACGAGCAGGCCTGGAACGGCGGTTACCGCGGCCTCACCCCCGCCAACCAGTACAACTGCGACTACTCCGTCCTCGGCACCGGCCGCATCGAACCCCTCCTGCGCCGCATCCGCACCGAGATGGACGCCGCCGGCATGACCGTCGAATCCGCCAAGGGCGAGTGCAACCTCGGCCAGCACGAGATCGCCTTCCGCTACGACGAGGCGCTCACCACCTGCGACCAGCACGCCGTCTACAAGACCGGCGCCAAGGAGATCGCCGCCCAGGAGGGCATGGCGCTCACCTTCATGGCCAAGTACGACCAGCGCGAGGGCAATTCCTGCCACATCCACCTCTCGCTGCGCGACGAGGCGGGCCGCCCCGTCATGGCCGGCGACGACGACCCGTACGGGATGTCGAAGACGATGCGGCACTTCCTCGCCGGACAGCTCGCCGCCCTGCGCGAGTTCACCCTCCTCTACGCCCCCAACATCAACTCCTACAAGCGCTTCCGCCCCGGCTCCTTCGCCCCCACCGCCGTCGCCTGGGGCCCGGACAACCGCACCTGCGCCCTGCGCGTCATCGGGCGCGGCCACGCCCACCGCCTCGAGAACCGCCTGCCCGGCGGCGATGTGAACCCCTACCTCGCCGTCGCGGGCATGATCGCCGCCGGACTCCACGGCGTGGAAGCGGGGTTGGAGCTGCCGCCCGCCTGCACCGGCAACGCCTACGCCGGCGACGCCGAGCACGTACCCGCCACCCTGCGCGAGGCCGCCGGCCTGTGGGAGCACAGCACCCTCGCGCGCGACGCCTTCGGCGACGACGTCGTCGAGCACTACCTCAACATGGCGCGGGTCGAACAGGAGGCGTACGACACCGCCGTGACGGACTGGGAGCGCTTCCGCTCCTTCGAGCGCATGTAAGGACCCCGCGTTGCAGCACGAGATCCTCAACCCCGCGACCGAAGAGGTCATCGCCACCGTCCCCGCCTCGACCCCCGAGGACGTCGACGCCGCCGTCCGCAAAGCCCTTACGGCACAGGCCGCCTGGGCCGCCCTGCCCCCCGGCGACCGCGCACGCCAACTGCGGCGCTTCGCCGCGGCCGTCGACGACAGGTTGGACGAACTCGCCGCCCTCGAGGTCCGCGAAGCCGGCCACCCCGTCGCGAACGCCCGCTGGGAAGCGGGCAACGTCCGCGACCTGCTCGACTACGCCGCCGGGGGAGTGGAACGGCTCGCCGGACGCCAGATCCCCGTCGCCGGTGGCCTGGACGTCACCTTCCACGAACCGCTCGGCGTCGTCGCCGTCATCGTCCCGTGGAACTTCCCCATGCCGATCGCCGCCTGGGGCTTCGCCCCCGCGCTCGCCGCGGGCAATGCCGTCCTCCTCAAACCCGCCGAGACCACCCCGCTCACCGCCCTGCGCCTCACCGAACTCGCCCGCGAGGCCGGGCTGCCCGACGGACTCCTCACGACCCTCCCCGGCGCCGGACCGGTAGCGGGCGACGCGCTCGTACGCCACCCCGGCATCGCCAAGGTCGTCTTCACCGGCTCCACCGCCGTCGGCAAACGCATCATGGCCACCTGCGCCGACCACGTGAAGCGCGTGACCCTCGAACTCGGCGGCAAGAGCCCGAACATCGTCTTCGCCGACGCGGACGTCGAACGCGCCGCCGCCACGGCCCCCGGCTCGTTCCTCGACAACACCGGCCAGGACTGCTGCGCCCGCAGCCGCATCCTCGTCCAGCGCTCCGTGTACGACCGCTTCATGGAACTCCTCGAGCCCGCCGTCCGCGCCGTCACCGTCGGCGACCCCGCCGATCCGGCCACGCAAATGGGCCCGTTGATCTCCGCCGCCCAGCGCGAGCGCGTACGGTCGTACGTCCCCGAGGCCGCGCCCGCCGCGATCCGGGGCGAGGCCCCGGCGGGCAAGGGGTTCTGGTACCCCGCCACCGTCCTCGAGGGCTCGCCGGACGACCGCGCCGCCGTGGAGGAGGTCTTCGGCCCGGTCGCCGTCGTCATCCCCTTCGAGGACGAGGCCGAGGCGGTGCGCCTCGCCAACGCCACGGACTACGGCCTGTCCGGCTCCGTCTGGACCCGCGACATCTCCCGCGCCCTGCGCGTCTCCCGTGCCATCGCGGCGGGCAACCTCTCCGTCAACTCCCACAGCAGTGTGCGCTATTGGACGCCGTTCGGCGGCTTCAAGCAGTCCGGCCTGGGCAGGGAGCTGGGCCCGGACGCGCTCGCCGCGTTCACCGAGACCAAGAACGTCTTCATCAGCACCGAGGAGTGCCAGTGACCGACCAGCCCCCCGTCTGCCGCCGCCTCGTCGGCCGTACCGCCGTCATCACCGGAGCCGGCGGCGGCATCGGCCTGGCCACCGCCCGCCGCCTCGCCTCCGAGGGCGCGCACGTCGTCTGCGCGGACATCGACGAGACCGCGGGCAAGGCGGCGGCCGACGAAGTCGGCGGCCTCTTCGTCCGTACGGATGTCACCGACGCCGGCCAGGTCGAGGCACTCTTCAAGGCCGCCTTCGACACCTACGGTTCCGTCGACATCGCCTTCAACAACGCGGGCATCTCCCCGCCCGAGGACGACTCCATCCTCACCACGGGCCTCGACGCGTGGAAGCGCGTCCAGGACGTCAACCTCACCTCGGTGTACCTGTGCTGCAAGGCGGCACTGCCCTATATGCAGCGCCAGGGCAAGGGCTCCATCATCAACACCGCCTCCTTCGTGGCCGTCCTGGGCTCCGCCACCTCGCAGATCAGCTACACCGCCTCCAAGGGCGGCGTCCTCGCGATGTCCCGCGAACTCGGCGTGCAGTTCGCCCGCGAGGGCATCCGCGTCAACGCGCTGTGCCCCGGCCCCGTCAACACGCCACTCCTGAAGGAGCTGTTCGCCAAGGACCCGGAACGGGCCGCGCGGCGGCTCGTCCACGTCCCGTTGGGCCGGTTCGCCGAGGCGGACGAGATCGCCGCAGCTGTCGCCTTCCTCGCCAGCGACGACGCGTCCTTCGTCAACGCCGCCGAATTTCTGGTGGACGGGGGTATTTCGGGGGCTTACGTCACGCCGCTGTAGGGTCCATGATCAACACCGGGGCCAGCCACTTGACCGTACCGGCCCCGGTGCACGACCCACCCCCGTACGTAAGAGGATCCATGCGCACAACGACGTCCGCCCTCGTCATAGGCCTCGCGGCCGCCGCGACCCTCGCGGCATCGGTACCCGCCGCCACCGCCGCCCCGGCCGCTGCCCGCCCCAACTGCCCGCAGCTGAGCAAGAACCTCCCCTGGTCCGGCGACAACCGCGCCAAGCTGCAGAAGATGATCGACGAGCGCGGCACCTGTTCCGGCAAGGGCGGGCTCCGCCCCGTCGCCGCCTTCGACTGGGACAACACCATCGTCAAGAACGACATCACGGACGCCACGCTCGCCTGGTCCCTCAAGCACGACAAGATCCTCCGCCCCAAGAGCTGGCGCGACACCAGCAAGTGGCTGACCCCGGCCGCCGACCGCGCCCTCACCCGCGCCTGCGGCACGTCCGTCCCCGTCGGCAAGCCGCTGCCCACCTCCCGCAACACCCGCTGCACGGACGAGATCTTCGAGATCCGCGAGAAGTCGCAGACCATGCGCGGCGAGGCGGCCTTCGCGGGCGACTGGAACCACCGCCGCACCGTCCCCGCGTACGCCTGGATCCCCCAGCTCTTCGCCGGTCACACCCCCGACGCCCTGCGCTCCTTCGCCCGCCAGGCCCGCACCGAGCAACTCGCCGCCCCGCTGGGCAGCAAGCAGAAGGTCGGCACTCACACCATCGCCGGGTACGTGCGCTACTACGCGCAGCAGAAGGACCTCATCCGCGCTCTGAAGGCCGCGGGCTTCGACGTCTACATCGTCTCCGCCTCCTCCGAGCCGATCGCCGAGGAGTGGTCCGGCGGCGTAGGCCTCGACCGCGCCCACACCATCGGCATCCGCAGCATCGTCAAGCACGGCCGCCTCACCACCGGCATCAAGGGCTGCGGCGGCGTCAAGGACGGCATGGGCGAGGCCCTGCCGTACATGGACGGCAAGCGCTGCCTCATCAACCAGGAGATCTTCAAGATCAAGGGCGCCAAGGCCTGGCAGCAGCAGGACTGGTCCCACCGCATCGCCCTGGGCGCCGGCGACGCCGACACGGACGTCACCTTCGTGAACGACGCCACGGGCGCCCACGTCGCCATCAACCGCAACAAGGCCGAGCTGATGTGCCGCGCCTTCGACAACGCGGACGGCCGCTGGGTCGCCAACCCGATGTTCATCGACCCCATGCCGCGCAAGCAGGGCAAGTACGCCTGCTCCACCACCGCCTACACCCGCCCGGACGGCACCCACGGCCCCGTCCGCCGCGCGAACGGCACGGTGATCCCGGACCAGTTGGACCGGGTGTAGTGGGCTGATGCGGGGCGGCGGCGCCGTGCGGTGTGGTCGTACGGCGCCGCCGCCGTGAACGAGCTGTGGTTACGGGCGGTTTGACGTGGTGGCCGCCCTCTCGGCCAGTTGCCCGGCCGCGGCTTCGAGGGCGTCACGAAGGTCCTCGGTGCCGGTGAGTGCATTCCACTGCTCGCTCTTCGGGTCAGGGGTGACCCAGACCCGGTCGCCGAGGAACTTGTCCGGGGGCGGGGTGAAGAGTTCCGACCCATGAGGGCGTACGCAGACACCGGGCATCCGGGCGAGCCGGTGCGCGGTGCGGAGCGGCAGCAGCCACCACATGAAGGGTTCCATGCAGCCCATTAGGTATGGGCCGATGCGCCGGTTGCGCTCCTTGAGCCAGGCGATGGCAGCGGTGGCAAGCGTGAAGTCGACCTGTGCCATGTCCCATTGCCGCCCGACCAGCAACGGGGCTGTCTGATCTGCTTGCCAGTGCTGGACGGCGTCACGAGGGTGACGGCTCGCTTGTGAGAGCCAGGTGGTCAAACGGGTCGGCGGCTCTTGGGCTGATGGCGTTCGGAACACTTCTCTCCTCTGGTTGAGTTCGGCCCAGACGACGGCGCCCTGTCTGGTCCGGTCGTGTCCGTACCGGTCCGCGTCAACGAGTCCAGCGAGGACGGCGCGGCGCGCCGGTTCGCTCAAGTCCGGGGGAAGGGCCACCTCGACGCGGATCCGGTCGGCGGTCTCATCAGTGCGCGGGGTGCGCCCGGTGGCTGCCGCGAATCGGGCGGCGATGGCCATGGCCTGGACTCTTGCGGTGCACACAGATGTCCTCGGGTGAGCAGTCGGTCACCTAGCGTATTTCTAATGCATTAGAATCCAGCTAATGCACTAGGTTGTCAACGCCGCCGCAACCGAGCCCTGGCAGGGCAGCACCGAGAGAGCTCCATGGCCGCACAACAACCGCCGTACATGCGAGTTGCCGACGACCTGCGTCGTCGCATCACCGCAGGTGAGTGGTCCGAAGGTGAGCGTCTGCCCTCTCGCGCCCAACTCGCCGTGGAGTACGGTGTCGGTTCGAACGTGCTGCAGAAGGCTCAGGAACGCCTCATCGTCGAGGGGCTGTTGGAAGGCCGTGCCGGGTCCGGTACGTACGTGCGCAGACCTCGTGAGCGCTTCCGCATGGTCCGTTCACGCCACCGTGAGCAACGGCATGACTCGCCGTTCCGCTCGGACATGCGCGAGAAGGGGCACATCGGCTCGTGGGAGTCCCACTCCGAGGCCCGCGTCGCGGCACCTGAGCGCATCGCGCGGCGACTTGCCATCGAACCCGGCGATCTGTGCGTCCGTACCGTCTACGAGTTCTTGGCCGATAGCCGGCCGGTACAGCTCTCCGAGAGCTGGGAGCCCATGGCCATCACCGCGGGTACCCCGGTGGTGCTGCCTGAACTCGGGCCGTTGGCGGGTACGGGCGTTGTCGAGCGGATGCGATCCATCGGGGTTCTCATCGCAACGGCCGTCGAAGTGCCTCGCCCCGCCCGCGCCACACAGGTGCAGGCGAACCTGCTGGGCATCAGTCTCGGCGACCTGGTCACGGAGATCGAGCGGACGTACTACGACACGGATGGTCGTCCTGTTGAAACCGCCGACATCGTTGTGCCGGACGCACGTTGGGAGATCGCCTATGAGATTCCGGTGGACCCGACGGGTGGTTGACCTCGCACCGACTGGCGCGGCGTAGTGACAGAAGGGCACCTCACCATGAGCACTGGAGCACCCCGGCCCGCGATCGGCGCCATCGTCTTGACGATGAACGACAGGCCGACCGAATTTCCCAGTGCCATGGCCTCGCTCCTCGCCCAGGAAGGCGTGGACCTCGACGTCGTTGTGGTCGGTAATGGATGCGAACCGGCCCAGGTGCCCGACGGTGTCCGGACGATCGCTCTGCCCAAGAACGTGGGCATCCCTGAGGGCCGCAACGTGGGCGCCGAGAACGTCAAGGGACAGCTCCTCTTCTTCTTCGACAACGACGCCGTCCTCCCCGAGCGCGACACCCTGGCCCGTCTCGCCGCAGAGCTCGAGCACGATGCACACCTGGCGTACGTCCAGCCGCGGATCGCCGACCCCATCACAGGGGTCACACTGCGCCGTTGGGTGCCCCGCCTGCGCGCCGCCGACGCCACACGGCCGGGAACCGTGACTGTCATGGCCGAAGGCGTCGTCATGGTCCGCCGCGACGTCTTCGAACTCGCCGGAGGCTGGCCGGGCGATTTCTTCCTCTTCCACGAGGGCGTCGACCTCGCGTGGCGGCTATGGGGCCACGGATACACCGGCCTGTACAAGCCCGACGTCATCGTCCACCACCCGGCGACCGACCCCGCCCGCCACGCCACCTTCTACCGGCTCAATGCCCGCAACCGGGTCTGGGTTGCCCGTCGCAACCTGCCCGCACCCCTGATCCCCTTCAACCTCGCCATCTGGGCGCTGATCACCCTGTGGCGCGTACGCGACCGCGGCGCCCTACGCACCTCGCTCGCCGGCTTCCGCGAAGGACTACGTACCGATCCCGGTGCTCGATTGCCGATGGGTTGGCGCACGGTCGCCCGACTGGCCAAGGCAGGCAGACCGCCAATCTTCTGACGGCCCACATCGATAGGGGGACATGACGCCTTTGCCGGTGTGGGTGGTATGCGCCGCCATGAACGCGTTGTGGCTACGGGCGACTTGGCGTGGTGACCCCTACCGCAATGCGTGCAGGCCGCCGATGATTACGGTGATCCCGAGCTCGAACCCGGCGTCCCGGACTTCCCGGGCGATGCCCGTCTTGCGGGCCTGCTCTTCGATCGTGAAGCCGTTGACGTAGCTGGTGAGTACGTCCGCACCGCCCTCGGCCTCGTCGGTGCTCAGGCCGAGGGCGGTGAGGGTGTCGACCGGTCGCCGGATGAACTCCAGGGCGATCGGGCCGGGAGTGCTCATCTGGGCCACGATCCGCGCCCCGTCGGGGTGGCCGAGCATCGCGTTCCGCAGGGCGTGGGCGAACGCCCGCAGGGACGCGTCCCCTTGCGGCTCCGGCACGGGTACGGCCATCGCCTCGCCGAGGATCCGTTCCGCGATCGCGTCCAGCAGTGCCTGTTTGCTCGGGTAGTGCCAGTACAAGGCGCCCACCCGGACCCCCAGTGAGTCCGCCAGTCTGCGCGTGGACAGGTCGTCCAGACCCACCTCGTCCAGCAGTTTCATTGCCGTGTCCAACACGACGTCCCTGTTCAGCGGCACGCCCGACCTCCTGTGTACGTCCGTGGCCAAGTCCATCATGCCTTGTCTTGAACACTGCTCAGGTATAACTTGAGCAGTGTTCAATTGAGCGGTGTTCAGGAGGGTGGGCGCATGAAGGTCATCGTGATAGGGGCGGGGCTGGGCGGTCTCTGTCTCGCGCAGGGACTGCGGGGTGCCGGGATCGACGTCGATGTCCATGAGCGTGATCCCGGTATCACCGCACGGTTCCAGGGCTTTCGGATCGGGATGAACGAGCGCGGCCTCGCGGGGCTGCGCGGGTGCCTGCCCGAGCGGTGGCACGCCCTGCTCGACGCGGTGCTCGGCGACCTGGCCGGGGAGAGTCATTTCCTCGACCCCCAGCTGAAGCCCGTCGAGACCTGGCTGTCCCGGCGGGCAGCCGCCGCCGACCGGCACGTGCTCCGCCGCCTCCTGCTGACCGGGCTGGACGGACATGTGCACACCGGCAAGGAGTTGACCGGCTATCAGGTGCTCCCGGATGGCAAAGTGCGCGCCGCCTTCGCCGACGGGACCGATACCACCGGCGACGTGCTGATCGGCGCGGACGGCGTCGGCTCGGCCGTGCGCCGCGTGCTCGCGCCCGAGGTGGTACCGACGGACACGGGGGTGCGCGCGGTCATCGGCCGGACCCCGCTGACCGAGCGGTTCGCCCGGCTGGTGCCTGGATTCGGCACCGGCATCAAGGGGCCGGACGCCACGCTCATGCTGGGCCCGATGCGATTCCGTACGCCGCCGCGAGAGGCGGCCGCCCGGTTCGCGCCGGAGGTGGAACTCCCGGACTCCGGCGACTACTTGCGCTGGGCGCTGACGCTGCCGCCGGGCCACCCCGGAGGCAGCGCGGTGGACGCCGCACTGGGCCTGATGGACAGCTGGCATCCCGAGCTGCGCGCACTCATCGAGGCCGCCGACGCGGACAACAGCATGCTGCTCTCGATCCGGGTGACCAGGCCCGGGGCGCGCTGGCCGGCCGGTCCGGTCACCCTGCTCGGCGATGCCATCCACGCGACCTCGCCCAGCGGCGGCAACGGGGCGAACACCGCCCTGCACGACGCGGATCTCCTGCGCCGCAACCTGATCAGTGCCGCCGAGGGCCGCACGACTCTTGCCGCGGCCCTGGACGACTACGAGACCCGGATGTTCGAGTACGGCCGCCAGGCTGTCGACGACAGTGTGGCCGCCATGGACAACTTCCTCCCCGCTCGGCGCGTTTGCTGACGAAAGTCAGTCGGCGGGACGGAGGTCGTACAGATACGAACGGTCGTCCTTGAAGCTGCGCCAGACCGTGGCAGGAGGCTCCGGTTCGTCACCGGAACCGTCCAGGGGGCGGCCGTTGACCACGCCGTCGGCATCCTCGCAGCGCCAGCCCTCGCCCGGCGCCCACACGCACCACACCTGCGCATCCGCCCGGCGATACGCGGGCCGGCCGTGACGTTCGCCGTCACGCTCGAACCGGTAGACGCGGCCGTCGAGTTGGCGTACGAGGGCAAATGTGGGAAGAGCTGTCGTCATGCCGGCACAGATTACGTGGACCACCTCACCCCCGTGGAGGCGGTCCACGACCGTACCGACGCTAACGAGGCCCCGTGTAAGCAGGATTGGAAAAATGTAGGATTCGCGGTGCGGGGACCCGATGTCTGTGCTTCCGAAGGGAGCAATGTGGACATCCAGGACGCTGCGCCCAGCATCCGGACGGCCGATGAGGCCGAACTCGCCTACCGAGCCCCCCATCCCCTCCTGGTCGGCTACGTGCTCGCGTACACAGGACAGGACTGGACGCTTGCCCGGCCGCTGTTGCGGCGGGTGACGGCGTTGGCGAGCGTTGTCCTCGTCATCGACTTCGAGCCGCCCGTACGGCGGTTCGGGCTGGGCCGGAATGTGGAGGTCTCCCCGGTGGCCGGGCTGAGGGAGCAGCCGGTGGTGATCGAGCAAGTCGGGCGGATGTACGGCGTGACGGTACAGCTGACTCCGCCCGGGGCCCGCGCGTTGTTCGGTCTTCCGCTGCACGAGCTCGCCAATACGACCGTCTGTCTCGCCGATGTGCTGGGCGTGGGCGCCCGACTGCTGGTGGAGCAGCTCGCCGAGGCCCCCGACTGGCACACGCGGTTCCGGATGCTGGACAGCTATCTGGTCAGCCGGATCACTGCCGGCCCGGAGCTGGCGGCGCCGGTCGAGTGGGCCTGGCGGCGGCTGATGGCCGTTTCCGGCGATGTGAGGATCGGCGCGCTCGCGGACGAAGTGGGCTGGTCCCGCCAGCACTTGAACGCCCGGTTCCGCCGGGAGATCGGCTTGCCTCCCAAGACCGTGGCCCGTATCGTCCGGCTGCAGCGAGCCCTGACCCTCATGCGCGGCACCGGGCTCTCATGGGCCGACACCGCAGCGGCATGCGGCTACACCGATCAGTCCCACCTCAACCGGGACTTCCGGTTGCTGACCGGCTGCACCCCGGACGGCATCCGGGCGCTCGCGGCCGATTGGCGCGGGGTGCTGACGGGCAACCCTGCCATGACCCACCGGCCTTGGCCCTTCGGCAAGCTCCTCGACCCCAAGCTCGCCTAGCTCGCATCGGCGCCGTCGTCTGTTGCGGACTCATAGGTTCCGTTATCGGCCAGGTAGTAGCTTCCGGTGGCGAAACCGTCGAAGGACCTGTGCTTGAGCCACTCCCTGGACATGCGGTGCAGAAGCTTGTACCGACGTTCCCAGACCATGGAATGGCCGGTGCAAGCCACCCGGAACATGAGCTTCTGCGGGCCGGGAATGGCGTCATAGAGCGCGGGAACCGAGAAGTGCAGCAAAGGGCCCGAGGACGGAGGTGTGTTGGCCTGGGTGTCGAGGTCGCCGTACACGATGAACACGGGCACTGTCCGGCCGAGCGTGGTGCCCAGAGGTACGGTGCCGTCGTTCCAGCCCCACCAGAAGGCGTTCCGGGTCCGCATCACGCCCTCGGTCGCTCCGGACCGCGTGGGGCCCCATTGGCTGCCGAGGACATCGTTGTCCATGATGGCCTGCCAGACGACGTCGACCATTCCCGGGTCCCGTTGCTTCGGGCATTGCTGTTCCCTGTCCCATGTGGCGGTGAAGGCATCCTTGCTGCCGATGTTCATCGGGAAGCCGAACACGGCGCGCGGAACGGAAACCGGCAACGGAACAGGTGGGTTGAAGGGGCCGGGGCTGCCGGCCCTGCCCTGGGGCGGGAAGATCGGCGCGAGCAGGAACAGGCTCCCGACCTTCTCAGGGTGCTGCAGCGTATAGGGGCCGAGCTGGAAGGCGGCCGCGGACCAGCCGATGAGCGCGAGCTGCGGCACGCCGCGCAGCCCCAGGATGTAGTCGACGACCGTGTTCACCTCGCTCCAGTCGCTCTGGGAGTTGTTCAACTGGTGCGGGTAGGCCGCGGCGCACGGGCCCGGCAGTGGGTTGGGGACGAGCAGGGTCGTCTGCTGAGCCGGGTTGGCATTGCACGGATTGTCCATCGTGGGCCGGGGCGAACGGCCGGATCCCTGGAGATCCATGATGAAGACGTCATGGCCGGCGTCCGCGAGGTCGGCGGCCCAGCTGTAGTCACCGTGCTGGAGATCGAACCCTGCGAGAGCGGGGACGCTCCTGCCGTGCAGCATGAGCACGGGATCGGGTGGATGGTTCGGTCTGGTGCCGTCGTATTCCCGCACGAAGAGGTCTACGGAATCCCCTGCGTTGGCGGGGACGGTGGAGGTGTGCGGGACCGCGTGGTCAAGAGGGGCGATGCTCATTGTCATCATCCGATCTCTCGGCTTCTCACGTGAGGTGGACCCAGCGCGCGCACGAAGGAAGGCGGTTGTGGTCCACGACCGTGAGCATCCACCATCCGGGCGGGGCCAGGTTCCGCTCCTGGGTCAGGGTGATGCGCAGCTCGCACAGGCCGTGCACCTGGAACGGCACGTCAACGATTCGCTGCTGGCTGTCGGTTGAGTGGGTGGTCGCCATCGGGCGCATCAGCTGGACCCACATGATGTCGCGGGCCTGCGGTGTACGGACGACGTACTCCCCGCCGTAGCCGACCTCCGCCGGCGCGTCCTCGATCTGCGGGCGCGTTCCGCGGAAGAGGTACGGGGGATGGAAGACCTCGATGCGCAGCTCGTCGTCGCCCCGGTTCGGGTTGGATCCGGCCGTGGCGACGCGGCCGTCCGGCAGCAGTGCCGCCACCGAGTGGTAGAGGCGGGGCACCGTGGCGGTCGCGGCGAGCGTCCACATGCCGGTGGCCGGGTCGTAGATCTCCGACTGCAGGACTGGATTCGACTCTCCCTGGGCGCCGCCGCCGCTGACGAAGACAGTGCGGTCGGGCAGCAGCACCGCGTTCAGCCGGGTCCGGCCGAAGTGCATGGGCGCGGTCGGGGAGTAGGAGGGGTGCGGCTGCGACAGGTCGGCGATGTCGGCGTTGGGGGTGGCACCGGCGCTGCCCAGGCCACCCATGACCATGACCTTCTGGTCCTGGGCAGGCGGCAGGAGCACGCTGGCGGCCTGGTCACGGTTGCCGGGCACGGTCAGCCCGGGCACCGGTGTGGTGGCGGCCGAGCCGAGGTCGATGATCTGGGCGGTCAGGTTGGTGTTGCCCAGCGAGGCACCGGTCCAGAAGATCCGCCCGTCCCGGAGCAGGAACAGGTGCGGATACAGCGGCCAGCCGGGCGTCCGCGCGGTGACGGCCGTCCACGTGTTCGCGGCGGGGTCGTACACCTCGGGCACGGAATTGACCGCCGTGCCGGCGGAGTTGGTGCCGGAGAGGGCGAGGACGTGGCCGTCGGCGAGAGTGACCAGCGTGGGGTACCAGCGGCCGTCGGCCATGTCGGCGACGTTCTTCCAGGTCCCCGTGGTGGAGCTGAGGATCGCCGCGTTGGGCAGGCCCTGGAAGGGGTCGTACTGGGCCGTGCCGCCGGCAGCGAGCAGATCACCGTTGGACAGCGTGGCCTGACCGCAGCAGAACGTGTCGTAGGAGATGGGGGGTTGGGTGAACGTGCCATTCCGGTAGTCCCACAGGACGGATCCGTAGGTGTGGGAGGTGTGCCGGGGGATGAAGTTGCCGGAACCCGAGAAGATGGCCAGTTGCCCGGTGTGCAACAGGGCGAAGTGGACGGCAAGGGTGATCGAATCGCAGGGCAGCAACTCCCACGCACCGTGCGCCGCGGCGTCCGCCAGGACCATGCCGCTGTCCATGGTGCCCATGTCCTGCGCGGTCATGCCGGTCATGCCCCCGCCACCCATGCCCGGCATCTCGTCCCTGCCCATGCCCGGCATGGTGTCCATGCCCGCCATGACGGCGCCCGGGCAGCCACGGGTGCCGTCCACATCGGGGCCGCAGTCGTCCGCGTCGGCGTAGGGGAGCACGATGTCGAGCGCGTCGACCGCCGCGGGCGTGAGCAACACCTGCTGGCGCGCCCGGACCAGGCCGGCAAGGCCCTGCATCATGTGTTCTTCGATGTGGCAGTGGAAGAGGAAGTCGCCGGTGACGGTCTCCAGGCAGGCGTCCGGCGGTGGTTGATCCTGCGCGGCGGCCACGACGGCAGGCAGGTCCGGCAGCGGCGTGGGGACGACGGTGTCGATGGTGAACCCCTCGGTGGGGCTCAGCGGATGCACATCGGCCGCGCCGCCCGGTGGGGTGGGAATCTGCCACCGCGCGGCGTGGGTGTGCACGTTGTGCCACTCGCTCGCGAGGTCGAGGTTGACCAGGTACCAGCGCAGCTTCTGGCCCGCGTCGGCGACGATGGTGGGCGTGTTGCCCACGTAGCCGCGTCCGTTGAGACAGAACGACTGGGCCCCGCCACCGGGGGCGTAGACGATGTGCTCGTGCTGGCCGTTGTTCGTCCATACGACCGTGCCACCGGGGCCGACCTGAACGGCGACCGGGGAGAAGAAATTGTCCTGGATGCTGACACCCACCGTGCTCGCCGCGCCCGAAACCACTTGTACGGTGCCGGACATGGTCGTGCCGTGGATCTTGCAGTGGTACGGGTAGGTGGTCGGCGTGCTGCCGAAGACGTGCTGGTACTGCTGCCCCGTGGCCAGGGTCGGGCTCTCGAAGCCGCTCACGGCCAGGTCCCCGGCGAGGGAGTGGACGAACAGCGGAATCTCGTGATCGACCCTTGGCGCGGCGGGATTTCGCACGATCAGCGCGCCGAACAGACCGCGCTGCACATAGCGCTGCACGCTTTGGCGGTGATCGTGGAACGCCCACACGCCGATGGTGTCCGCGGTGGCCGTGAACCGGTACGTCCAGTCCTGGCCGGGAAGGATCTCGTCGCTCCGGCGCCCGTCACGGCTGCGTACGCCGAGGGGCCAGGCGCCGTCGGAGTCGACTCCGTACGGCAGTCCGTGAAGATGGAAGCTGTGGCAGGCGTCCGGGTCGGCATTGCGCACGTGGACTGCCAGCGTCTCCCCGACGTCCGCGAACAGCACACAGCCGGGTACCCGCCGGTCCCATGGAGGCTCATTGATGTCGGCCTCGACAAGTTTGTCGGTGACCGGTTCGGTGTACTGGGCATTCTTGTACTGGCGGTACACCACCGCGTCGAAGGTCGAGGCGAAGATCTCTCCCGCTGTCACCCGCCCGAGCTCATGGCCGGGATTCCGCATGAAGTCGCGCCCGTAGCGCCGTGCGTAGAGTTCGGGAGCCAGCGGGCTGTATCCGGCCAGCGGCTCGATGCGCAGATAGACATCCCGATGAGCCATTGAAGATTCTCCTTCGCCCCTCGGGCCGGTAACCCCATCTTCTGCGACGCCCGGAAGTCGCGCATTTCGGGCGGCTTCACACAGCTCAGGTGATCGTGAGTGTCGTCACTCCGCTGACATCGGTGATGCCGGTGGTGAGGCACTGCAGCGCGCTCGGCTGCGGCAGGACGACGATCTCCAGCACGTTCCGGCCCTTGAAGAGGCCGTCGGTGACGGTGCCGGTGATGGTGGTGATCACCTGGCCTGCCACGGCCGTGCTGCTGCCTTGGACATCGGCGACGCTGAAGCCGCCGGTGTTCCATGCGTACGTCCGGCTGTCATGGAATCCCTCAAGAAGGTTGTTGCAGCCGGTGTAGAGGTTGAAGTGCTCGTGGTACCGCCCGCTCGCCACCTTGCCGCCGATACAGGACGTGAGCTGTCCGTCGACCGTGAAGCCGATGCGCCGTGCCGCGAAGGTGATGCCCGGGGTGTAGGAGACGGACTCGGTTCCCGCGCACTGCAACAGGGCGGCGGACGGGCCCTGATGAGCCGAAGCCGGGGCCGGTACGGCCGTACCGAAGACGGCGACGGCTGCCAGGGCGACTGAACGCATCCATGATCTGCTGACGGCCACGGCCGGCCTCCTTCGCTGCGTGCAGGGTGGCGTGAGGTAGGCCATGCCCCGCCCAGGTGCCCGGGAGACAGGCGCCCGGTTGCACACGGCCGCGCGAGCAGCATGCGCACGCCTGCCGGTGACGGCCGCGCCGCGCGTAGTCTCATGGGGTGACGGATGCGCTGAAGGCCGGAACACTGGCGGTGCCGGGCGCGAAGCTGTACTTCGAAGTGCGGGGCAGCGGGCCGCTGTTGCTGCTCATCCCGGGCGGTTCCTGCGACGCGGAAGTCTTCCGGCGTCTGGCGGGCATCCTCGCCGCGAACTACCGCGTCGTTTCCTACGACCCACGGGGCAATTCGCGCAGCACACTCGACGGGCTGTCTCCGCGGCAATGGGCCGAGGCGCATGCCGATGACGCGTACCGGCTGCTCGAACACATCGCCGGGACGGATGAGCCGGTGCGGGTGTTCGGTGGCTGCTCGGGCGGGCTGACCGCACTCGAACTCGTGGTGAGGCATGAGCGCAGGGTCCGGCTGGCGGTCGTGCACGAACCACCGGCGATGCGACTGCTGCCCGACGCGGAGGACCAACTGGCCGTCCTCGACAGCGTTCACGAGACCTACAACCGGCAGGGCGTAGCGGCGGCCCTGTGCAGGCTCCGGGCCGTCTTCAGCGGCCGCGCGGCACCGCCACTGCCTCAAGCCGCCGACAACAGCGCGTATTTCCTGGCTCATGTGATGCCGGAGTCCACCCGCTGCGTTCCCGACCTGGCCGCGCTCGCGGGCGTGGCGGACCGGCTCGTGGTGGCCGGAGGACGGGAGTCGCGTACCCACGTCGTCCACCGGCCGGCGGTCGTCCTCGCGCGGCGGCTCGGCCGTGAACTGGTGGAGTTCCCCGGCGGGCACGCCGGCTACGCCACCCGCCCCGCCCCCTTCGCCGAGCGGCTCGTCGAGGTCCTCGCCTGATGCGCATCCTCATGGGCGCCCAGAACTGCGGCTTCGGCCCGGCCGCCGAACTCGTCGCCGTCGCCCGGCTGCTCCGCGGACACGAGCGGGTCTTCGTGGGCGACGGAGTGGCGGCGTTGTTCGCACGCCGTCACGTGGACGCCTTCGATGACGTCGCGGACCCCCAGCTGCTGGACCACCTGCTGGAGAACAGTGATCAGGTGGTCTCCGTCATGGACGCCGACCTGGCCGTACGAGCCGCCGTGGCGCGGCGGCCGGTGGTCATGGTGGACAGCCTGTTCGGCTTCTGGCAGCTTCGGCGGCCGCTCGAGCAGATCCGCGATACCTCCATAGCGGCGGCCCGGCTCTCGCCGCACGAGCGCATCGTGGCGGCCCACTTGCTCGCTGAGCACAGCGTGGTCCAGAACTTCCCCGGAGTCGCGGAGCGCATGGCCGATTTCGCCGGTATCGGCGCCGGATCCGCGATGCACCTGACCGGTCCGATCGTCGACCTCGAAGGCCTGCGGGAGGCGCCTCGTGGCACCGGGCCGGAACCGGAGTACGAGCTCCTGATCAACATCGGCGGCTTCAAGAACTTCCTGCTGGACTTCGACGTCAACAACGACTACGTCCGTCTGATGCACCGGTGGATACCCGATCTGCTGCGTGACTGGCGGCAGTTCACCCGGGTCCTGGTGTGCGGTGGCCCCTTCGCCGGGCACAGGGAGACGTCGTTCTCGGCCGCAGGACGCCGCGCCGACTGCCGTTTTCTGCCACAGCGCGAACTGCTGCGCCACGTGGCGGGAACCCCGCACTACCTGCTCACCCCCGGGCTCACTGCGCTCCATGAGTCCCTGCTCCTCGGCCGGTTGCCGCTCGCGCTCCACGAACAGCACTACGCGCACGTCCACACCGTGCGGCAACTCGCCGGCACGGTCTTCGGCCGCACGGCCGCCCGGTTCGCGGACGTCCTCCCCGGCCATCCGCTGCCCGAGGACGACCACGCCGGAACCGTGGCCCTCGTGGACATCGCCGGCCGGGTCCGGGAGGACGAGGAGCTCTACGCACGCTTCCGCAGGACGTCCAACGAACGGATCGAACACCACCTTTCGCTCACGCGGGAACAGCGGAAGCAGGGCGTGGAGGAATTGCGTGACCTGCTGGACGGACCCCCGGTCTCCGAGGTGATCAACGGGATCGTCACGGCGTAGGCCGAAAAACGCCACCAGGCCGCCGGTCATGTCGCATTGCGGCCAGTTCGCCGGGCGCGAATGGTGCAGCATGCCGTCGAATCCGATCATGGCTGCGTCACTCCACCACAAATCACCTCACAGGGACGGCACTTCATGCCCACCGCCTTCGACCCCATCGCCCTCGGCCCGCTCACCCTCCCCAACCGCATCGCCATGGCGCCGCTCACGCGCCGCCGCGCCTACGGCGAAGGGCTGTCCGCCACGCCCCTCATGGCGGAGTACTACGCGCAACGGGCCTCTGCCGGGCTGATCGTCGCCGAGGCGATACAGCCCAACGAGGTCGGCCAGGGCTACACCGACACCCCCGGCCTGCACAGCGAGCAGCAGACGCGGTCGTGGCGGCAGGTCACCGACGCCGTGCACCGCGCGGGCGGGCGCATCTACGCGCAGTTGATGCACGCGGGCCGCAACAGCCACCCCGAGCTGCTGCCGGGGAACGGGAGCCTGTATCCGCTCGCCCCGTCGGCCGTGGCCGCGTCCGGGGTCGTACGGGTGTCGGGGGAACCGGCCGTACGCAAGTCGTACCCCGTGCCGTCGGCCATGACCGCACACGACATCCGGGACACCATCGAGGCGTTCGCCGACGCCGCGGGCAACGCCCTGCGCGCGGGTTTCGACGGCGTCGAACTCCACGGGGCGTACGGATACTTGATCCACCAGTTCTTCTCGGAGAACGCCAACGACCGCACCGACCGCTACGGCGGGAGCATCGCCAACCGCATCCGCTTCGCCCTCGAACTCGTCGACGCGGTTGCCGCCGTGACCGGGCCCGAGCGGCTGGCGCTGCGCATCTCGCCCGGCTGCACCCCCTTCGGCCTCACGGAAGGCGACACCGGTGCGCTGTACACCGCGCTGCTCGGCGAACTGCGCGACGACCTGTCCTATGTGCACGTCTTCGAATTCCCCGGCAACCGGGCGCTGACGGAGAAGCTGCGCGCCCTGTGGCCAGGGACGTTCATGCTCAACCCGCATGAGACCGACCAGTCGTGGCCCGCGGGCCATGGCGACCTGCGTCTGGTCGGGGACGGCCTGGCCGACATCCTGTCCTTCGGCACGCTGTTCATCTCCAACCCCGACCTCGTCGAACGGTTCCGCGCGGGCGGCCCGTTCACCCCGGCCGACGAGGAGACCTACTACCGCGGCGACCACCGCGGGTACACCGACTATCCGGTGCTTCCCGCGGTGGCCGCGTCCTGACCGCGTCAGCCCTGACCGCTTCAGCTGAGCCCGGGCAGGCCCTTGACGGGGACAGCGCCGGAGGCCGGCAGGTTCCGTGTCGGGAGGCCGCCGGGGGCGGGCAGCTCCTGGGTGGCCGACCTGGTGGTCTCGCCCAGGATGTCGCCGGCCGAGCCCGCCGTGTCGCCGACCGCGCGCCGGGCGGCGGCGGTTGTCTTCTTCACGACCGTGCCGCCCGTACGGCCCGTGGCGGGCACGGTCCGCTTCAGGGCGTTGCCCCCGGTCTCGCCCGCGACGTGCGTCGTCTTCTGCGCGGCCGAGTCGACCGTGTCACCCAGGCTGCCGGTGTCGAGGACGGTCAGCCCGCTCACGTCCGTGATCTTGGGCAGGGGCGCGGCCTGGGCGGAGGCCGCCGATCCCAGGGTCAGGGCCGTCGCGGCCATGGTGACCGCGGTGAGGACTCGTCGCATCAAGGCTCCTTCAGGGAGACGGGACGGGCATTCCTGCCACTAGAACGAGTGGGGAGATTGCCGGACACGTCCCGGTAGTGTCACGGCGCGTCGGCGTGCAGTCCTGCGATCAGCCACTCGACAGCCGTGCCCATGCCCGGATTCACCGGCCAGCCGTTGATCACCGAAATGAGCTGCCAGTACCGCTCGTAGCCCGACGTGTGGCCGATCTCCATCCGCTCCAGGAGCCACGCGCGGAACTCCGGTCCGTCCTCGCGGCCGGCCAGTTCGGCGCAGCGGCGCGCGAGTTCGTCGATCACGGGCCGTCCCGCTGCCGAGCCGGGGGCGATGCCCGCGTCCCGCGCGGCGGTCACGTGCTCCCGCACGAGCTCCGCCAACTGCCGTGCGGCGTCCGCGTCCGGCTGCCCGGCTTCCGCGCGGGCCCGGACCTGGTCGGCGGCGGCGCGGCGTATGCGCGTACGGAAGCCGTCGTCCTGGACGAGCCCGGCGAGCTCCACCCAGGCGTCGATCTGCTCCGGCGACGGGTCGTCCGGCAGGACGGGCATCGCGCCGCGCATCATCACCATGAACTCGCCGTCGACATCGAGTCCGTCGAAGGCGTGGTCGATGAAGTCGTGGATCAGACGGCGGCGTTCGTCGTCCGTGAGGTGGGCGAGTGTGTTCATGAGTTCCAGCTCCTCGGATGTCGACCCGCGGCCGGCCACCGCTCGCAGGACCGCCTGGCGCAACCGCAGCGTGCGGATGTGCGCGTCCAGCGCCTCGGCGTGCGCGGCGGCGACATCGGCGACGGTCACCTCGCGAGCCAGCACGCGCTGGACGGTGGTGAGGCCGACGCCGAGCTCGCGCAGCGTACGGACGAGACCCAGACGGGCCAGGGCGCCCTGGTCGTAGAGCCGGTAGCCCGCGGGAGTACGGGCGGTCGGCGGCACCACGCCCTCGTCGGACCAGAACCGGATGGTCTTGACCGGAAGACCGGTCAGCCGGGCCAGTTCGCCGATCGAGTGGAGAGTGCCGTCGTCCATGCCGCCCACTGTGGAGTCTCCCGTCGCTGGAGAGTCAAAGGCTATGGCGTGATCACAGGAAGGTGTGCCCCTCGCCCCGGTACGTCGGCGCCGTCCCCACCACCCGGTCGCCGTCGACGAGATGGAGCTCCGCGAAGCGCTCGCACAGCTCGCCCGCCTTCGCGTGCCGGAACCACACCTTGTCGCCGATCAGCAGATCGTCCGCCGGCGTGCCCAGCAGCGGGGTCTGGACCTCGCCCGCGCCCTCCCGCCCCGCGAGCCGCAGGCCCTCCGGGAGGTACGGCACCGGGAGCCGGTCCGCCCCGGCCGCGCCCGACGCCGGGTAGCCGCCGCCCAGGACGGTCACCACGCCGGGCCCGGGGCGGCGCACGACCGGCAGGGCGAAGAGCGCCGCGGGGCTGCCGCGGAAGGAGGTGTAGCCGTCGAACAGCCGCGGCACGTACAGCCCCGAACCGGCGGCGACCTCCGTGACCGCCTCCTCGGCGGCCGTGTGCTGCACGCTGCCCGTACCGCCGCCGTTGACGAACTCCAGCTCCACGACCGCCCGTACGGCCCGTACGGCCTCGGCGCGCAGGACGGCCAGCTGCCGGCGGGCGGCGGCCTGCAGCAGCCGGACCGCCCGCGAGGTGACCGGCCGGCCGGCCACGGCGTCGCCGACTCCGGCGATGTGCGCCTCGTACGCCATCAGCCCGACCAGCCGGAAACCGGGGCGGCGGTCGACGGCGCGGGCGAGCTCGGCGAGCCGGTCCGCGTCGTGCAGCGGCGAGCGCAGCGCGCCGACGCGCAGCCGGCCGCCGAACAGCCGCAGCGAGGTGTCCAACTCCAGGCAGACGCGCACCACTTCGCGGCCGCTCCGGGCGGAGTCGATCAGCGCCAGCTGCGCCGGGTCGTCGACCGTCACCGTGACCGCGCGGGCGAGGGCGGCATCGGAGGTCAGCTCGGCGAAGGCCGCGCGGTCGGCCGAGGGGTAGGCCAGCAGCACGTCGTCGATCCCCGACCGGGCCAGCCACAGCGACTCGGCGAGCGTATGGCTCATCACCCCCGCGAAGCCGTCCCGCGCCAGCACCCGCTCCAACAGGGCCCGGCTGCGTACGGACTTGGTCGCCACCCGCACCGGCTTGCCCCGCGCCCGCCGCACCAGATCGGCGGCGTTCGCGTCGAACGCCCGGAGGTCGACCACGGCCAGCGGGGCGTCGAGGCGGGCGGTGGCCCGGTCGTAGCGGGCACGGTCCATGACGGGGCCGACGGCGTGTGCTATCGCGGGCGACATGCGCGCAGCCTGCCAGAGCGCGTTACCGAGGGGTAGAGGTGTGCTGCCCCGCGAATGGCCGGGGCGGCGGTCCGGACCGTAAAGTGGCGCGGACGCCGTGGACCACGTGGATCGCCACGCCGTGGCGGGATGTCCGGATACGAGGGGGAAGCGCACGGTGACCACCGAAGCGGACCGGGCGCCTGCGTTCGTGCCCCCGCGTCCCGCCCACCCGCCGGCGGCCGTCGCGGCACCGGCCGGCGGCGCCCGGCGCAGGACGGCCGCGGCCGTCTGCGCGGTGCTCGGATCGGGCCTCATCGCCGGTGCGGCGGCCGGGAGTTGGCTGACCGGACCGCCCGAACGCACTGCCGCCGAACGCGCCTACGTACGCGGCGGCACCCAGTGGCACAACGTCCCCGTGGACGACATCTTCCCCCGCACCGTGCGCGCAGAGGACGCGGGGCCGGGCGGTGCGGCACGCGCCTGGACGCGCATTGGTGTCGCCCCCGACGACGGCTGCGCCGGCGCCTTCGACCCGCAACTCGCCGACGCGCTGGCCCCGGTGGGCTGCCGGCGCCTGCTGCGGGCCACGTACACCGACGCCACGTCGACCAGCGTCACCACGGTCGGCCTGGTCGTCACGGACGCCGAGGAGGACGGCATGCGCGACCTGCGCAAGCGGTTCGCCGCCGAACGGCTCGACGAACGTGCCGACTCGATGCCCCGCGCCTACGCGCCCCCCGGCACCGTCGCCGAACGGTTCGGCGACGCCCAGCGGGCGAGCTGGCGGATCGAGGTGCTCACCGACGTCCCGGCGGTCGTCTTCGCCGTGAGCGGCTTCGCCGACGCCCGTACCGGCGTCCCGCCGCAGCCCGCCGCGCAGGCGGTCGCCCCGGGCGCGACCACCGCCCCGGCCCAGGCGGGCCTCGGCCACGACGCGACGGCCCTCGAGGAGCGGGTCGAGCACGACTACCGGGCGGCGGCACGGGGGCCGGAGCGGCAGGAGGAGGACCGGTGAAACGGGTACGCCTGCTCGCGCTCGTCGTGGCCTTCGCCGCGGTCGGCACCGCCCCCGCGCGGGCCGACGCGATACGGATCCAGGAGTGGGCCCTCGACGCCCTGCACACCGAGGACGCCTGGCGCACGACCAGGGGAGCGGGGGCGACGGTCGCGGTCCTCGACACCGGGGTCGACGCGGGCCACCCCGACCTGCGCGGGAGGGTCCTGCCGGGCAAGGACCTCGTCGGGTTCGGCGCCGGGCGCGGGGAGCGCGCATGGGCGCGGCACGGGACCGCGATGGCCGGGATCATCGCCGGCCGCGGCCACGGCCCGGACAACGCGGACGGGGTGATCGGCGTCGCGCCGGAGGCGAGGATCCTGCCGGTGCGGGTGATCCTCGAGGACGCCGACCCCTCCCGGCCCCGCGCCCGCGGAGCCCGCGGCGGCGCGCTCGCCGAGGGCATCCGCTGGGCCGCCGACCACGGCGCCGACGTGATCAACCTGTCGCTGGGCGACGACAGCGACACCGCGCACCCCGACCCCGGCGAGGACGCCGCCGTGCAGTACGCGCTGCGCAAGGGCGCCGTCGTGGTCGCGTCGGCCGGCAACGGCGGCGAGCACGGCGACCCCGCCTCCTACCCGGCCGCCTACCCGGGCGTGATCGCGGTGACGGCGGTGGACCGCTACGGCGACCGGGCGCCCTTCTCCACCCGCCGCTGGTACGCGGCCGTCAGCGCACCCGGCGTCGGCGTCGTCATCGCCGACCCCGACCGGCGCTACTACGAGGGCTGGGGCACCAGCGCCGCCGCCGCGTTCGTCTCGGGCGCCGCCGCGCTCGTCCGGTCCGCCTACCCCGGCCTCGCCCCGGACAGGGTGCGCCGGCTGCTGGTCGGGACCGCGCGGAACACCTCGCCGGGCGGGCACAGCGACGAGCAGGGCGCGGGCCTGGTGGACCCGGCGGCCGCCCTGGCCCGCGGCATCACCGCCGAGGCCGCCCCGCAGGCGCCCCCGCCCGCGCCGCGGTACTTCGGCGGCGGGCCCCTTCCGGACCGCACCGGGCGCGGCGGCTTCGGGCCCGGCCCGGTGGCGCTCGCCGCGGGCGCGGCGGGGGCGGTGCTGCTCGCGGCCGCGGCGGTGCTGTGGCGGGGCGGGCGGCGGCGCGACCCCTGGTCCTGACCTCTAGGTTCCAACCCCTGGTCCTGGGCCGGACGGGGCCCCGATACCCTCGTCGCGTGGCGCTCAAGAACATTCCCGACCCCGGTTTCTCCGACGACGACGGCTCCGCCGACCCCGCGCTGACCGAGGCGCTCGCCGCCTGGTCCGCCGACCCGGCCGCCGAGCCGCGGGTGCTCGCGGCACTGCCCGGGGCGCGGCTGCTGGTGCCCGTGGTCGCCGTGCTCGGCGAGGTGGAGGAGGGGCCGGACGGTCTCAAGCGGGAGAAGACCAGCGACATGGCCGTCCCGACCCTCGAGGCGAACGGCCGCCGGGCCCTGCCCGCCTTCACCTCGGTCGCCTCGCTGGCCGCCTGGCGCGCCGACGCCCGCCCGGTCGCCGTGCCGCTGCACCAGGCGATGCAGGCCGCCGCGCACGAGAAGGCGGACACGATCGTCCTCGACCTCGCCGGCCCCGTCACCTACCAGCTGACCGGCCCGGCCCTGCTCGCCCTGGCCGAGGGGCGTACGAACACCGACCCGCTGGCCGACCCGGCCGTCAGGGAGGCGCTCCGGGGGGCGCTGGAGGCCGAGCCGGGCATCGTGCGCGCGTACCTCACCCCCGGCGGGGAGGCCGACGGCACGATCACGCTCGCCCTGGCCGAGGACGCCTCACCGCACCCGGTCGTCGAGCGCGTCGTCAACGTGCTGGCGACCGACGAGGTCCTGCGCGCCCGGCTCGTCCGGGGCCTCGACCTGGCCCTCCTGCACCCCGGCACGGAACTGGACCAGGAGCCGCTGCTGCGCCGCTGATCCGCCCGGCTCCGACAGGCGCTCCGGCTCCGACAGGCGCGGGGGAGTGGGCCGTCCGACAATGCGAGGACAGTCCACGAGTTTCCCCGGGAGGACGCCATGGACGTGAAGCTGGACACCTGGAAGCTGGACCCCGTGGAGACACGGACCGTGGCGGCGGAATTCATCGGCACCCTGCTGCTGGTCTTCTTCGCCGTCGGTTCCGCGGTCCTCGCCGCCGACTACATCGGCGCGCTCGGCATCGCCCTTGCCTTCGGTTTCACTCTTGTGGCCCTCATCTACGCGCTGGGCCCGATCTCGGGCTGCCAGCTCAATCCGGCGGTGACGCTCGCCTTCCTCGTGGAGGGCCGCATCGCGCTGCGCACGGCGATCGAGTACTGGATCGCCCAGATCCTCGGCGCCATCGTCGGCGCGGCGCTGCTGCTCCTGCTTGCCAAGCAGGTGCCGGGCCTGAAAACCCACGGCGCCTTCGGCACCAACGGCTACGGCGACCGGTCGGCGGTGCACCTCAGCACCGGCGGCGCGTTCCTCGCCGAGGTCGTGCTGACCTTCCTGCTGGTCTTCGTCTGGCTCGCGGTGACGCACAAGGTCGCGGTGGTGGGCTTCGGTGCCATCCCGATCGGCATGGCGCTCGTCGTGATCGAGCTGGTCGGGGTCCCGCTGACCGGGGCCTCCGTGAACCCGGCCCGCAGCCTCGGCCCGGCGGTCTTCGCGACCGGCGGGGCGCTGTCCAACCTGTGGCTGTTCATCGTGGCCCCGCTCGTCGGCGGCGTGCTCGCGTCCTTCGTGCACCAGATCACCCAGCCCCGGGGCGCGCCCGTCCTGATCGCGGACGAGCGCGCGGTGCCGCCCCACCACCGGCCGGGGGAACCGACCGTGAGGGGTGGGACGGACGAGGAGCCGGGGAAGTCCGCGGACTGAGGGCTCAGTCCTCAGTCCCCGGTCCTCAGCCGAAGACCGGCCCGGTGAACTTCTCGCCGGGGCCCTGGCCCGGCTCGTCCGGCACGAGGGAGGCCTCGCGGAAGGCCAGCTGGAGCGACCGGAGGCCGTCGCGCAGGGGCCCCGCGTGGAAGTTGCTGATCTCGGTGGCTCCCGCGGTGACCAGCCCGGCGAGTGCCGTGATCAGCTTGCGGGCCTCGTCGAGGTCCTTGTGCCGCTCGCCTTCCTCGGCCAGGCCGAGGTTGACGGCGGCGGCGCTCATCAGGTGCACCGCGACCGTGGTGATCACCTCGACGGCGGGCACGTCCGCGATGTCACGGGTCAGGTCGTCGAAGCCGGGGTTGCCGGCCGGCTCGGGGGTGGCGTCGGGGGTGGCGTCGCTCATCACTGTTCTTCCGCTGGTTTCCGCTGTTCTGTGACCGTCAGCCTAGGGCCCGCGCTCACTCGGGTGGGTACCGCCCCGGAGCGCTGGTATGCTGGAGTGCGACCGGCCGGTCACATGGTGTCCGGCCCACAAGTGGAGGCTCCGAACTCCCACCTCGCCGGCCCCCGGGCCGACAGGTCTCCGGTCAGGCGGCGCCCATCGTTCCGTACGGACGATGGAGCCGTCCGATGCGCCCCGCGGGTTCACCGTGGCGGTTCCGGTTTTCCTTGGAGCCCCGCCTGTGTTCCCGTCCGGGGCATTTTTCGTGTACCCGGCGCGGTTGGTCTCACTGAAAGACGTTGCGCGGCAGTCACCCAGGCAGCCGCGTGGTGCTACCGAGGAGGATCCATCAGCGCCGAGCCCCGCATCAACGACCGGATTCGCGTTCCCGAGGTGCGACTTGTCGGTCCCAGTGGCGAGCAGGTCGGCATTGTGCCGCTTGCCAAGGCCCTGGAGCTTGCGCAGGAGTACGACCTCGACCTGGTCGAGGTGGCGGCAAACGCACGCCCGCCGGTCTGCAAGCTCATGGACTACGGGAAGTTCAAGTACGAGTCGGCCATGAAGGCCCGTGAGGCGCGCAAGAACCAGGCGCACACGGTCATCAAGGAGATGAAGCTCCGGCCGAAGATCGACCCGCACGACTACGACACCAAGAAGGGTCACGTCGTCCGGTTCCTCAAGCAGGGCGACAAGGTCAAGATCACGATCATGTTCCGTGGTCGCGAGCAGTCCCGGCCCGAGCTGGGCTACCGCCTGCTGCAGCGCCTCGCGGAAGACGTCCAGGACCTGGGTTTCGTCGAGTCGAACCCCAAGCAGGACGGCCGCAACATGATCATGGTTCTCGGTCCGCACAAGAAGAAGACCGAGGCGATGGCCGAAGCCCGCGAGGCACAGGCCGCCCGCAAGGCGGAGCGCCAGGGTGTCGCCGCCGCGGACGCCGCCGAGGGATCCGCTGCGGACACCGCCGAGGAACCCGCAGAGGCGTGAGCCAAGGGCCCCGGCCCGGTTCGCCCCCCGCCCGGGGCCGCAAGGTCCCGGACAGCAATCGAAGAAGCTGACGCTCCCCTGCGCCCGCACCACGGGCAAGGGGAGCGCCACTGACGAGGAGATACGGCGCGATGCCGAAGAACAAGACGCACAGCGGTGCCAGCAAGCGCTTCAAGATCACCGGCTCCGGCAAGGTGCTGCGTGAGCGCGCCGGCAAGCGCCACCTGCTCGAGCACAAGTCGTCCAAGCTGACGCGTCGCCTCACCGGCAACGCCGAGATGGCCCCGGGCGACGCCGCGAAGATCAAGAAGCTTCTCGGCAAGTGACGCCACGCACCCCGCCCGCGGGGTGCGCGTCAAGACCGGGACCCAATCGTTTCCGGGCCGCATGAGAGACCACCGCGGCCCCGCTACAAGGAGTTAACAAGTGGCACGCGTCAAGCGCGCAGTCAACGCGCACAAGAAGCGCCGGGCGATCCTCGAGGCGGCCAGCGGCTACCGCGGCCAGCGGTCGCGCCTGTACCGCAAGGCCAAGGAGCAGGTCACCCACTCGCTGGTCTACAACTACAACGACCGTAAGAAGCGCAAGGGCGACTTCCGTCAGCTGTGGATCCAGCGCATCAACGCCGCTGCCCGCCAGAACGGCATGACCTACAACCGCCTCATCCAGGGTCTGAAGGCCGCCAACATCGAGGTGGACCGCAAGATCCTGGCCGAGCTCGCGGTCAACGACATGAACGCGTTCGCCGCGCTCGTCGAGGTTGCCCAGAAGGCGCTGCCGGCCGACGTCAACGCGCCGAAGGCCGCCGCCTGAGGCACCGAGCCGCAAGGCTTCCGCCCGGACCCGCAGGCCGTTGGCCTGCGGGTCCGGTTGTTCTCCGGTTCTTTCTCCGGTTGTTCTCCGCACCGCCACCGCTTTGAACGAAGTGAGCCGCCGCCCATGGGCACCCCCGAGCTGATCTCCCCGCGCTCCCCCCGCGTCATCGCCGCCCGCCGGCTGGCCAAACGCAGCTTCCGGGTCAAGGAGCGCCGGTTCATCGCCGAGGGCCCGCAGGCCGTGCGCGAGGCGATCGAGCACCGCCACGGCGGCGAACCCACCCTCCTCGAGCTCTTCGCCACCGTCGAGGCCGCCGAACGCCACGCCGACATCGTGGCGGCCGCCCATGCCGCCGGGGTCCGCGTCCACCACGCCGACGACCAGGTGGTCGCCGACATCTCGCAGACCGTCACCCCGCAGGGCCTCGTCGGCGTCTGCCGCTTCCTCGACTCGCCCTTCGAGGACATCCTCGCCGCCCGCCCCCGGCTGGTCGCCGTCCTCGCGCACGTCCGGGACCCCGGCAACGCCGGCACCGTGCTGCGCTGCGCCGACGCCGCCGGAGCCGACGCCGTCGTGCTCACCGACGCCTCGGTGGACCTCTACAACCCCAAGTCGGTCCGGGCCTCCGTCGGCTCCCTCTTCCATCTGCCGGTCGCCGTCGGCGTCCCCGTCGAGCGGGCCGTCGGCGGCCTGCGGGAGGCGGGCGTACGCATCCTCGCCGCCGACGGCGCGGGGGAGCGCGACCTGGACGCCGAGCTCGACCAGGGCACGATGGGCGGCGCCACCGCCTGGGTCTTCGGCAACGAGGCCTGGGGACTGCCCGAGGAGACCCGGGCGCTCGCGGACGAGGTGGTGCGGGTCCCGATCCACGGCAAGGCCGAGAGCCTCAACCTCGCCACGGCCGCCGCGGTCTGCCTCTACGCCTCGGCGCGTGCGCAGCGCGCGCACGGAGGGTGCCGCTCCGTGACCTCCAGCTAGTAGGGTGTCGCGCGCGGGGGCCGGAAGGGGGTGTCGGGTGTGACCGTCAGAACGTCGTCCAACAGTGTGGCCGCCCTGTTCGAGGACGGCGCCGCCCCATGCGGCCTGCACCCCGACGACCTGCCGGACGGCCTGGTCGTCGCCGATGCCTCGGGCCGCGTCACCTGCTTCAACGCCGCCGCCGCCCGTATCACCGCCGTCCGCCCGGCGGACGTGCTCGGCCGGCCGCTGGAGAGCGCGCTGCCGCTGGAGGACCTGGACGGCCGCCGCTGGTGGGCGCTGACCGATCCGTACGGTGGGCTCGCCATCCGGGCCGGCCAGCCCGAGCGGAACCTGCTGCTGCCCGGCGGCCGCGAGGTGCTGGTCTCCGCGCGGTACGTCCGTGAGCGGCCGACCGGGCCCGTGGTGCGCGTCGTCGTCCAGCTGCGCGGCACCGAGGCGCGGCGGCGCACCGAGCGCAGCCACGCCGAGCTGATCGCCACCGTCGCCCACGAGCTGCGCTCGCCGCTGACCTCCGTCAAGGGCTTCACGGCGACGCTGCTGGCCAAGTGGGAGCGGTTCACCGACGACCAGAAGCGGCTGATGCTCGAGACCGTCGACGCCGACGCCGACCGCGTCACCCGGCTCATCGCCGAGCTGCTCGACATCTCCCGCATCGACTCCGGGCGGCTGGAGGTGCGCCGCCAGCCCGTGGACATGGCCGCCGCCATGCGCCGGCACGTGGCGGCCCGGGTGGCACGCGGGCAGCGGGCCGACCGGTTCGCGGTCCGCGTCGTGGACCCGCTGCCCCCGCTGTGGGCGGACCCCGACAAGATCGACCAGGTGCTCGGCAACCTGCTGGAAAATGCGGTGCGCCACGGCGAGGGAACGGTGACCATGGAAGTGGCACCGGCACTGACACAGACCCGTACGGAGGGGACGGCGGTCACCGTGAGCGATGAGGGACCCGGCATCCCCGAGGACGCGATGACCCGCGTCTTCACCCGCTTCTGGCGGGGCAGCAAGCGCGGCGGCACCGGGCTGGGTCTGTACATCGTCAAGGGCATCGTCGAGGCGCACGGCGGCACGGTCACCGTCGGACGGGCCCCGCACGGCGGCGCCCAGTTCCGGTTTACCCTGCCCGTGGGAGCGCCGGCCTTCCTCTCCCAGAGCTGAAGCGCCAGCCCACGGGCTCATCAGGACACCTGCTCCCCTTAGACTCGACCTTTGGCACCTTTTTGGCACCAACGTCGTAAGCCAACGTCGTAAGGCGAGCTGCTCAGCGGAGCGAAGCCCGGGGGGTACCCCCCGGGACAATCGGAAGCACGGGAAGAGATGTCCGCACCCAACAAGTCGTACGACCCTGTAGAGGTCGAGGCACTGAAACCGGAAGAGATCGAGCGCATGCGGGACGGGGCGCTCGCCGCCTTCGCCGCGGCCGCCGACCTCGACGCCCTGCGCGAGGCGAAGGCCGCCCACATGGGCGACCGCTCCCCGCTCGCGCTCGCCAACCGTGAGATCGGCGCGCTGCCGCCGCAGGCCAAGGCCGAGGCCGGCAAGCGCGTGGGCATGGCCCGCGGCGCCGTGAACAAGGCCTTCGCCGCCCGCCAGACCGAGCTGGAGGCCGAGCGCGACGCCCGGGTGCTGGTCGAGGAGGCGGTGGACGTCACCCTGCCGTACGACCGCGTCCCGGCCGGTGCCCGCCACCCGCTGACCACCTTCATGGAGCGCGTCGAGGACGTCTTCGTCGCCATGGGCTACGAGGTCGCCGAGGGCCCCGAGGTCGAGGCCGAGTGGTTCAACTTCGACGCCCTCAACTTCGAGCCCGACCACCCGGCCCGCGCCATGCAGGACACCTTCTTCGTGGCCGGCGCCAAGAAGGACGAGTCCGGCGTCGTGCTGCGCACCCACACCTCCCCGGTGCAGGTCCGCTCGATGCTCGACCGCGAGCCGCCCGTCTACGTGGTGTGCCCCGGCCGCGTCTACCGCACCGACGAGCTGGACGCCACCCACACCCCGGTCTTCCACCAGGTCGAGCTGCTCGCCATCGACGAGGGCCTGACCATGGCCGACCTCAAGGGCACCATCGAGCACATGGTCCGCTCGCTGTTCGGCGAGGGCCTCACCACCCGGCTGCGCCCGAACTACTTCCCGTTCACCGAGCCGTCGGCCGAGCTGGACATGCAGTGCTACATGTGCCGCGGCGAGTCGATCGGCAACCCCGACCGCCCCTGCCGCACCTGCTCCAGCGAGGGCTGGATCGAGCTCGGCGGCTGCGGCATGGTCAACCCGCGGGTGCTGATCGCCGCCGGCATCGACCCGGAGCGGTACAGCGGGTTCGCCTTCGGGTTCGGTATCGAGCGGATGCTGATGTTCCGCCACAACGTCGAGGACATGCGAGACATGGTCGAGGGTGACGTGCGCTTCACCCGGCCGTTCGGGATGGAGATCTGATGCGCGCCCCGCTTTCCTGGCTGCGGGAATACGTCGACCTGCCGGCCGACGCGACCGGCCGCGACGTCCAGGCCAAGCTGATCGCCGCCGGCCTCGAGGTCGAGCGGGTCGAGCACCTCGGCAGCGACCTCACCGGTCCCCTGGTCGTCGGCAAGGTCCTCACCATCGAGGAGCTGGAGGGCTTCCGCAAGCCGATCCGCTTCTGCACCGTCGACGTCGGGTCGGCCAACGGCACCGGCGAGCCGCAGGAGATCGTCTGCGGCGCCCGCAACTTCACCGTCGGCGACAAGGTCGTCGTCGCGCTGCCCGGCGCCGTGCTGCCCGGTGACTTCGCGATCGCCGAGCGCAAGACCTACGGCAAGGTGTCGCGCGGCATGATCTGCTCCGGCGACGAGCTGGGCATGGGCGACGACGGCTCGCACGGCATCATCGTGCTCACCCCCGAGCACGAGGTCGGCACCGACGCGATCGCGCTGCTCGAACTGCGCGACGACGTCCTCGACATCGCCGTCACCCCGGACCGCGGCTACTGCCTGTCCCTGCGCGGCATCGCCCGCGAGGTCGCCACCGCCTACGGTCTGCCGCTGCGCGACCCGGCCCTGCTGGACGTCCCTGCGCCCAACAGCTACGGCTACCCGGTCAAGGTCGCCGACCCGGTCGGCTGCGGCCGCTTCACCGCGCGTACGGTCACGGGTCTCGACCCCGAGGCGCGCTCCCCGATCTGGCTCCAGCGCCGTCTGCAGAAGGCCGGCATGCGCCCGGTCTCGCTCACGGTCGACGTCACCAACTACGTGATGCTCGAGCTCGGCCAGCCGCTGCACGCCTACGACCGCTCGCGCGTCGACGGGACCATCGGCGTCCGCCGTGCCGAGCGGGGCGAGAAGCTCACCACCCTCGACGGCACCAAGCGCGTCCTGGACGCCGAGGACCTCGTCATCACCGACAACAGCGGCCCCATCGGGCTCGCCGGTGTGATGGGCGGCGCCGACACGGAGATCGCGGACCACACCGAGGGCCGCGGCACCACCGAAGTGGTCATCGAATCCGCCCACTTCGACGCCGTCTCCATCTCCCGCACCGCGCGCCGCCACAAGCTGTCCTCCGAGGCGTCCAAGCGCTTCGAGCGCGGCATCGACCCGGAGGCCACGTCCGCCGCGGCCCAGCGCACCGTCGACCTGCTGGTGCTCCTGGCCGGCGGCACCCCCGAGGCGGGCGTCACCGAGATCGTCGCCCCCGGCGCCCCCCGCACCATCGCGCTGCACGCCGACCACCCGGACCGCGTCGCCGGTGTCGAGTACGGCCGTGAGACCGTCGTCCGCCGCCTCCAGCAGGTGGGCTGCGACGTCTACGGGCAGGACGAGCTCATCGTCACCGTCCCCAGCTGGCGGCCCGACCTCACCGACCCGAACGACCTCGCCGAGGAGGTCATCCGGCTCGAGGGCTACGAGAACCTGCCCTCCACCCTCCCGCAGCCGCCCGCCGGCCGCGGTCTGACCGCGCGGCAGCGCCTGCACCGCCGGGCCGGCCGCGCCCTGGCCGGCGCCGGGTACGTCGAGGCCCTCAACTACCCGTTCATCGGCGACTGGGCCCTCGACCACCTCGGCCTGGAGGCCGACGACGCACGCCGGGTCACGGTGCGCCTCGTCAACCCGCTCTCCGAGGCCGAGCCCGCGCTGCGCACCACGCTGCTGCCGGGGCTCTTCGCCGCCCTGCGCCGCAACGACAGCCGCGGTGAGCACGACCTCGCGCTCTTCGAGACCGGCCTGGTCTTCCGGCCCACCGGCGAGGAGCGCCCCGCGCTCCGCCTGCCCGTGGACCGCCGTCCCACCGACGAGGAGATCGCCGGCCTCGACGCCACGCTGCCCGCGCAGCCGCGCCACGCCGCCGTCGTCCTCGCCGGGGCGCGCGAGCGCACCGGCTGGTGGGGCCAGGGCCACCCGGCGACCTGGGCCGACGCCGTCGAGGCGGGCCGCACCGTCGCCCGCGAGGCCGGGGCCGAGCTGATCGTCCGCCAGGACCAGCAGGCACCGTTCCACCCCGGCCGCTGCGCCGCGCTCCTGGTCGTCGTCGACGGCGAGGAGGTGGCCGTCGGCAACGCCGGTGAGCTGCACCCGCGCGTCACCAAGGCCTTCGGCCTGCCGGAGCGCACCTGCGCGATGGAGATCGACCTCGACCTCCTCGAGCGCGCCGGTGCCGGCGTCGTCGAGGCCCCGCGCGTGTCCGCCTTCCCGGTGGCCACGCAGGACGTCGCGCTCGTCGTGGACAGCTCGGTGGCCGCCGCCGACGTCGAGCGCGCGCTGCGCGCCGGCGCGGGCGAACTCCTCGAGTCGCTGCGCCTGTTCGACGTCTTCACCGGCGAACAGCTCGGCGCGGGCAGGAAGTCGCTGGCCTACGCCCTGCGCTTCCGTGCCGGGGACCGCACCCTGACCGCCGACGAGGCCTCGGCCGCCCGCGACGCCGCGGTGCGCGAGGCCGTCGAGCGCACGGGCGCGGTGCTGCGCGGCGCGTAACCGCACAGGCGTGTAACCGCACACAGGGTGAGGGGCGTTCCGGTCGGCCGGAACGCCCCTCACGCGTGTCACGAACCGTCACAGCAGCCCGTGCCAGCACGTTCCGAATATCACTCAATAGGGTGGAATCCGGTTAGTAGGTCCTTGCGCGCTCGTTACTGATCGCGAGAATCGTGCACGTCATTGCGCTGCATAGGGGGACCGACGGAAATGATCCGTGCCGGAGCTCTGTGGTGCCGACGGGCTTTCGTGTTCGTACTGCCCGGTCTCTGGGTGTTCGCAGTGGTGACCTGGGAGTTCGTCAGCCCTCTCGGTGCGCAGTTCGTTCAACTGCTGGCCGCCGCACCCGCCATCGCCTGCGCCGGAACCGGCCGCAAACGGTGCGTCCTCCTCGGCGGCGGCTGCGCGCTGTTCGCGCTCGTGCCGCTCGGCTCCGTCAACCCCGAGGGCCCCGTCAACCGCCTCGGCACCTGCTGCGCCATCCTCGCCGTCATCGTCGCCAGCTACCTCACCAGCGGCCGCGGCCTGAAGGTCCTCGAGGAGCTCGCACGCGTCCGCGAGGTCGCCGCCACCGCCCAACTCGCCGTGCTGCGGCCCCTGCCGCCCCGCCTCGCGGGCATCACCCTCGCCAGTGTCCACCTGTCTGCCAGCCAAGGTGCCCTCATCGGCGGGGACCTCTACGAGGCGCTCTCCACCCCACATGGGGTGCGCCTCGTCATGGGCGACGTCCGCGGGCACGGCATCCCCGCCGTCGCCACCGTCGCCGCCCTGCTCGGCACCTTCCGCGAGGCGGCCCACGACGAGGCCGAACTGCCCGGCGTCCTGCGCCGCTTGGAGCGCGCACTGGACCGCCACCTGCGCGACCGCATGCACACCGACCCCCCGGACCGGCAGGACACCGAGGAGTTCGCGACCGTACTGCTCCTCGAAGTACGCGAAGAGGGCCAGGTCATGGCCCTCAACTGCGGTCACCCCTGGCCCCATCGCCTCTGCGGCAGCACCGGCACGGCCGTCGTCCTGGCCTCCGCCGAACCCCTGCCCCCGCTCGGGCTCTTCCCCCTCCCCGCCGACCTCCCCCTGATGTCGCTGACCCAACTCCTGCCCGGCGACGCCCTGGTGCTGCACACGGACGGCGCCGAGGACGCCAGGGACGCGGCCGGCGAGTTCTTCCCGCTCGCCAGAACCCTCGCCGAAGCCGCCCGCCACGCCCCGCTCGTCCCCGCCGCGATCGTCGAGCGCGTCAAGGCCGCCCTGCTGCGCCACACCCGCGGACTGCTCACCGACGACTTCGCCCTGCTCGCCCTGCGCAACGACCGCCGGCGCACCTCCGCACCCCTGGCCCTGCCCTGCGCCGCCCGGCAGTAACGCTTGTTCGGCGATGGCGGCCGCCCGGCCCGATTCGCACCCGGCCCGATTCGCACCCCGTGCGAACGGACCCCCACTACGCTGAGTCCACCGAGCGCAACGGAGGGCGGGCAATGGAGCCCAACACACTGCTCGACGCCATCCTCGACGAGGCCGGGATCTCCCACGCCGGCCTGGCCGCCCACGTCAACGCGGCGGGCCGGGTCCGAGGACTGGCGTTGCGTTACGAACACACCGCCGTGGCCCGCTGGTTGAAGGGCCAACGCCCGCGCGGCCAGGTGCCCGACCTCATCTGCGAGGTCCTCGGCGAACGCCTGCACCGCGCCCTGACCCTCGACGACATAGGCCTCGGCACCCCCGGCACCTCCCGGACCCCCGGCACCCCGCTGTCCGGCTTCGTCGAGCGGGCCACCGCCCTGTGGCGCTCCGACCAGCAGCAGCGCGAACACGTCGTACGCGCCCCCGCGGTGACCGGCACCCACGCCGTGATCCCCGTCTGGGAGTGGGAGAACCCGCCCGAGGACGCCGACGTCTCCCGGCGCGGCCTCACGCGGGTCTCCATGGACGACATCGACATGCTGCGCGCCGCCCGTACGCACTACGAGCAGATGTACCGCAAGGCCGGCGGCATCGGCACGCGTGCCCGCGTCGTCGGATTCCTCAACGCCGAGGCCGCGCCCCTGCTGCGCGGCAGCTACTCCGACGCCGCCGGGCGCCAACTCCACCGTGCCACCGGGGGGCTGGTGGCCGTCGCCGGTATCTGCGCCTACGACTCCGACGCGCACGGTCTCGCCCAGCGCTACTTCCACCAGGCGCTGCGGCTCGCCAAGGCCAGCGGCGACCGGGGCCTCGGGGCGTATGTGATAGCCCTCATCGTCAACCAGTCGCTGTTCCTGGGGGAGTACCGCCAGGCCGTCGCGTTCGCCGAGTCCGCGCTCAGATCCGCCGGCCCCCACATGACCCCCGCTCTCTCCGCGGACCTGTACGCGATGCAGGCCAAGGCCTACGCCCGCCTCGGCGACGGCGCCGGAGCACTCGCTTGCATCCGCCGCGCCGAGTCCGCGGCCGAGCGCATCCACCGCGGCCAGGAACCCGCCGAGACCGGCTATGTGCAGCCCGGCCTGGTCAACGTCCAGGTGGCGGAGGCACTGCTGAGTCTGGGCGATCTGAGGCCCGCCCGTGAGCACGCGGACCGGGCCGTCGACACCCCCGCCCACGACCGGGGCCGTGTCCACCGGCTTGCCATGCTCACGCATATCGAGCTGCGTCAAGGAGACGCGGACAAGGCGGTGGCCACCGCTCAGGAGATGACCGAGCAGGCGCGGGGCATGGAATCGCAGCGCTTACGCGACCGCCTCCGCGCGGTGCGCGAGCACCTGATCGAAAGCAGGTGCGCGGCCACCGCCGAGGCCGCCGAAATGATCGACGGGGCGTTGCGCGTGCCCTGGTGAGGGCCATGGCCGGCCAGCGCCCGGGTAGGTGGCCACCTCGGCGGAAGGTGGCAGACACGTGCGTTGGAAAAACCTCAACGAAGCAACCGTCTACGAGAACCGCTGGTTCCAGGTCAACCTCGCGGACGTCGAACTCCCCGACGGCCGGCACCTCGACCACTTCCTCATCCGGCTGCGGCCGGTCGCCGTCGCCACGGTGGTCAACGCGGCCAACGAGGTCCTGCTGCTGTGGCGGCACCGGTTCATCACCGACACCTGGGGCTGGGAGCTGGCGGCCGGAGTGGTCGAGGACGGTGAGGACATCGCCCGCGCGGCAGCCCGCGAAATGGAGGAGGAAACGGGATGGCGGCCCGGCCCGTTGCAGCACCTGATGACGGTCGAACCGTCCAACGGGCTCACCGACGCCCGCCACCACATCTACTGGACGGACGAGGCCGAGTACATCGGTGACCCCGAGGACGGCTTCGAATCCGACCGTCGCGAATGGGTGCCGCTCAAGCTCGTACCCGACATGATCGCCCACGGCGAGGTACCGGCCGCCAACATGGCGGCGGCACTGCTGCTCCTGCACCACATCCGGCTCGGCTGACCCGGGCCCCCGCCGCGTTCACCGGCTCATGGCCGCCTGCCACAGGGCGAGCACCAGCGCGGCCACGCCGGTGAGCGCGGCGATCGACGGCAACGGCCACCTGCCGTGCTCCAACGCCTTGACCCGATCCGCCACTTCGGTGATCTCGCGCTCCGTCTGATCGCTGCGCTGGGTCAGCAGGGCGAGATGCCCGTCGATGCGGACGACGCCCACATCGACCCTGCGCCGGAGCTCCGCGAGCTCACCCGCCTTGGCGGCGTGCTCGGGGTGGATGGTCACGGTCCGTACTCCTTCCGGGAAGCCCCCGTACGCTGTGTTGCCTTGGTTGCCTTACGGCATGAGTCAACCGTGTGGGGGCGCGCGGCGGGAGCGTGTGCGGAGGGTATCTGCGAGTCACATGCGCACACCCCGTGCGAACTCCCGTGTGCGGCGGTCGTATTCGTCGTATTCGGCGAGGAAGTCCAGGACGAGCGGCCCGGCCGTGGCACGGAACTCCTCGAAGTAGGCATGGCGCGCACCGGATATGAGATGGAGCCGCGCACCCGGAATACGCCCCGCGAGCAGCGGGGCATTCGCCACGGGATTGAAGACGTCGTCGTCGCCGTGCACCACGAGCGTGGGCGCCTCGATGCGCGGCAGTACATCCCACGCGTCGTGCGCGTTGCTGGCCGCCAGATGCCGTCGCCGCGCGTACGGCGGCATCGCGGGGTCACCGAGCGTGGTGAACGGCCCCGTACGGGTTGCCGTCCAGGCCGGCGTGTACATCAGCCCGAGCAGCGCCTCCCGTGCCGCCGGCCCCGGTTGGGCCAGCGCCCTGCGTACTTCGTTGCCGCGCTCCACGCCGTGCGGACCACCCGGCGACGTACACCCGAGCACCAGCGCCCGCACCCGATCCGGGTACCGCGCCGCGACCCACTGCGCCACCCGCCCGCCCATGGACGTGCCGTAGACATGAGCGCGCTCCACACCGAGATCGTCCAGCACCGCGATCACATCCCGCGCGAACCCCTCGGTGCTGTAGGGCTCGTCGGGCTTGTCGCTGTCCCCGGTGCCCCGGTAGTCGAGCGTGACGGTGCGGTGCGTGTCCTCGAAGTCCTCCCGCACACCGTCCCACCAGCGATGGCTGTTCGCCTGCCCCGCCAGCAGCACGAGCGGCACGCCGGTTTCGGCTCCCCGGGGCTGGTAGGCGATACGGATTCCATCGGTGCTCTTGGCATACAGCGGCATGCCTGCCACAACCCTGCTGCCCGCACGCTAATTCCGGGACAGCACGAGATGCGATAGTTGATCATGAACCAGCCGCCCTGCCGCAGCACGACAAGGAGCCGATCACCATGCCGCTGATCCCCGCCGACCCGACCGTCCTGCACCCGATGCCGGAACAGCCGCGCGTCGTTCTGCTCAAGCCCCTGGTCACCTCACCGCTGATCGAGGTGGGCGAGTTCACGTACTACGACGACCCGGACGACCCGACCGCCTTCGAGACCCGCAACGTCCTCTACCACTACGGCCCGGAGAAGCTCGTCATCGGCAAGTTCTGCGCCCTGGGCGAGGGCGTCCGGTTCATCATGAACGGCGCCAACCACCGCATGGACGGCCCCTCCACGTTCCCCTTCCCGGTCATGGGCGGCTCCTGGTCCGACCACTTCGACCTCATCACGGGCCTCCCCGGGCGTGGTGACACCGTGGTCGGCCACGACGTCTGGTTCGGCTACCGCTCCATGGTGATGCCGGGTGTCCGCATCGGCCACGGCGCGGTCATCGCCTCCGGCGCCGTCGTCGTCGACGACGTCCCCGACTACGCCATCGTCGGCGGCAACCCGGGCCGCGTGATCCGCCGTCGCTACAGCGACGAGGACATCGAGCGCCTGCTGGCCGTGGCGTGGTGGGACTGGCCGCTCGAGCACATCACGAAGCACGTCCGCACGATCATGTCCGGCACGGTCGAGGAGTTGGAGGCGGCGGCGCCGGGGGAGCGGTAACCGCGCTGCTCAGCTGGAGCGCAGGTCCTCGACCAGGCGGAAACGCTCCAGGACCACCATGGTCCGGTCGTCGACCGTGAATTCCGGGTCCCCCAGCGCGTCCCGCACATCCGCGCCGTGCCAGAACTTCTCGTGGTTGGCACGCCATTCGGCGATCGACGCGTCCCCCTCTCCTTCGTCCACGACATGGGCGAAGTCCACATCGGCCAGCGGGACCACGCTTCTGCCCGTCACCTCGATGACACCGACCGGCCGGTTGCCGGAGTCCACGACGACGTAGCGGTCGCCGGGCTCCGGCAACGGCTCGCCGGTGTACTCGTAGTCGGCGACCAGGCCGGTGGTGGAGGTCTTGGTGCCGTCGAGGACGGCCGCGACGAGGCGGTCGCGGAGGGGACCGGGGAAGGCGAATTCGACGGTGGGAAGGGACGATTCGGATGTCATGTGCACACGCTAGCCGTCTGCGGCACCAGCCGCTCCGCTGATTTATGCGTTGTACAAGCGGAGCAACAGGCCGTGGAGAAGAGCGCGTTCGTCGGGGTTGAGAGGCGCGAGGATCGCCTCCTGAACGGCTACGGCGTCGTCGGTGAGGACGGCGAGAGCCTCGCGACCCTCCGCCGTGATGGCGACCAGAAGCCGGCGGCGGTCCGCGGGATCGCGTTCGCGCGTGACGTGTCCGCGGCCGTCGAGTTCGTCGAGAAGCTTGGCCATGTCGCTGGCGTGGATGTCCAGCCGCCGCGCGAGGTCCCGCTGGGGGTGCGGGCCGAAGTCGGCGAGGGCGGCGAGAGTCGCCATGTGCCACAGCCTCAGATCCTTGGCCGCGAGGCGTTCGGCGAGCATCCCTCGGGCGTTCTTGCCCACCTTGGACAGCAGATAGCTGGTGAGCGAAGTGAGGCTCGGTGGCGTCGTGGACATGTGATTAGGATAGGTCACCACCAATCGTTGGTGTGTTCCTATCGTTTGGGGGATGTACATGGATGCCATGCACCCGCGCCTGCTCGTGACCCGGTTCGGCGCATGCTTCCGGTTCTACGACACCGTCCTGCCGAAGCTGATCGGCGCGCACCTGGCGCGCGGCAGCGAGGAGGGGCCGTACGCGAGTTGGGATGTGGGGGAGGAAGGCGTGGTCAGTCTCTTCGACCGCGCCGCGATGGCCGCGGCGGTGGGGACCTCCGATCTGCCCGGGTCCTGGCCCGCCCAGGACGCGGTGATGCTGGTCAGCAGGGTCCCCGATGTCGACGCGGCCCACGCCCTGTGCCTGGCACACGGCGCACAGGACGTCGCCGGGCCGACCGCGCGCCCCGAATGGGGGTCGACGTGCCGTACGGCCCATGTCCGTGACCCCGAGGGCAACTTGCTGGAGTTCCAGTCCTATTGAGGGAAGCATCCGGCTCAGGGTTGAAAAAACCTTTTGAGTTGTCTTTTACCTCTTTGTAACGTTGACAGGGTGGATATCACCCCAAAGCCTCTCTGTACGGCCGACGCCCAGGACCTCGCAGCCTTGCGCGAAGAGGTCGAACGAGCCGACAGGACGGGCCTGCACGAGGACGAGGCGGATGTCCTCCACGAGCTCACCGACCCCAAGGTGGACTTGGCGCACAACACCGTCGGCCTGTGGCACGGGCCGCGGCTGGTGGCGTACGCGATGGTCTACGGGCCGGAGCACGTACAGGACATCGCCCGCTTCGGGACCAGCGCCGCCGTCCATCCGGACTGGCGCAGGCAGGGGATCGGCGCCCGGCTGGTCGACTGGATGCGCAGCCGCGCGGATGCGATCCGGACGGAGCGCCATCCCGGCGTACCGGCAGAGCTGTTGATCGACGGGGCGGCCGCCAACGCAGGGCTGGCGGCCCTGGCTCGGCACACCGGATTCGAGCCCCGCCGCTACTGGTTCGGTATGACGCACGGCTTGCGCGCTGACCGGCTGCCCGCTGCGGAGGTGCCGGACGGGCTGCGCCTGGTGCCCTTCGAGACGTCTCTCGACGAGGCGACCCGCAGCGCGCACAACGACGCGTTCCGCGACCACTGGAATCACACGGAGACGGACAAGACCGACTGGGAAACGTGGTTCACCGGGGACCGTTCGTTCCGCCCCGCTCTGTCCGCCCTGCTGCTCGATGCCGACGGCCGCGTCGCGGCGTACCTCCTCGCCGACGAGTACGCCGCCGACAACGCTGCCACGGGACACCGCTCGTGCACGATCGGCCACTTGGGCACCCGGCCGGCCCACCGGGGCCGGGGCGCGGCGCGCGTCCTGCTGGCGCACACGCTGGCCGAGGCCGGGAACCAGGGGTACGACAAGGCGGAATTGATCGTCGACGCCGCCAACCCGACCGGCGCACTGGGGATCTACGAGACGATGGGCTTCGTGGCGGAGCGGAAGTTCGTGACGTATGCCCGGCCGTTGGGCTGAGCGGGAAGGCGGCCTTACCCGACCGTGATGCTTCCCGTCATGTCCGGGTGGATCGAGCAGTGGTACGGGACTGTCCCGCTCTGCGTGAAGTCGTGGTCGAACGTTCCTTTCGGGGGGATGTGGCCAGAATTGAGGGTTGTTCCGACGTTCGACGTCACCGTGTGGTCGGTGCCGCCGTTGTTGGTCCAGATGACCTTGTCGCCGACCGCGATCGACAACTGGTCCGGCTGGAAGGCGAAGTCCACGATGGATACGTTGAACGTGGCCATGGGAGGCCCCCTTCGTCTTGGGGTGGAAGGCCTCGGGACAGCGGGGAATTGCCCTGGTCCATGCGGTTCAATCACCGTTTCACCCGGACGTGTTAGGTATCTCAGCCGTTTAAGGATGAGCGGTACGAAGACGGACGTAACGACTACACGGCTGCTTCGCCGGTGACGTGGACGGCCGGTTCGAGTACTTCCTCGCACCATTGACGGAAGCCGGTGGGGCTCGTGGACTCCAGGGTTCGCGGCTCGGCGTCGTAGATGCCGTGATCGATCGCCGTGAGCAGGTCGGCCACGCCCTCGGCCCAGGCCTCGCTCACCCCGTGCCGCATCAGGTTGGCCTTGCAGGCCTCGGCGGGGATCTGCCGGAAGCGGACCGGCTGTTGCAGCACCTCGGACATGATCTGCGCCATGTCGTCGTAGGACAGGTCTTCGGGGCCGAGGACCGGGACGTCCTCCTGTCCGCTCCAGGAATCGTCGAGCAGCAGCCGGGCCGCGACGGCCGCGATGTCACGGGTGGCGCAGGTCGGGAACTTGCGGTCCCCGGGCACGGGGGCGAACACGGTGCCCTCGCTTCTGATCGACTGGAGGTGTCCGAGCATGTTGTCCATGAACGGCGGTAGGCACAGCGCGCGGTAGCTCACGCCCGTACTCTCGACCAACTCGTCCATGGCCAGCGACACCGAAACCTGTCCTGCATTCTTGGCGATCCCGCGCCCCAGGCTCGACACCGCGACCACGCGCTTGATGCCCTGGCTCGTGATCGTCTCGCACAGCGGCCGTGTGAAGTCCAGGAAGTGTTCCTCGACGCTCACGGCGCGCGGGTTCGGGGGTACCAGCCAGAACACGGAGTCGGCGCCCGCGAACGCCTCGGTAAGGACAGTGGAGTCGGAGTGCGACCCTGCGAACACCTCGACGCGATCGCGTACTTGCGCGCTCAGTCGGCTGGGATCGCGCGCGATGACCCGGATAGGGGCGCTGCTGTCCAGCAGGTGGTCGAGGAGCTGGCAGCCGATCTGGCCGGTGGGGGCGGTGACGACGATCAAAGGAAACTCCACGGGATTGTTCGGGATTGTCATTGCCTGTGCTGGCGTTTCCCAGTCAACTCGGCGTAAACGTCAGACCTGAAGGACCGATCCGATCGCCATTGATACCCTGCGGCTATGAACGACCTGGAGGCGCGGCAGCTCCGCTACTTCGTCGCCGTCGCCGAGGAACTGCACTTCGGGCGCGCGGCGCAGCGACTCGGCATGGCGCAGCCTCCACTGTCCCGGGCGATCCGGGAGCTGGAACGTCAACTGGGCGTGCAGTTGCTCGAGCGCACCACACGCAGGGTTGCTCTGACGGCCGCCGGAGAGGTCCTCGTACGGGACGCCCGTACCGCTCTCGACGCGATCACCGCAGCCGCCCGGCGGGCCCGGCAGGCCGGTCGGCCCGCGCCGCGCCTGCGGCTCGCGCTCAAGGCCGACTACGACGCCGGGCTGCTGCCGCAGATCCTCGCCGCGTACCGAAACGAACAGGCGTCGATTCCAGTGGAGTTGCTGATGGGCGGACGGGGCGAGCAGAGCCGGGCGCTGCGCGACGGCCGGGCCGATGTCGCGCTGTTGCCCCTGCCCTGCGACGAACGCGGCCTGGACACCGAACCGCTGCTGACCGAACCCTGCCTGGTCGCCCTGGCGGCGACCGACCCCCTGGCCGCCCGGCCGGACCTCCGCCTGGCGGACCTGGCCGGCAGAACCCTCCCCGACGGCACCCCCGCGGACCACGCCAACGCCACGCCTCATCCCGGCACTCTCACCACGACCCACCACGGGCCCGTGGCCGAGACCCGTCAGACCATCACCGACCTGTCCCAGATCTTCAAATTGATCGAGCTGGGCAACATCATCTGCTTCCTCCCCGCCTCGGTCGCGCACCGCAACCCGCGCCCCGGCATCGCCTACCGGCCCGTGGGCGACCTCCAGCCGGCCACCCTCACCGTCGCCTGGCCGCAGGACGCGCACTCGCCGGCCGTCGCTGCCTTCGTACGCGCGGCAACGACCGTCGCTGTCACGGGCGACGGGGGACGCGGTGGGCTCCCGTCACCGACGTCACCAGTGAGTACAGGGATGTAGTGGCGGTGATGAAGAGGCGGTTGTTCTTCGGGCCGCCGAAGGTGATGTTGGAGACGGGCTCGGGGACGAGGATGCGGCCGATGAGAGTGCCGTCCGGGTCGTAGCAGTGGACGCCGTCGCCGAGGGCCGCGGCCCAGAGCCGGCCGTCGCTGTCGAAACGGATGTTGTCGAACCGGCTGTTGGTGGCCTTGGCGAAGACCTTGTCGTTGCCGAGGGTGTCGTCCTCGCGGATGTCGAAGACGCGGATGTGTCCGGCCCTGGTGTCGGAGACGTAGAGCCGCTGTTCGTCATGGGAGAGAACGACTCCGTTGGGCCCGGCGAAACCGTCGGCGGCGAGGCTGACTTCGCCGCTGTGCGGGTCGATCCGGTAGACGTTGCAGGCGCCGATCTCGCTGTCGGCGCGGTGGCCCTCGTAGTCGCTGATGATGCCGAAGTCCGGGTCGGAGAACCAGATCGAGCCGTCGGAGCGAACGACCGCGTCATTGGGCGAGTTGAGCCGCTTGCCCTGGTAGCGGTCGGCGAGAACGGTGATCGTGCCGTCGTGCTCGGTGCGGGTGACGCGGCGGTTTCCCTGCTCGCAGCTGATCAGACGGCCCTCGTGGTCGAGGGTGTTGCCGTTGCTGTGCCCGGCCGGGGAACGGAAGACCCCGACCGCGCCGGTGGCCTCGTCCCAGCGCAGCATCCGGTCGTTGGGGATGTCGCTCCAGACGAGCTGGCGCCAGGCGGGCAGGTAGAGAGGCCCCTCGGCCCAGCGGCAGTCTCCGTGCAACTGCTCCAGCCGTGTGTCCCCGAGGGCGCACCGGCGGAAGCGGTCGTCCAAGACCTCGTACAGCCCGAACTCGACCGTGCCAGACATCATCCACATCCAATCGCTGAACGCCGAACGTGATCCAGATGATCTGGAGTATTGCAGAACGAGATATGGTTCCACCATGGCGACTGGGAACCTGGACGACACCGACCGCGAACTGCTGGCGCTGCTTCAGCAGGACGCCGGGCAGGCGTATGCGGCACTGGGCAAAGCGGTGGGGCTCTCCACGGCGGCCGCCCATGAGCGGGTGCGCAAGCTGCGGGAGCGCGGCATCGTCCGCCGTACGACGGTGGACGTCGATCCGAAGAGCCTCGGGCTCGCCGTGCTCGCCTTCGTGATGGTCGAGTCGTCGGCCTGGATGGGGGATTCGGCCGAGGCGTTCGCGGCCATCCCGGAGATCGAGGAGGCGCACATCATCGCCGGCAGCGCGTCGGTGCTCGTCAAGGTGCGCACGACGACCACCGAACAGCTCCAGGACGTGCTCCGGCGCCTCTACGCGATCGACGGCGTGAGCGGCACCCAGGCCACGGTCGCCCTGGAGACCTTCTTCGAGCGCCCGCCGTCGCCCGCGCCGTGATGGTCATCGCCCTGAATGGCGTTTGCTCGGCGTCGAGTTGGTGGTCGGCCCAGACGTAGCTTTCGGTCAGCAAGTCGGCGATGAGGATGGTTTGGATTTATCCGAACCTATGGCGCTCGTAGGGCCGCAGGGGCTCGACCACCTACCTCAGCCCGGCTCTCGCCCTCCAGGCGATCGTGCGGGAGCAGAGACAATCTTGGGCCCCGTGCCGTCCAAGCAGGACACTAGACGTAGAGGTTCATTCAAAACGTCTCCGCCTCGTATCGAGATTTGGCCCAAAAAAGGAGGCGGCTATGTCAGATTACGACGATCCCGCCACTTGGGAAGAGATGGCTAAAAGGCTCCGAGAACGAGCTAGCAAGCTTCAAGCAAAGAACGATCTGAGCTATTCAGAGAAGAGAGAGGTCGCTCACTGCGAGGAGGAAGCAAAAAGGGACGAACAAATAGCCTTCAACATGCGTTATGGCGGCAATGCAACCAGCAACACGAGCTATGCCGCAAAGCAGGCGGCCAGGTTCACGCAAGAGATGCGCAATCTAGAGCGTGACCAGCAGCGCAATCGGCAGATGCGCGATTACTAAATTGGTTCGGTCAACATGATGCGGCCGCCTTCGCCGACGATGACCTTGAGGGAGGGAAAGTAGTCGAGAAGAACCTGGCGGCACCGGCCGCATGGAGGAACAACCCCCGATTGTGGTCCCCACGGCGACGATCGTGTCCAGGTCGTAGGCGCCCTGGGCGGCCGCCTAGCTCGGCCCGGCCGCCTGCGGTATGCCCATCCCGGCGAACTCGATCTGATGGCGCAGCTGGCCGAGCTGCGCCTGGAGGAGCGCTGGGCGGATTGGGAGGGGGCGCCGTTCACCGCGTCGAGCACCCGCCATGTGTCCGTCTACCGGCCGCTGCCGGGGCAGGCCCCGGTGGAGGATCACTGGCGTGAGCGGCAGGGCTATTCGTTCAGCGCCGTGTCGAGGTATGCCTGGACCGGCTCGAAGAGGCCGTAGGGGACGTATGCGGGGATGTCGGTCAGGCGGGCCCAGGCCAGGTCTGAGAGTTCGTCGGTGTCGGCAACGTGAGCTTCTCCGGAGACGAGGGCGCAGGCGACGTAGGCCATGCGCCGTCCGGTCTTCGGGTGCGTGCGCTCGCCGAGGAGCTCGGTGGGCTTCACGGTCACGCCGGTCTCCTCGAGCGCTTCGCGTGCTGCTGCTTCCTCGGGGGATTCGCCGGCCTCGACTTTGCCCGCGGGGAACTGCCAGAGCAGTTCGCCTTCTTTCGCTCTGCGCTGCACCATCAGGACGCCGCCGTCGTGCACCACGATCGCGGCGGCGATGGCGGGCTGCTCGGGTGCCGGCTGGGTCATTGTTCCTCCAGGGCTGCCAGGATCGGGGATAGATCATGTCGGTCGGTATGAAGCGGGTCACTATGAGGAGGGAGAACCGTTCGCGGGTCTCGGGCGTGGCCTTCTCGAAGGCCCTGTCGAGCACTTGCTGCATCTCGGTACGCGGGACGACATTGGGGTTGGCGTGCCAGGTAGCAACCGTGCGGACGGCGACGCCCAGGTGATCGGCGAACTGCTCGTTGATCATGCGCAGGGCGGTCTGGAGCGTACAGGCCAAGGCGCCGATCCACACGCCGACCACTTTCATGGGACCCCCGGCCCGTCATTGTCGATGAAGTGCAGGGCAAGTGCACTGGATCTGCTGCCCCGTTGCACTGCGCGTTCCTTGCCGTACCCAACAGCTCCCGGTTGACTCAACCGTGACGCTGACCCGACGAGGGCCGGTAGGCGCACCAGCGGGTTGCCGAGCAGGCCGGTGCTTTGAGGGTGCGGATGATGGAGTGCCTCTCGGCCGAGGAGTACGAGGTGTTGATGGGGCTGCTGCAGCGGGTCTCCGGCCGTCTTGATGCCCTGGCAGCCCAACAGTCTTGAGCGCACTTCCCTTTGCATGAGTGGCAATGCGTGGCCGTACTCTGGGCGTTGAGCGCTTGTGCCCAGCAAGGGGAGCCCATGAACGACGCATCAGTCATGACCACCGGGCAGCGGATCAGGTACCACCGCAACCGCAAAGGGATGCCGCAGGCGGTCCTCGCCGGTCTTGTCGGCCGGTCCGAGGACTGGCTGTCGAAAGTCGAACGCAACGTCCTTCAGATCGACAGCGTGTCCATGCTCGTCCGTATCGGCCGTGAGCTCGGTGTCGACAATGTCGCGGATCTGGTCGGGCCCTCCTTCGACTTGAGTATCGCCAGTGGTGCGGAGCACCCATCGGTCCCTGCGATTCGCCGGGCGCTCAACACCCCGCCGTCCCTCCTCGGGCAAGGGCTGCCCGGTGATGCGCTCACTGCCGCACAGCTCGGGGATCGCGTGGCGGAGGCGTGGAGTATCTACGAGACGCACACCGAGCGGTACGGGCCGGTGGGCCAGATGCTGCCCGGGCTGCTCAACGAGGCGTACGCCACGCTCAGGCGAGCCTCGGGTGAGCAGGAACTGTTCGCGACCCGCTCGCTCGTTTCCCTCTTCCACCTGCATCAGGTCTTCCTCCGGCGCGTCGGCGAGCGCAAGTTGTCGCTTCGGGCAGCCGACCGCGCCATGCAGATCGCGGACGAGACCGGTGATCCCGCGCTGATCGCCGCCTCGGCGTGGAACGTGTGCGGCATCCTCACCTCGAGCGGCGAGGTCGCGGACTCGCTCGACCTCGCACGTCGCATGATCGAGCACTGCCGTCCCGACGACGGTGCGGCACCCGAACACCTCTCGGCCTACGGTGCGTTGCACCTCGCCGGATCCATTGCCGCCGTACGGGACAGCAAGGCGCCCGCGGCCTGGGACCTGCTGCGCAAGGCACAGGACATCGCCACCCGCCTCGGCGAGGACCGCAACGACTGGCACACCTCGTTCGGCCCGACGAACGTCGCCATGCACGGCGTGCACCTCGCGGCCGAAGAGGGCGACGCACACGAGGCGTTGCGCCTCGCCGATGACGTCGACGTGCCCGCGTCCGACGTATTGCCCCTGGAACGCACGACGCGTTACCGCGTCGAAGTGATGCACGCCCACCGGCTGACGGGCGACGACTTCGGAACGCTCTACATGCTCAAGAAGATCATGGAGGTTTCTCCGGAGGAGATCCGCTACTTTCCTCTGGTCAGGGAAGCCGTACAGTCGTTGCTCAAGCGGCCTCGCGCGGAGATGCAGCATGATCTGCACGTCATCGCCGAGCACGTCGGGGTGCTGGCCTGACCCACCCGGAGTCGGAAGCGGCCCGGAACCCTCCTCCGGGTAGCCGCACACGATCCGTTCTACCGTCCACGGTCATGACGAGGACTCATCGGCCGTCGCGCGAGGCCGACCGCCAAACGGCCAACCCCATGCAAGGTGTACGGATCACGCGAGCGACCAGCGGCAGTGCTTTGCGGCGTACGGAAGCCGGAAGGATCGCCCTGCCGCTGTCGGTTGGACATGACGGCGCGCATGTCGGAGACGGCGATCTCGTCATGACATACGAGGAGGCCGTCGCTCTCCACGCCGAACTCGACCATGTCCTCGGCAAGTCGGGCATGCCGACCGGGGCTGAGGGGAGCACGCCATGACGCGTCGATCGCCCGCCGACCGCAGGCGCCGATCAGCCCTTGCCGATGCTGCGAGCGGGTTCGGTGAGAAGCGCGATGTGCGGCCTGTCGTCATGGCCGCTGCGGCGGGCCAGTGGCTCGTGTCCCGCGAGGTCCACCCTCGCGTCGCCCGTGAAGAGTGGATGCGGGACAGGCCCGCGATGCTGCGTATCGGCGTTCACTTCGACGCAATTCGTGTGGGCGCGCCCGTCATTCACTGCCTCGCGGGCAGCGAGGACCGTGAATCCGTCGAGAATGTCTTCCGTGGGGCCGGTATCGACGGGGCTGTCATCGCCGACCCACCGCGCAGCTGGTACTACGCACTCGTGCCGCCCGGCACCGCAGCGACTTGGCACGGGCACGGCATCGAGGCCCTCGGCGAGAACTGCTATCTCGGCGTACCGTCACCACACCGGGCCGAGCCACCTGGGACGTACTGGCTCCTGACGCCTCCTGATGGTGCGGAAGCGCTGTGTGATCCCGGTGATGTACGGAGGTTGGTCTCCGCGTCGAAGCCACTGCTTGAGCGTCCTATTCGGTGGCGGTGACTTGTTCGACGCGCGCGGGTGACTGCTTGGGGTCGAGGCTCTGGCGGGCGGCATTGACGAATGCCAGCTGCGCCGTGGCGAGCTGTCGCTGTACTTGCCGCCACTGGGCTTCGTCCCTCCGGCCTGAGTGAGCCTGCTCTCCCACCCGGGCCACGGCATCGGCCATGGTGTTGGCCGTGATGATGACTTCGTCCTCAGCAACGAGACTCGGACTTGCCAGGGCTTCGCTCCAGGCCGCCCAGTCGACCTCGGCAGCCCGCCGGTCGAAGTAGGCCAGCCGCAAGCCGAATTCCACACGTGTGAACTCCCTCAGCACCGCCGCGTACGTGGCCGCCTTGCTGTCCGTCAGCCACTGCCGCGTCTGCGTTCGGCGGCCCAGCAAACCGCCCACGACGACGCCGAGCAGTGTCGTGACCACACCACCCGCCGATGAAACCGCCAACGCCCACGGAGCACTGTCCATCGCGGCTCCCCTGTGCGCCGCAACCGAACGTTCCACTGAACATGTTCACCCGAATGGGGATTGCTCGGCCGACCTGCCGGTAGCGTGATCGACATGACGGCTGAGGGCGAGACGGCAGAGGGCGCGGCCCTGGTCGGCGGCATGGTGAACGTGGGCGCGGTCTTCCGCCACGGTGCCCTGGTGGAACGCCCGGCGCCGCGCACCGCGCGCGCACTCCATGCCCATCTCCTCGCGCTCGAAGCGCACGGGTTCGGCGCGGCTCCGAGGCCGGTCGGTCTCACCGCGAGCGGCCGCGAGCAACTGACCTTCATCCCCGGCGACGTTGCTCTGCCGCCGTTCCCGCGCTGGGCCATGACCGAGACCGCGCTGAGATCAGTGGGAAAACTGCTGCGGCGCCTGCACGACGCCAGCTCGGCCATCGCGGTCGACACATGCGTCGAGTGGCCCCGATCCCTGGCCGACCCAGCTGGGGGAACGATGCTGTGCCACAACGATGTGTGCCCGGAGAACGTCGTCTTCCGCGACGGCCGTGCCGTGGCCCTGATCGATTTCGACATGGCGGCCCCCGGCCGAGCAGTGTGGGACGTCGCCATGACCGCCCGCTACTGGGTACCCATGCTCGATCCCACGTCCGCGGCAGTTCTCCATCCCACGGGACTGGACGCCCCGACGCGACTGCGGATCCTCGCCGACGGCTACGGCCTCTCCCCACAGGACCGCGCTGAACTGCCCGGCGTCATCGAACAGGCCACCGCATCCTGCCGGGCCTTCGTCGCCGACCGAGTGGCCGACGGCGACCCCGTCTACACCCAGGCGCTGTCGGAACACGGTGGTTGGCAACGTTGGGACCGCATCCAGGGGTGGCTGGCGGCACACCACGAGGTGTTCACAGCTGCCTTGTTGGACTGACGAGGCCTGCGCCCATGGTCAAACACCCGGCCGAATAGCTCACATAGCGGGGGGCAACAGGTCAGAGCGTGTATTGATCCTGGCCAGCTTCGTGAACCGAGTCGGCAACGGGCTCTTCAATACGGTGTCGGCGCTCTACTTCACGTTGGTCGTGGATCTACCGGCAGTGCAGGTGGGTGCCGCCCTCACAGTCGCCGGCTTGATCGGCCTGCTCGCGGGGATACCGGGAGGTCACCTGGCCGATCGACGTGGGCCGCGCACGATCATGATGCTCGCTTTGACGGTTCAAGCAGTGGCGATGTCTGCTCTCGTGCTTGTCGAGAGCTGGGCTGCCCTCACGGTCATCGCTACCGTTGACCAGCTTGCCGCAGCCGCTGGCGGCGCAGCCTGGGGAGCCCTCGTGGTCCGGGTCGGTACTGACCGCCCAGCGCTGTTCAGGGCAAAGCTCCGTGCTTACGTCAATTTGGGTGTCGTCCTGGGGACCGTGGGCGCCGGATTTGCGGTTACAGCGAATACCAGTACCGCCTACATCGTGCTGATTCTCGGCAACGCGGCCAGCTTTGCGCTGTGCGCTCTCCTCCTGTTCTTGCTCCCTCATTACAGGGCATTGGCGCCACCGGCGCAGCAGCGTCGCTGGATCGCTCTCACCGACCGTCCGTTCGTGACCTTCACAGCCCTCTATGGTGCGATGGGGCTGCAATACCCGACGGTGTCCCTGCTTCTGCCGATATGGATCTCGGAGCACACAAACGCACCGAGATGGACCGTGGCCGCGGTATCCGCGATCAATTCTGGAGTCTGTGCCCTTTTACAGGCCAGAATCGGATCCCGCATCGAAAGCCCTCATGATGGCGGCAAAGCGTTTCGCACGGCAGGACTGCTCTTCCTCCTCAGCTGTCCGATGATGGCCCTGACCGCGCGCGCTCCCGTGTGGGCGGCCGCCGGCCTCGCGGTCGCAGCGATCTTCGTCCACAGCCTCGGAGAGATATGGGAGTCCTCGGCCGGCTTCGCCCTTGGCTTCGGCCTGGCACCGGACCATGCCCAAGGCCAGTACCAAGGGCTTCTCGGGCTTGGCTTCAACGCGGGCCAGGCACTCGCCCCCGCCATCCTCACCACCGTCGTGCTCGGACTGGGCACGGCCGGCTGGCTGCTCCTCGGCGCGTTCTTCGCCGCTGTGGGCGCTGTCGGCCCATCACTTGAACGCTGGGGCACGCGAACCCGATCTCGGCAGGAAGCTGCAGCTGCGGGACCCAGCGGAGAACCAGACGAGGCGCACGCATAGCCGCACGGAGTTGGGTGTGGGTGGCGATCACGAGCCAGGTTTGCGGGCGTGTGCGATGAGAGGTCAGCTTCTGGACGGCTCATCGATGGCGGGCATCGGCTTTCCGCCCGGATGCCACCTGTTGAGGAAGCCGGCCTGCCTGCCGACGTCTACGAGTTCGATCCGTGCACCGATGCTGTCCATCTGGTGATAGGCGAACGGCCGGCCATAAGGACAGCCGGAGAAGTCCACAGGCATGCCTTCTTCCTCCAAACGCCGGGAACCGTGCCGCACATCGCTGGTCCAGAAGCCGATGTGATCGAACCTGGCTCCCTCGGACGCGTCCCAGGGGCTGCCCGACGGCCCTTCAATGAGCTCGATGAAGGGCGGCCCGCCTGTGGTGAAGACGATGCGGTAGTCCCACTCGCCAAGCCGGTCGGACACAGGATCACTCCACTCGACCCCGGCCGCACGCTGAAAGTCATGCATCGCCTGCTCGATGTCCGGGACCACGAAGCACACATGGTAAAAGGCAGTCATCCACCCATGATCGAGCACGTCATCCCAGAGGCCCAGGGATTAAAGGGAAAGGTGGGAACGGCGGCGTTATCGTGTCCTGGCTACGGCTACTTATGGGCTGCGGGCGCGAAGCCGGTGACCTTCTGCGGTGTGATCCGGACGATCAGGCGGACCACCTCGTCCGACTCGGGCGGCGGCTCCTCGCCGCGGTACTTCTGCGAGAGCCTGCTGGGCAGCGACTTGTCAGGGTCCTCGATCAGTTCGGCGGTGCCCCGGATGTCCACGGAGAGGTATGGGTTGCCGGTGTCGAAGACCGTGAGGCTGACCCTTGGGTCCCGGGCGAGGTTCCGGGCCTTCAGGCGTCCCGCTGTGGTGGAGAACAGCACCGTGTCCCCGTCTCTCGCTATCCAGACCACTGAGGTCTGCGGGCCGCCGTCCCGGTTGAGCGTGGCGACGGTGGCGAAGTTCTTCCCGTCCAGGAGCTTGCGTGTCGCGTCGTTGAACTCCACTGGCATGGCTTCGTCCTTCTGTCGGGATCATGAGTTCACTGCATGCGCAGAACACGGGGGAGGGCCGATGTCTTCCCGTCCTGCCGAAGCCGATCGGCCTGCGCGCGGGTGTGCGACCGTTCCCCGGATCGTGGGACGGTCGCGGTCAACGTGCCGTTCGTGCGCGCGAGTTCGCATAGCGTGCGAGAACGAAACGACCCCCAGCACCGGCTAGCGACCAGTGATGGGGGTCTGACACCACCAGAGTCAGGAGCTCCGGCGATGCTGCGCCACGTTATCCCACCCTCGGGCCGTTTCACGCAAGTGCCGAACGAGATCATCCGCCACCCCCGCCTCGGCTCCGACGCCGTACGCCTGCTGCTGTGGCTGCTTTCCCTGCCGGACGGCACGGACCTTTCGCTGTCCGCGGCGGCGGAAAGGGCAGGGATGAAGAACACCGCCTTTCAGCGCGCCAAGCGGGAGTTGACGGCGGAGGGATTCACCCACGAGTGGCGGCGGCAGGGGGAGCGCGGCCAGTGGTCTACCACTCAGCTGATCTCGAACGTACCGCTCACGCGGGACGAGGCGGCCGCGATCCGCGATGGCTTCCGGCCGAGTGCTGTGAAACCGACGGTCGGTGAACCGGCTATCCGGTCGGTCGGTCGTCACCCAGAAAAACACTCTGGAGAGAACACGAACCTCCCGCCCTCCCGACCCTCCCAACCGGAGGCCCCGCCTCATCCGTTGGCGGAGAAGGGTGCCCTGGCCCTGGCGGCGGTCACGCACTCCGAGCGGCAGTTGAGACTGACCGGATGTGAGGTACGGGGCCTCGCCCCGCTCGCGGGCGAATGGCTCCTGCGCGGTGCGTCCGTGCGCGATCTGCGCGAGGCGCTGACGCTCGGGCTGCCGCAGCCCGTCCACTGCGCGGCGGGGCTCGTACGCGACCGCCTCACCCGCAAGATGCCCGACGTCCCGCCGATCCAGCGGATCGTGTCGTCGCCCGCGCCGACTCCGCGGCCGCTGCGCTCGTGCGCAGGTGGCTGCGGGCGCGTGATCCGGCCCGTGGCGGACGAAACCCAGTGTCGGGACTGCCGGTTGGCTGCCTCAGCCGCGCAGGATGCCTCCGGCTCCGTCGATGCCACCCAGTGCGGCGCGGCGGCTGTGCGTGCCGCACTGGGTGGCATCGGGAGCCCCATGTGCGGTTAGTGGTCGAGCGCGACTTCCTTGTGCACGTTGCCGTCCTTCGTGCCGCCGTTGGCCTTGAGGATGGACGCGCCGAGGGTGCCCGGGTCGCCGACCTTGCCGTCGTGGCCCGTGATGGCCTTGAAGATCTGCTCGGACAGCTTCTTGTCGATGCCCGGGAAGGGGGAGATGCGCGTCTCGACCTGCCAGTCGAGGTGCTCGGCGGTGGCGATCTCCCAGGCGCGGCCCGCGAAGTTGGTGCAGTTCTGGTCGGGGGCGTACGCCTTGCCGCGCTGGGAGTCGACGAAGTCGAAGAACGCGGTCTTCCCCTGCTGGGTGATCGGCTTGCAGCGGCCGGTGCGCGTCTTGGTGGGGTGGTCCTCGTCGTGGGCGCCGATCGACTTCAGGTGGTCGGCGGGGGTGCCGCGGCTGAACTTGTCGGCGGCGTCACCGTTGGCGTCATTGCCCCAGTCGTCCGGGTAGTCGACCGCCAGGCCGCCGGGGAACTTGCTCTCGGTCCAGAACTTCGGGTTGTAGGCGAGGCCGTCCCAGGGGGACTGGAAGGAGTACGTACCGACCTTGCCGTCCGGGGCCGTGTAGACGGTCCAGGAGTGGCCCAGGTCGCCGCTGCCCATGATCTCGCCGGCGATGTCACCGATCCCCTTGGTGGGGTGCTTGAGCTTCTGCATCGCGATCTGCTTGACGATGCCCTTGACGTCGGCCGGTTCCTGCCGCTCGCTGAAGACGCAGAGCGCTCCGCCGTCCCCGAGCTTGAGGTTCTCGGGGCCCTTGATGGCGCCGACGCCGCCGTCCGTGACCACCCCGGCGGAGGGGGTGGCCGTGGCCGCGGAGGCGGTGGCGGCGGTGGTGAGGGTGAGCAGCAGCGCAGCACTAGCGCCTGCGGAGAGCCAGCCGTTCACGCGCACGGTGGTGTCCTGTTCTGTGGTGGTTCATGGGGGTCGAAAGCTCGCCTTTCGACCCTGTTTCATGATCACCCTACTGGCTGGTAAGCGGAAGCTTCCCTTCAGTTTTCAGCCTTCAGTCGATGTCGGTGCCCCGGCTGACCGTCTCCCATGCCTTCGCCTCCGCGAGGGAGGTGTCGAGGTGGGCGAAGATCGCGTCGGCGGCGTCGTTGCCCAACGCCAGCCGCAGCGGCGTCCGTTCGGCGTCGAGCGCGGCGAGGATCGCGGCGGCGGCCTTGCCGGGGTCGCCGGGCTGCTTGCCGTCCGAGCCGGAGAGCCCGGTGCGGACGGGGCCGACCGTGTCCTCGTACGCCGCGAGGGGCGCCGACTGCTGCAGCGCCCCGCCCCCGGCGAACCCCGTGCGGAACGCGCCTGGTTCGACGATCAGCACCTTGATGCCGTGCGGCGCGACCTCGGCGGCGAGCGCCTCGGAGAGGCCTTCCAGTGCGAACTTGGTCGCCGAGTACGCGCCCACCCCCGCGAAGGACAGCCGGCCGCCCATGCTGCTCATCTGCACGACGGCGCCGGAACCCTGGCGCCGCATGTGCGGCAGCACGGCCCGGGTGAGCGCGGCGGGGCCGAAGACATGCAGATCCATCAGGTCGCGCAACTCGCGGTCGGTGGTCTCCTCGACGGCCCCGACCAGCCCGCGGCCCGCGTTGTTGACCAGCACGTCGATGCGCCCGTACCGCTGCACCACTTCGGTCACGGCATCGGCGATCCGCGCCTGGTCGGTGACGTCCAGGGCTACGGGCGTCAGCCGGCCGGGGTGCTCGGCAGCGAGGTCGTCCAGAGACTCCGGGCGGCGGGCCGCGGCGACCACGGTGTCGCCCGCGGCGAGGGCGGCCTGGGCGATCGCCTGGCCGAAGCCGGAGTTGGCACCGGTGATCAGCCAGACGCGGCCCTCTGTGGTGGGGGCGGAGGAAGGGGTGATGCTCATCTTCCGTTTCTCCTGGGGTGGTTGGGGCTGGAGAGTTGATCGCCTCAGTTATCGCAGGAGCAGTCCGTGGCGTCCAGCACGAATTCGCGTGGGTCATAGAGGAGATGAGCCCGGTGGCACGGCATCACCGGGTGCTATGAGGCCGGTTCGGCGATCAGTGCGGTACCGATGCGGCGGAAGCCCGCCCGGGCGTAGATCCGGGCGACGTCGTCGTCGCCCGCCGACAGGAAGACGGTTTCCGCGCCCCGGCGTGACCGCGCGTCCGCCACCAGCGCCGCGGTGACCGCGAGACCGAGGCCGCGCCGCCGCGCGGCCGGCAGGGTGCCGACACCGGCGATCTCGCTGACGGATCCCACGGGTTGGTGCTGTCCGGAGCACAGCACCGCGCCGTCGTCGTCCAGGGCGGCGACGAGCACCGACAGCCCGTCCCGGATGCGCGCGGCCAGGCGTGCCACCGAGCCGTCCTCCGTGAGGGCACGCGCCTTCCCGGGCAGGTGCGCAGGGCCTGCCGTACCGATACGGGTGCCCGGCTCGGCGAAGGCGAGGTGGGCGGCGGCGAGGGCGTCGGGCAGGGCCGGGTCGTCCGGGCCCACGGTGCGTACCGTCACACCGCTGGCCGTGACGGGCGGGGGAGGGGCGTCCGCGGCGAGCACCATCAACGGGTGCTCGTGCACGGCGAGTCCCGCCGCCTCGGCGGCGGCCCGGAGGGAGGGGGTCGTCTCGGCGACCCACTCGAAGCTCTCGGGCACCCCGAGTTCCCGCTGCCGCGCGCGGACGCGGGCCACGTCCTCGGGGCGGACCGCGCCGGACCGCCCGAGCGCGGGGCGGGCGTAGTACGGCCAACTGCCCCGGCCCTCCTGCACGAACAGGGTCAGCGGACCGAAGTCCTCGGCCCGGGCGCCGGAGCGCGGGACCGCGTCGTAGTAGGCCTCGAGCCGGTCGAGGTGGTCGGAGGTCACGGCGGTATCCAAGCAGGCACGAATGTCACGTGCCAGTGGATTTCACGGAATTCCGGGCGCCACCGTCGGCAGCGCGAAGGCCTCGCCCACCATCGCGGACGAGGCCTCGCACACCCGCCCCTCAGGGCACCTGGCGCGCCCGGTCGACCACCGCTCGCTCCAGGACCGCCCTGGCCGAGACCAGGTCGCCCGCCTTGCCCCACTCGCTGGTCCTGGTGAGGTAGGTGCGCTGGCCGAGGAACGTCAGGGCCTGCTTGTCGAAGACCCACTCGGTGCGCTGGGCGAGTTGACGGTCCTCGCGGGCGATGCCGACGCCGTGCCGGCCGTCCGCGTCGACGGCGTCCCGCATCTCCACCACACCCGGGATCTTCGCCGCGGCCTTGTAGAGGGCGGCCTCGGTCCTGGCCGGCATGACGCCCTGCGACAGGAGCCAGCCGAAGGAGTCGAAGACGGTCTGGTCGAAGTCCTGGCCGTTGATCGGCTGCGTCTCCTTGCGGATCCGCTGGTACAGGGCGTCGGGGTCGGTGGGCAGGGAGGCCAGCCACTTGTAGGTGGGCCGGCGGACGCCCGCCGGAACCTTGTCGCCGCCGTGAATGGGCACGAACTCCCCGTCGCTGCGGAAGACCCCGAGGTCATCCGTCGGACGCGGATCCTGCGGCAACCAGTCCTCCCGTTCCTTGAGCCCTCCCGCCTTGACCGGCTTGATGTGCACGGTCTCGGTGAACACGCTGCGGAGGTAGACGTACTGGTCGTCCCGCACCGGCCGGGTGCTGGTCTTCAGGGCCACGGCGGCGATCCGGTCCAGCAGCACCACCGCCCCTCGCGTCGTGCCGGCCTCGGCCAGCGGGACGCGCGGAGCGGCGGGGGCGTTCTCATGGCCCCCGGGCAGCACGGTGATCACCAGGGCGGCCGCGGCGGCGGTCGCGGCGGCGGGCAGGACGAAGGCGGGGCGCGTCAGCCGACGGCGCGAGCGGCGCCGGTCGTCGTCGATGGTGCGCAGCAGCAGCTCCTTGTGGTGCCGGTGGCGGCCCGGCGGCAGGTCCCGCTCGGGCGGAGCGGGCAGCAGCTGGGCGAGCTCCTGGTGCTCAGAGGTCTTCATCGGGCTTCCTCCTGGACTGCCAGGGCCGCCGGGGCGACCGTGCTTGCTCCCACTGCGCCGAGCTGTTCGTCGGTCAGCCGACGGAGGCGGGTGCGGGCGCGGGAGAGGCGGGAACGCACCGTGCCCACCGGGACGCCCAGGGCCTGTCCGGCCTGGGCGTAGTCGAGGCCGGACCACACGCACAGCGCCAACACCTCCCGTTCCGGGCGGCGCAGTGCCGTCAACGCTTGGCGTACGGCGGCCAGTTCGCGGCTGTCGTCGATGCGCGAGACGGACTCGTCCGCGAAGTCCGCGACCGAGTCCGCCACCGGGCGGCGGGCCAGGAAGGCCAGTCGGCGGAGCGCACCCCGGTTGATGTTGCGCGCCTTGTTGGTGGCGATGCCCAGCAGCCACGGCAGCAGCGAACCGCCTTCCTGCTCCACCTTCGCGCGGCCGCGCCACGCCTCGAGGAAGGTGTCGGACATCACCTCCTCCGCCGTCGACCAGTCGCCGGTCAGCCGGAAGGCGTGGTTGTAGACCTTTCTCGCGTGCTCCTCGTAGAGCTCGGCGAACGCGTCGCGATCACCGGTTCGTATGCGGTCGCGCATGCACGCCCCTCGATCCGTTTCCGTTCATGTCCAGTCCTCTCCGCGGACCGGGGACGGTTCCGGTGATGCGCGTCACATGCGGCGGGGTTGTTGCGGGTGCGATGCCCGATTCACCCGGGAATGGTAACCAGTCCTTCCGGCGGACCGGTGCGGACCGGTGCGGATCAGGCGGCCGGGGCCGGGCCGACCGGGCGGGAGTCGAAGTGCCGCAGCGTGGGCTCCCGGTCGAAGAACCGCTCGATGGCGTCGGCGAACCGGCCGGCCTGCTCGCTCTTGGGGAACTTCTCCACGTGGTCCTCCAGGCTGTCCCAGCCCACCCGCAGGAGATAGGAACCGCCGGTCTCCACGTCGCGGTACAGGTCGACGGACCGGCAGCCCTCGGCGGACTTCAGGATCGGGCTCGCGGTGAGCAGGGCCTGCTCGAACTCGTCCTCACGGCCGGGGGTGATGTAGAGGTAGGCGTACTCGTAGATCATGAAATCCTCCGAGGGAGTAGGTGGTTACCGCACTGTCCTGATCCGGGTCACGGTGAGGGCCCCCGCGAGGCCGACGACCATCGTGAAGAGGTACAGAGCGGTGTAGTTGCGGCCCGAGCCCAGGGCGAGCAGGAGCGGTGCGAGGGCCGGGCCGATGGACTGGGGGAGGACGTCGGCGCTGTTGATGACGCCGAGGTCCTTGCCGATGTCGGCGGAGCTGGGCAGCACTTCGGTCGCCAGCGCCATGTCCACGGCGAAGTAGAAGCCGGAGCCGACGCCCAGCAGCGCCTGGGCCACGCAGACCCAGGGCATCGAGGTCGCGGTGGCCAGGATGCCGAGGCCGGCCGCGAGGACGAGGGCGGACGCGGTCACGAACGGTTTGCGGCGGCCCATCCGGTCGGACAGCCACCCGCACACGGCCGATGTGACCGCGCTGAGCCCGTAGTTGAGCGTGGTCAGCAGCGCCACCGTCCCGGCCACCGAACTCCCGGACACGTGCAGCCGGGAGCCGAGGTAGTACGCGAGGTACGGGACGGGGGCGACGGACGCGAAGTACGTCAGGAACCGGGTCAGCCACACCCAGCCGAAGTCGGGATGGATGCGCGGATCGGTCCAGAAGCTGCCCAGGAACTCCCGGACGGAGAACGGCGGTTGGTCGGCCGACCCCCGGGTGTCGCGCAGCGGGACGGCGAACAGCACGATGACCGCCACCGCCACCGCGGCCGGTATCAGGAACCCGGCGGCACCCGCCGAGAACACGGCGGCCCCGGCCATGCCGAGCGGTACGGCCAGGCGCTGGCTGAAACCGACGACGCCGGAAACCGTTCCGCGCTGCCGCACCGGAACCTGTTCCGGCACGGTGGCGGCCAGGGCGGCGATCGTGGCGTTGAAGGACAGCTGGGCCAGACACCACCCGGCCGCGACCGCGGGCACGGACGGGACCAGGGCCACCACCGCCAGCCCCGCCGTGCCGCCGAGCACTCCGCCGATCAGCCATGGCCGCCGCCGCCCGAACCGCGACGTGGTGCGGTCGGACAGCCTGCCCGCCAGCGGATTGGCCAGGAGGGCGACCAGGGCACCGAGGCTCGAGACGACCGCCAGGCTCGTCTCCTTGTGCCGCGGGTCGATGTCCTCGATGCGCAGCGCCAGCGTCACCAGGGCCACGGACAGCACCGCACCGTACAGGCCGAGATAGCCCAGCCCCAGCCGGACCACGAAGGAACGTTCCACCCGTGGTCCGGCCGCCCCGGCGGCGGAAGTGGCCGCCGACACCGTGGGCTTGGCCTCAGGCAAGACGGGCCAGCGACTGCTCGACACTCTCGAGCAGCGACTTCCAGGAGCTTTCGAAGGCACTGACGCCTTCGTCCTCCAGCACCTGGACGACGTCGTCGTAGTCGATGCCCGCCTCGGCCAGAGCGGCGAAGACCTCGGCGGCGTGCCCGTAACGGGTACGGACCGTGTCGCCGGTGATCTCACCGTGGTCGGCCACGGCGTCCAACGTGGCTTCCGGGAGGGTGTTGACCGTTCCCGCGGTCACCAGGCCGGTGACGTAGCAGGTGTCGGGGTAGGCGGGGTTCTTCGTGCTCGTCGAGGTCCACAGGAGCCGCTGCGGATTGGCCCCGGCGGCCTCGAGGGCGCGCCACCGCGGAGAGCCGGCGATCTCCTCGTACACCTGGTGCGCCAGACGGGAGTTGGCCAGGCCCGCGGTGCCCCGCAGCGCGAGGGCCCCGGGGCTTCCCGCCTTCTCCAGGCGCCGGTCGGTCTCCGTGTCCAGCCGGGAGACGAAGAAGGAGGCGACCGACTCGATGCGGGACAGGTCCAGCCCGGCCACACGGGCCTGTTCCAGTCCGGCGAGGTAGGCGTCCGCGACGGCCCGGTACCGCTCGATGGAGAAGATCAGCGTCACATTGACGCTGATGCCTTCGGCGATGCACCGGGTGATCGCCGGAAGGCCCGCCCGGGTGGCGGGAATCTTGATCAGGACGTTCGGCCGGTCCACCATCCACCACAGCTGCCGGGCCTCGGCGACCGTGGCCTCCGTCCGGTGGGCGAGCCGCGGATCCACCTCGAGGGAGATCCGTCCGTCGCGCCCTGCCGTACGGTCGAAGACCGGGCGCAGGATGTCGGCGGCCTCGCGGACGTCCGCGGTGGTCAGTTCGCGTACGGCTTCCGCCGCGCTCACGCCGCGCAGGGCGAGGTCGCGCAGTTGTGCCTCGTACGCGGACCCCGTTCCGCCGGCGATGGCCCGGTGGAAGATGGACGGGTTGGTGGTGACGCCCACCACCCCCTTGTCCCGGACGACGGCGGCGAGACTGCCCGAGGAGATACGGTCGCGGCTGAGATCGTCCAGCCAGATCGACACGCCCGCCGCGGCGAGTTGTCGCAAGGGCTCCACCATGACGTGAAGTCTCCCTTCTTCCCGAGGCCGTTCAGGCCTTGATCGCGGCACCGGCGTCCACCGGCAGGGTCGCGCCGGTGACGTAGCGGGCCTCGTCGGACGCCAGCCACAGGACGGCGTTGCTGATGTCGACGGACTCCACCCACGGCACGGGGATGACGCTGAGCTCGGCGGCGGCCGCGGCGAACTCCTCGCGGGTCGGGTTCTCCACGTCCGGCAGGAGCAGCTTGCGGCCGGTCACGTTCTGGACCATGTCGGTGTCCACGTTGCCCGGGTGGATGCTGTTGACCCTGATGTAGTAGGGGGCCAGTTCGTTGGCCAACGACCGCATGAGGCCGACCAGTCCGTGCTTGGACGCGGCGTAGTGCGCCATGTTGGGCCGCCCGAGCGTGCCGGCGACCGAGTTGGTGAAGATGATCGAACCCCCGCGCCCGGCTTCGATCATGTGCGGGATCACGGCCTTGACGGTGTTCCACGCACCGGTCAGGTTGACGTCGATCATGTCGTGCCACTGCTTCTCGGACAGCTCCCAGGCACGTCCGAGCGAGCCGATCCCGGCGTTGGCGCACACCACGTCGATGTGCCCGAACTCCGCCAGACCGGCCGCGACCGCCGCCTTCAGCTGCTCCGGCTCCCGTACGTCGGCGTTGACAGTGAGAATCCTGCCGCCCGCCTTCTCGACGAGCCGCCTGGTCTCCTCCAGGTCACTGCTCGTGGCGAGCGTGTAGTGCGTACTGCCGATCTCCTGGCAGATGTCGGAGGCGATGATGTGCGCCCCCTCCTGCGCCAGCCGGACGGCGTGTGAACGCCCCTGCCCGCGGGCGGCTCCGGTGATCAGCGCGACCTTGCCCTCGACACGTCCCATCGCATGCATCCTTCTCGTCAAGTGGTGGGGAAACGGCGGCGGTTCAGCGGTGGTTCAGCACGCCTCGGCCTGCACCGGCCGTGCCGCCATCGCCTTGGCGCGCAGCGCGCGCACGGCGGCCGCGGGGTCGGCGGCGGCGTACACCGCGGAACCCGCCACGAAGGAGTCCGCGCCCGCCTCGGCGCACCGCGCGATCGTGCTCTCGTTGACGCCGCCGTCGACCTGGAGCCACAGCGGGATGTCACGGCCCGTCAGACGACGGAGCGCGTCGATGGCCTCGCGGGCCTGCCGGACCTTGTCCAGGGTGAAGTCGAGGAACTGCTGGCCCCCCAAGCCCGGTTCGACGGTCATCACCAGGAGGGTGTCCGCCTCCGCGAGCAGTCCCTCATAGGGGAGAAGGGGGGTGGCGGGGCTGAGGGCCAGGCCCGCCTGCGCCCCGGCCGCGCGGATGGCGCGCAGGGTACGGACCGGCGCATGGGTGGCCTCGGCGTGGATCGTCACGCTTCCCGCGCCCGCCTCGGCGTACACAGGGGCCCAGCGGTCGGGGTCGGCGACGCCGAGATGAAGGTCGAGGGGCAGCCGGACGTTCTTCGCCAGCGACTCGACCACGGGAAGCCCGACCGTGAGGTTGGGCACGAAGTGGTTGTCCATCACATCGACATGGAGCAGGTCGGCCGCGTCCGCGACCGCCTCAGCCTCGTCGGCAAGGCGGGTGAAATCCGCCGCGAGAATGCTGGGGGATATCCGTAAGCTCATAACTGAACTCCTGGAATGGTGAGGGAGATTCCGTCCTCGCGTGCTTCGAATACGAACGAACCGACGCCGTCGGCCACGGCGTGCGCATCCTGCAATTCGCCGTCGTCGTGCCGGAACCGCACCGCGACGACCGTCATGCCGGCGTCCTTGGCGGCGTGCACCCCGATGGGGGAGTCGTCGACTCCGATGCAACGCGCGGGATCGGCGCCGAGCTTGCCGGCGGCGAGGAGGAAGCCTTCCGGATGCGGCTTGGGGTGGACCACGTCGTCCGCGCTGACCAGCACGTCGGGGACAGGAAGACCCGCGGCGCGCAGCCGTGCCTTCGCCACCTCGGTGTCGTTCGACGTGACGATTCCCCAGCGCTCGGGGGGAAGCGATCCGAGCACCTCCGCCACACCGGGCAGCGCCACCACCTTGGAGACGCGGGCCCGTTCGGCGAGTCTGACCCGCTCGGCGTGGTCCAGGATTTCCTGCTCGGACAGATGGGGAAGGAGAGTGCGGACGATATCGCTGCGCTTCTGCCCGTAGAACCGCGACAGATCGAAGACGTCGCCCACACCGACGGACTCCGCCCATTCGCCCCAGCAGTCCTCGGCGTCACCGTAGGAATCGACCAGGGTGCCGTCCAGATCGAAAAGCACCGCGCTGATGTGCATGTTGCTCATGTACGCCCTTCCGCGGAAGGAGATATTCCAAAGGCATTTGCACTCTACGGTGGCCCTCGCGGTAACCCGGCGAGGGGAATCAGCCGTTCCGCTTGGGCTGTTGCGCGCCGCCCGCCTGCGCGGGGGCCCTGCACGTGGGACGTGTGTTCGGATTTGGCCCGCCTTGGGCGATGGCCGGGAATCGCCGCTCGGGCGGGCGGGCCGTGAGGCTGTTGTGAATGAAGTGACGTTATTTCAGCCGCACTTGAAGCCTTGAAACTTTGAAGGCTTGAAGGCTTGGGAGAAGGCGTCGGCTGTCGCGCGGGCTGCGCGACAGCCGAGCGTGCTCAGCTGTACGTGTAGAACCCGGCGCCCGTCTTGCGGCCGAGGCGGCCCGCGTCGACCATGCGCTGCAGCAGCGGGGGAGCGGCGTAGAGCGGCTCCTTGTACTCGGCGTACATGCTGTCCGCCACCGACGCCACCGTGTCGAGGCCGATGAGGTCGGAGAGCTTGAGCGGGCCCATCGGGTGGGCGCAGCCGAGCTCCATGCCGTTGTCGATGTCCTCGCGGCTGGCGATGCCCGACTCGAACATCCGGATCGCGGACAGCAGATACGGGATCAGGAGGGCGTTGACGACGAAGCCCGAGCGGTCCTGGGCGCGGATCGCGTGCTTGCCCAGGATCTGGCCGACCAGGCTGTCGGCGCGCTTGATCGTCTCCTCGGAGGTGGTCAGCGCCGGGATCAGCTCGACGAGGTTCTGGACCGGGGCCGGGTTGAAGAAGTGGATGCCGATGACCCGGTCGGGGCGCGAGGTCGCCACGGCCAGCTTCACCAGCGGAATGGAGGAGGTGTTGGAGGCCAGGATGGCGTCGGCGCGGGTGACGACCTGGTCGAGAACCTGGAAGATCTCCGTCTTGACCTGCTCGTTCTCGACGACGGCCTCGATCACCAGATCGCGGTCGGCGAACTCGCCCAGGTCCGTGGTGAAGCTCAGGCGGGCCAGTGTCTCGTCCCGCTCCTCCTCGGTGATCTTGCCGCGCTCGGCGGCCTTGCCGAGGGAGTTGGTCAGCCGGGTGCGGCCCAGCTCCAGGGCCTCGCCCGTGGTCTCGGCGACCTTGACGTCCAGGCCGGCCCTGGCACATACCTCCGCGATGCCCGCGCCCATCTGGCCGCAGCCGACCACTCCGACGCGTTCGATATCGCTCACAACGTGCCTTTCCCTGATCTTCTGCTGCTCTTCGGACCGGCGGGTGCCCGGGGCGCCCCGCCGTGGTGAAACCGTACTCCGCGGCATGCGGTGCCGAAGGCGCCGGGGAGGGCATGCTGGGCCCGGACAGTGTGACGCATCCGACAAGGAGTGAGCGGCATATGGGGCGTATGACGCGAAGAGGGTTCACTGTGACCGCCGGTGGCGCGGTGGCGGCGATGGCGCTGGACGGAACACCGGCCCGGGCCGCCGCCGACGCCCACCGGAAGAGGGAGTTCCGGGGCATGTGGACGGCGACCGTGGTCAATCTCGACTGGCCCTCGAAAGCCGGCCTGCCGCCCTCCCGCCAGCGGGCCGAACTGCTCGCCCTCTACGAGGCCGCCCTCGAGCGCAAGTTGAACGTCGTCATCCTCCAGATCCGCCCCACCGCGGACGCGTTCTGGCCGTCGCGTCACGAGCCCTGGTCGGAGTACCTGACCGGCACCCAGGGCAGGGACCCGGGCTGGGACCCGCTGGAGTTCGCGGTGCGCGAGGCGCACCGGCGCGGCCTGGACCTGCACGGCTGGTTCAACCCCTACCGGATCGCCAACCACACGGACCCCGGACGGCTCGTCCCGTACCACCCGGCCCGTGTGCACCCCAACTGGGCGGTGGCGTACGGCGGAAAGCTCTACTACAACCCCGGCCTGCCCGAGGTGCGGCACTTCGTCGAGGACGCGATGCTGGACGCGGTCCGGCGCTACGACCTCGACGGCGTCCACTTCGACGACTACTTCTACCCCTATCCGGTGGCGGGGAAGGAGTTCGACGACGCGGCCGCCTACCGTCGCCACGGTGCGGGGTTCCCCAGCCGGGCCGCCTGGCGGCGCCACAACATCGACCGCCTGGTGTACGAGACGGGGGAGCGCATCAGACACCTCAAGCCCCATGTGCGGTTCGGCATCAGCCCGTTCGCGGTCTGGCGCAACAGAAGCACGGACCCGCGCGGCTCGGACACCCGGGCCGGGGTGCAGACCTACGACGACCTGTACGCCGACACCCGCGGCTGGGTCCGCAAGGGCTGGATCGACTACATCGTCCCGCAGATCTACTGGCACATCGGCAACCCCGCGGCCGACTACGCCAAGCTCGTGCCGTGGTGGGCCGAGGCCGTACGCGGCACGCACGTGAACCTCTACATCGGTGAGGCGCTCTACCGCCAGGGCGACCCCTCCCAGCCCGCGCCCTGGCAGGACCCCGCCGAACTCTCCCGCCACCTCACCCTGGGCCACCGCTTCCGCGAGGTGCGCGGCAACGTCTACTTCTCCGCGAAGCAGGTGGTGGCCGACCCGGTCGGGGCGATGGCGCGCGTGGTGAGGGACCACTACCCCCACCGCGCGCGCCCGCCGCGCTGAGCGCTACTTGGTGTCGGCGGCCCTGCGGTGGTCCACCACGCTGTCGGGGCCCGGCGACATGATCGTCTCGTGTCCCTTGTCGTCGCGGACGCGATACGGCGGTGTGCCATCGCGACCCAGAACCTCCACGATCTCCACGGTGTGGTCTTGCTGTCCGACGACCCTGCCGTGCACGACCAACCGGTCGCCCTTGCTCGCATGCATCGAGGAGCCCCTTTCGTTCGCGTTGCGTTCGAGGCCGGACACGTGCTGTGCGGAATGTCCCAAGTCTAGGGTCGTGGCACCCGTTCCGGCTCGGGTTACGGCGCAATCGGGGTGCGGACGGGGTGCGGACCGGAGGTGGACGCTCAGGACCTCTGGGTCACCGCGATGCACACCAGGACTGTCACGGCGGCGAGCGGCGCGACGGGGGAGAGGGTCTCGCCGAGCAGCGCCACCGACCAGAACAGGGTGAGCAGCGGCTGCGCGAGCTGGAGCTGGCTGGCCTTGGCGACCCCGATCGAGGCCATGCCCCGGTACCAGACCCACATGCCCACGAACGTCGAACTCGCCAGCCACAGCATGCCGGTGACCATCTTGCCGGTGAAGTGGACGGGCTCGGCCTGCAGTGCGACGGCCGCACCGACCACGGCAGGCGGCAGGGACAGGACGAGCGCCCAGCCGATGACCTGCCACCCCGGCATCTCACGTGCCAGCCTGCCGCCCTCGGCGTAGCCCGCCGCGCACACCACCAGGGCGGCGAACAGATACAGATCGCCCGTGGACGGGCTGCCGCCGCTCTGCTGGAGCGCGAACGCGATGACCACGGCGGCCCCCGTCAGCGCCGCCGCCCAGAACATCCGGGAGTGCCGGGCCCCGGTCCGCAGGGTCGAGTACGTCGCCGTGGTCACCGGCAGCAGGCCCACGACCACCGCCGCGTGCGAGGTCGACGAGGACTGCAGGGCGAGCGTGGTGAGCAGCGGGAAGCCGAAGACGCACCCGAGGGACACCGCGGCCAGCCCGGCCCAGTGGTGGCGCGCGGGAAGACGTGCGCGCCCCGCGAGCAGACAGGCCCCCGCGATCAGCGCCGCCAGGGCCGTCCGGCAGGTGACCACCGACCAGGGGCCGAGCCCGTCCAGGGCCCAGACGGTCGCGGGGAACGTCAGCGAGAACATCAGGACGCCGAGGCCGGCGAGAAGCGTTCCGCTGCTCACTGCTATCGAAGTCGGGCGAGTAGCGCTATCTTGTGCTGTCATGCATGAGCGTAGCAGCGTCGCTGAACTGGCAAGTGTCCTGCGGGGAGAACTGAACCGCTACTCTCCTGGTGAGAAGCTGCCGTCCAGCCGTACCCTCGTCGACCGGTTCCGCGTCAGCCCCGTCACCGTCTCGCGGGCACTGGCGGCCCTGACCGCCGAGGGCCTGGTCGTCACCCGGCCCGGCGCCGGTGCCTTCCGCGCCCAGGCGCGCGGCCCCCGCACCCGCCCCGGGGACACCTCCTGGCAGCAGATCGCCCTCAGCGCCGAGGCGGGCGAGGAGGGCGTACCCCGGTCCGTGGACGCCACCGGCGTGCTCTCCACCCTCGCCGAACCCCCCGCCGGCGTCATCGAACTCAGCGGCGGCTACCTGCACTCCACGCTCCAGCCCGAACGCCCCCTCGCCGCCGCCCTCGCCCGCGCCGGACGGCGTCCCGGCGCCTGGGGGCGCCCGCCGCTCGAGGGCATCGGCGAACTGCGCGCCTGGTTCGCCCGGGAGATCGGCGGCCCGCACGGCACACTCGCCGCCTCCGACATCCTCATCACCGCCGGCGGCCAGAGCGCGCTCACCACCGCCCTGCGCGCCCTCGCCCCGCCCGGTGCGCCCGTGCTCCTCGAATCCCCCACCTACCCCGGCCTGCTCACCGCGGCCCGCGCCTCCGGGCTGCGCCCCGTACCCGTCCCGGTGGACGCGCACGGCGTCCGCACCGACCTGCTGGCCGAGGCGTTCCGGGCGAGCCGCGCGCGGGTGTTCGTCTGCCAGCCGCTGTACCAGAACCCGACCGGAACGGTCCTCGGCGAGGACCGGCGGCGCGAGGTGCTGCGCATCGCCCGCGAGGCCGGGGCCTTCGTCGTCGAGGACGACTTCGCGCGCCGCCTCGTCCACGAGGACGCCCCGCCGCTGCCCGCCACGCTCGCCGCCGAGGACCCGGACGGGGTCGTGGTGCACGTGTGCTCGCTGACCAAGTTCACCTCGCCCAGCCTGCGGGTGGGCGCGCTCGCCGCCCGCGGGCCGGTCCTCGAGCGGCTGCGCGCCATCCAGGTCGTCGACAGCTTCTTCGTGCCCCGCCCGCTCCAGGAGGCGGCGCTCGAACTGGTCGGCTCGCCCGCGTGGGCCCGCCACGCGCGGACGGTCGCGGCCTCCCTGCGCACCCGCAGGGAGGCTCTCGTCTCCGCGCTGCGGCGGGAACTGCCCGGGATGGACGTGGAGTTCGTGCCCTCCGGCGGCTTCCACCTGTGGCTGCGGCTGCCCCGCGGAACCGACGACGTGGCCCTGGCCGCGGCAGCCCTGCGGGCCGGTGTCTCCGTCGCGTCCGGCCGTCCGTACTACTCGGCGGAGCCGCCCGCGCCACATGTGCGGTTGTGCTTCGCGGCGGCCGCGGGGGTGGCCGAACTCGCGGAGGGAGTGGCGCGGTTGCGGGCGGTATGCCCCGAAGATGCCTGATCTGCCGCGATGCGGGCCAGTGTTGCCCGTAGCCACCGGTGCACCGGATCCGTGTCATGGCGCGCGTGCCAGGCCATGGCGGTGGGGACCGGGGGGAGGGGCAGCGGAATGTCCTGGACGGCCAGCGCCATCGCGCGGGCCGTACGGTCGGCCAGGGGGCGCGGCAGCAGGGCCAGGGCGTCCGACTCCAGCACCAGGAAGCACGCCGCGGTGTGGCTCGGTACGGTCGCCAGCACCCGCCGGGTCAGCCCGAGTTCACCGAGCAGGTCGTCCACGACGTTGTGGAACCGGCCCCGGCGGGACCACTGGACGTGCGGGACGGCGGCGAAACGTTCCGGGGTGAGCGGGGCGGCCGTGTGAGGAGCCCCGGGGCGGGAGACGGCCACGTAGTCGTGGTCGGCGAGCGGGCTGCTGCGGATGTCGCGCGGAAGTTCGGGCAGCACGCTGATGTCGAGGTCGACGCGGTCGCGCAGGTCGGCGGGGTCCTCGTCGCCCTCGGGCAGGATGCGCAGCTGGATGCCGGGTGCCTCGGCGGCGATCCGGGCGGCCAGCGCCGGGCCGAGGACGATGGCGTGGGAGTCGTTCATGCGGAGCGTGAACTGCCGCTCCACGCCCGTGACGTCCACCGGCTGCGCGGGCCGCAGCGCGGCCAGCGCGTCGGTCAGGGCCGCCTCGGCCAGGGGGCGCAGCTCCAGCGCGCGCGGGGTGAGCACCATGCCGCGGCCGGCCGGGACCAGCAGCGGATCGCCCACCACACGGCGCAGCCGCCCCAGGGTGCGGCTCATCGCGGAGACCGACACCCGCATCTCGGCGGCGGCGCCGGTCACGCTGCCCTCCCGCAGCAGGGCGCCGAGCGCGGGGAGCAGGTTCAGATCGGGCAGTTGCATGGGAGTCAACTCTAGCTGAACCACTGGGAACTTGTGGTCAACAGTTGTGCGGGACACGATGGGCGCATACCGAGAAAGCGATGGTCACGATGATCGACACCACACGGCGCAACACCGCACTCCTGGTGGCGGGTTGCTTCTTCATGGAGATGCTGGACGGCACCATCGTGTCGACCGCGGCCCCGCGGATGGGCGCCTCCCTCGGGGTCGCCCCGACGGCGATCGGCCTGGTCGTCACCGCGTATCTGGTGACTCTGGCGGCCCTCATACCGCTCAGCGGCTGGCTGGCCGCCCGCTTCGGGGCCCGGCGCGTCTTCCTCGCCGCCATCGTCGTGTTCACCCTGGCCTCCCTGGCCTGCGCGCTGAGCGACGGCCTCGGCGAACTCGTGGCCATGCGCGTGCTCCAAGGCGCCGGCGGCGCCCTGATGGTGCCGGTCGGCCGGCTGATGGTCATGTCCGGCGCGGCCAAGCCGGACATACCGAAGCTCGTCAACTACGTGGTGTGGCCCGGTCTGCTCGCCCCGGTGCTGGCGCCGCTGCTGGGCGGTCTGATCACCACGTACACGAGCTGGCGCTGGATGTTCCTCGTCAACATCCCGCTCGGCATCGTGGCGTTCGCCGTCGCCGCCCGCGTGCTGCCCGTCGTGCCGCCCGCCGCCGCTCCGCCACGCCTGGACCTGGCGGGCGTCCTCCTCACCTGCACCGGCCTCGGCGCGCTCACCTGGACCGCGCACCTGCTGTCCGAAACCGGCGCGGCCTGGCCCGAGGTGACCGCCGCCGCTGCCCTCGGCGCGCTGCTGCTGGCAGGTGCCGTATGGCATCTGCGGCGTACGCCCGAGCCGTTGATCGACCTGCGGACGCTGCGGATCGCCACCTTCCGGGCGTCGGTCGGCGGAGGGTCGCTGTTCTGGATCGCCGTCGGCGCGATGCCCTTCCTGCTGCCGCTGCTGTTCCAGGAGGTGTTCGGCTGGAGCGCCGTGGAATCCGGGGCGGTGGTGCTGTGCGTCTTCGTGGGCAACGTCGGGGCCAAGACCGTCACCACACCGCTGCTGAACCGTTTCGGCTTCCGGCCGCTCCTGCTGGTCTCCACTGTCGGCCTCGCCGTGACCACGGCCGCCTGCGCGCTCCTCACCGCCGCGACGCCGATCGTGTTCACCGTCGTCCTCACCGTGGCCTGCGGGGCCGCCCGTTCCCTCGGCCTGACCTGCTACCAGGTCATCGCCTTCGCCGACATGCCCCAGGAGCGGATCGGCCACGCCAACACCCTGCAGTCCACCGCGCAGCAAGCGGCGGCGGGCCTCGGCGTCGCCGCCGCCACGGTCGCCCTGCGCGCCGGAGGCCCGATCGGTGAGTGGCTGCCCGGCCACGCCACGCCCGCGACCGCCTACGGCGTCGCCTTCTGCCTGCTCGGCCTGACCGCGCTCGGCGCGGTCGCCGGCGCCCTGCGGCTGCGCCCGGGAGCGGGCGACGCCGTCCGCCGGACCGCTGCCCCGCGCCCCGAACCGGTACGGGCCGGTACGAAGTAGGCTCCGCTGTCGGTAGAGCCCCGCCCTCAGCCGCGGGCGGGGCTCTGCTGCACGGCCCAGCGGTTGCCGTCGGGGTCGCTGAAGAAGACGAACGAGTTCCACTCGCCGCCCGGCCCCGAGGCCGGAACGCCGTGTTCCATGTGCTGGATCCCGCTGACCTCCACCCCCCGCTCCAGCAGCTGCGCCCGCGCGGCCCCGAGGTCGTCGACGACCAGCTGGAGTCCGGGGACCGAACCCGGCACGCCCTCGGCGATCCCCGTCCCCACGACGATCGAGCAGGAGGAACCGGGCGGGGTCAGCTGCACGACGCGCACCTTCTCGCTGACCTGGGTGTCGTGGTCGACGGTGAAACCGATCTGCTCGCTGTAGAAGCGTTTCGCCCGGTCCACGTCGGAGACGGGGAGCACCACCACTTCGAGCTTCCAGTCCATGCCCGCCGTCCTCTCGCCCGGACCAGTATCGGCCGGGACCCCGGCCGCCGCCGTGCGGTGGGCGCCCGTACGGCGGAACCGCCGCGCCGCTCAGGCTCCTTCAGGCCCCTTCCGGCAATGCCCGCTCCAGTGCGTCGAAGGTGCGGTCCACCAGGGCCCGGTGATCCTCCAGGACGGTGCGCTCCTGCTCACCGGCGACGATCCGGGCGAGGGAGCCCGTGGCGACGGTGCGGTAGGCCGCGATGGCGAGCGCGGCCGTCAGCCGGGGCCGGACATCGCGGGCACCGGCGCCCGTCGTCTCGGCGATCGTGGCGGCGAGCGCCGTCTCCAGCTCCTCCAGCGCCTCGCGCCCCCGGGCCCGCAGTGCGGGCGAATCGCGCACGACCTGCCAGAAGGGAAGGAAGCGCTGCCTGACGCCTGTCAACGGGTGGCCCTGGTCGAGGAGTTCGAGAGCGACGCGGCGCAGGGCGGCCAGCGGGGTCTCGTCGCCGCGGCGGTACCGCACGGCGCCCGTGAACAGCTCGACGGCCTCGGGGATCCGGTCCAGGAAGAGGTCTTCCTTGCGCGGGAAGTGGTTGAAGACCGTCATCGTCGACACGTCGGCGGCCTTGGCGACCTCGGCGACCGTCACGTTGTCGAAGCCGTGCTCCAGGAACAGCGCCGACGCGATGTCGGAGATGCGGCGGCGCGTCTGCTGCTTCTTCCGCTGGCGCAGCGGCAGTTCGTGTCCCTCGGGTTCCTCGCTCATGTGACCAATAATATATCGACCATAAATTTTTAGTCGCTACAGTGAACTCATGAAGAGCGACGAAAGCATCCACAGCATCGACAGCTACGACGTGGTGGTGGCCGGGGGCGGGCCCGTGGGTCTCCTCCTCGCCTGCGAACTCGCCCTGGCGGGGGTGGAGGTGCTCGTCCTCGAGCGCCTCACCGAGCCGGATCTGACCATCAAAGCGGGCGCCATCAACTCGCCCAGCTCCGAGGCCCTCTACCGGCGGGGGATGCTGCCGGAGCTGGCGGAGGCGCAGCAGCGCTCGTACGAGAGGTTCAGCTCGTTCGTGACCGCGCGCCAGGCGCAGGGGGCGGACAGCGTGAAGACGGCGCCGAAGTTCGCCGGCCACTTCGCCGGCATCATGCTGCGCGCCGACCGCCTCGACGCGTCCGACCCCGACTTCGGCGACAAGGGCCCGGCGGCGGACGTCGGGCTCGTGCCGCAGCAGGACGTCGAGCGCCTGCTCGCCGAGCGCGCGGAGAAGCTCGGCGTCGACCTGCGCCGCGGCGTCGAACTCACCGGCTTCGACGCGGACGACGACGGTGTGACCGTCCATACGGCCACGGGGCCGGTCCGCGCCGGCTGGCTGGTGGGGTGCGACGGCGGACGCAGCACGGTCCGCAAGCTCAGCGGCATCGCCTTCCCCGGCACGGACCCGGAGACCACCGGCCACCAGGCCATCGTGGAGATGGAGGGCGCGGAGAAGCTGGGCTCCGGCTGGATCGCCACGGAGTACGGCCAGTACGTGCACGGTCCGTTCCCCGGCCGGATCCTCACCGTCGAGTTCGACGGCCCGCCCGCCGACCGCGACGCGCCCATCACCGCCGAGGAGTTGCAGAAGAGCCTGCGCACCGTCTCCGGCGTGGACGTCACCGTCACCAAGGTGCACTCCGCCACCCGCTTCACCGACAACACCCGCCAGGCCGTCACCTATCGCGAAGGGCGGGTGCTGCTGGCGGGCGACGCGGCCCACGTGCACCCGCCGTTCGGCGGCCAGGGGCTCAACCTCGGCATCGGCGACGCGATGAACCTCGGCTGGAAACTCGCCGCCACGATCAAGGGCCGGGCACCCGAGGACCTGCTCGACACCTACACCGCCGAGCGGCACCCCATCGGCGCCTGGGTGATGGACTGGACGCGGGCCCAGATAGCCCTGATGCGCCCGCAGCCGCGCGAACGCGCCCTGCGCGGCGTGGTCGCCGAACTGATGGAGACGACCGCGGTCACCACACATCTGGTCAAGAAGATCTCCGGCGTGTGGCAGGAGTACGACATCCCCGGCGACCACCCCCTGACCGGCCGCAGCGCCCCGGACCTCGAACTCGCCGACGGCACACGGCTGGCCGACCACCTGCACGCCGGCCGCGCGGTGCTCTTCGACCTGCACGACGACCCGGCCCTGCGGGCGTGCGCCGAGGGGTACGACGGACGGGTGGACGTCGTCACCACCGCCGCGCCGGACCGCCCCGGGCTCGCCGGGCTGCTGGTCCGCCCCGATGGGATCACCGCGTGGGCGGCGGACGCGGCCGGTGACACAGAGGCCCTGGGCACGGCGCTGAGGCGGTGGTTCGGGCTCAGTTCATGTGGCGGATGAAGACGTCCGGCACAGTGCACCGGTCAAGGGCGGGTCGGCGCCAGACCCGTCTCCCAGGCCCACGCGGCGATGCCCACCCGGTTGCGGACCCGCAACTTGGCCTGGATGTTGGCGAGATGGGTCTTCGCCGTCCCCGGGGAGATGAACAGCTCGGCGCCGATCTCGGCGTTGGTGCAGCCGCGGGCGACCAGCCGGACGATCTCCCGTTCGCGGTCGGTGAGCGGGTCGGTGAGCGGGTCGGTGAGCGGATCCGGGACCGGGCGGGAGGGCTGCTGCGGCGGAGTGGACAGCCCGCGCAGCAGCCGTACGGTGATCTGCGGGCTGATCAGCGCGTCACCGGCCATCGCCGCCCGGACACCCTCGATCAGCAGCGCCGGCCCGGAACGTTTCAGCAGGAAGCCGCAGGCACCGTTGCGCAGCGCCGTGTGCACATAGTCGTCGAGGTCGAAGGTCGTGACCACGACCACCCGGATCGGAGGACCCGACGCGTCCCCGGCCAGCAGGCGGGTGAGCTCCAGGCCGTCGAGCCGCGGCATGCGGATGTCCGCCAGCACGACGTCCGGCCGCAGCCGGCGGGCCAGTTCGAGCGCCGTGGCACCGTCGGCGGCCTCGCCGACGACGGTCATGTCCGGCTGGGAGTCGAGGACGAGCCGGAAGCCGCTGCGGATGTCGTCCTGGTCGTCGGCCAGCAGCACCCGGATCGGCCCGCCGCTCACGACGCCCGCCCCGCGGGCTCCGGCGCCTGCGGCAGGACGGCCACCACGCGCCAGCCGCCGGCGTGCGGCCCGTACGACAGGGTGCCGCCCGTCGCGCGTACCCGCTCGTGCATGCCGCTCAGGCCGCGCCCGCCGTGCCCGTCGCGCTCGCGCCGGACGGCCGTACGGGCGGATGCGCCGCCGTCGTCGGCCACTGTGACCTCGATGCCTGTACGGGTGCGGGTGACGGTCACGTCGACACGGCGGGCCCCGGGGGCGTGGCGGCGGACGTTGGTGAGCGCTTCGACGACGACCCGGTAGGCCGTCGAACCGGCGTCGCGGGACATGGCGTCCGCCGCGCCGGAAGTCATGTGCAGACGTGCCTCGGCGGTCCCGGCGGACGTGAAGCGCTCGACGAGGCCGGGGAGTTGCTCCGGTCCCGGCAGGGGCTCGACGTCGTCCGGCCGCGGTGTGCCGTCGCCGTCCGCCTCGTGCAGCATGCTCACCATGCGGTCCATCGACGCGAGCGCGTTCAGCCCCGCCTCCTCGATGCGTTCCAGGGCCACCACGGCCCGGCCGGGGTCGGAGGCGGCGACGAACCGGGCGGCCTGCGCCTGCACCACGATGCCGCTGACGTCGTGCGCGACGAAGTCGTGCAGATCGCGGGCGAGTTCGAGCCGCTGGGCGCGCCGGATCCCGGCGACCAGCTGCCGCCTGCGGTGCTCCACCAGCCGCGGATAGCCGCCGACGGCCGCCGCGCCCAGCACGGGCAGCGACCAGAACGCGGCAGCACCGGCCAGTGTCAGCGGTGAGGGAGCCGGGAGCAGCGGCAGCGTCCATGTCGCGACCGCCGTGCCCGCCGCCGCGCCCGCTCCGCCCGCCTGTCGCAGCGGCGCCCGGTGGACCACGAGTGCCAGCAGCACCAGCAGCGCCGCCATCTCGGCGAGCCGCCACCGTGACCCGGCGGACGTCGTCGGCGGGTCGGCGATGACCGTGACGGCCAGGGAGAGCAACCCCGCCAGTGCGACGGGGAGCGCCAGCCGCTCCCGTGAACGCGGCCGGCAGGCAAGGGCCCACAGCAGCAGTGCGACGGCGGCGACCGCCGGCACGGTTCCGTACGGGGCCGTGAACGTGCCGCCGGTGACGACGCCCGCGGCCGTAACGCCCGCCCCGGCGGCGATCACGGCCAGGACCGTGTCACGACGTTCCACGCCGCCCCCCCCTTGTTCCGCGTGCTCGTGATGATCTTACGGAGGGCTTGGTGCGGTGTCCTCTGCCGAACGGCAGAGACGGTGGTGCGGCGACATCGCCGGATCGGCAGATGGTCGTGGAACCCGGCTCCGGGCGAGAGTTGCGGATGTCAGCACAACACACCCACCGATCAAGGGAGTCCGACATGCCGGGCATCATCTCCACCTCTCGTCGCAGGACCACGGCCGCGGCCGTCGCCACAGCGGGCGTATTCGCCGTGCTGGCCGGATTCCTCGCTCCGGGCTCGTCCCAGGCCGCCGTCGCGGATCCCGCGGCGGCGGCGAAGAAACCGGCCGGTGTGGCCCGGGTGAGCGGGCAGGGACGTATCTTCTACGCCTACTCGTCACACGACGACATCCGTTTCTCCGTCGATGCCCAGGGCGCGCCCTTCACGCGGCCCATCCCCGGGATGAAGCTGGGGATGCCCACCGACGCCCGGGGCAAGGTGACGTGGTCCCACTGGGTGGCGGAGACGAAGGAGACCCGGCGTGCGGAGGCCGCGGTGGACTGCCTGGTCACCGCGGGCGATACCGCGACGTTCACCGCCGTCGTCACCAAGTCCCAGGACCCGAAGGAGATCGGGCAGCGGAAGGGGTTCAGCGTCAGGACCGGCGGACCGGACAAGGGCCGGTTCGGGTTCCACTGGGGCGTCAGCGACGTCGACGTCGTCAAGGGCCAGGCCGTACCGGCGCCCGTCGGCACCTGTATGGCCCCCGCCCCCTTCGCGCCGGTGACGAAGGGCGGCTTCACCGTCCAGCACGCGGACCTGCCCGCACTGCCGCCCGGGTGGCCGAACGGGGTGGCCGGCGGCCGCTGATCCGGCCGTGACACTTCCTTGACGCCGCTCGGGGGAATGAGTCACGGCCTCCGGAGGAAAAGCAAGTACATGGACCATCTCCCCCATTTCCACCGGGAAGTACGGGACTTCGAGGCCGCTGTGCGCCGGGCGGTGGGCGCCGGCGGGGCGCCCCTGGTCCCGTCCTGCCCCGACTGGTCGGTGTCCGACCTGGTCGCGCACCTGGGCTGGGTGCACCGCTATGTGGCCCGCATCGTCGGGGAGCGGCTCGCACAGCCTCCGGACGCCGAGGACGTCGGCTTCCTCGGTCTCCCCGAGGACCGCGAGGGCTGGCCGGACCTCAGGGAGGCGACGCCGCACCGCGGACCGGTGCCGAAGACCCTGGTCGACTGGTTCGCCGACGGGGCCCGTGCGCTGGAAGCGCTGTTCGGGACCCATGACCCGGGCGAGCGGGTGTGGACGTGGGCGCCCGAGCAGACCACCGGGTTCTGGCTGCGGATGCAGACCATCGAGGCGGCGGTGCACCGCTGGGACGCCGAGAACGCGGTCGGAACGCCCGCGCCTGTCGATGCCTCCCTCGCGGCGGACACCGTCGCCCTGAACTTGGAGGTCCTGGCACCGGCCTGGCGCTCGCGGCAGGACGCGCCGGCCGGGGCGGGCGAGCGGTTCCGGTTCCGGCGGACCGACGGCACGGACTGCTGGACGGTCGGCTTCGAGGGCGACGACGTCCGGCTCACCGGGAACACCGGCCCCTGCGACGTGGAACTGGCCGGTAAGGCATCGGACTTGATGCTGTTCCTCTGGCACCGCGTCCCCGCCGCCCGGCTCGACGCGGTGACGGGCTCCCGGGAGGTGCTGGACCGCTACTTCACGCTGGTCCCGCCTGTGTGAGCCGTGAGTCCCGGGGCAGGGGTGAACACGAGGGAGGCGTTGTGACCGCCGAAGCCGAAGGAGTTCGTCAGGGCGGCCGTCAGTTCGCCGTGCCGGGGCGCGCCCGTCACCACGTCGAGCTTCACCTCCGGGTCGAGCGTCTCGAGGTTGAGGGTCGGCGGGATGACGCGGTCGCGCACCGCGAGGATCGCGGCGAGCGCGCCGACCGCCCCGGCCGCGCCGAAGAGGTGACCGGTCATCGACTTGGTCGCGGTGACGGCCGGATGGGTGCCGATGGCCTCGGCGACGGACTGGGCCTCGATGAGGTCGCCCTTGGGCGTGGAGGTCGCGTGGGCGTGGACGTGCCCGATCTCGCGCGGGGACAGCCCGGCGGAGGCGAGGGCCAGGCGCATGGCGCGGATCTGCCCGTCCGGGTGCGACGCGGTGATGTGGTGCGCGTCCGAGGTGACTCCGGCACCGGCGAGCGTCGCGTGGGCGCGGGCCGCCCGGGCGGCGGCGAAACCGGCACGCTCGAGGACGACCACGGCCGCTCCCTCGCCGATGACGAAGCCGTCGCGGCCGGTGTCGAAGGGCCGGGAGGCCGCCTCGGGCGCGTCGTTGCGCCGCGAATGGGCCTTGGCCTGCGCGAACCCGGCGAGCGTCAGCGGGCAGATGCAGGCTTCGGTGCCGCCCGCCACGACCACGTCGGCCCGGCCGAGGCGGATCAGGTCCAGGCCCGTCGCGATCGCCTCGGCGCCGGACGCGCAGGCGCTGACCGGGGTGTGGGCGCCGCCGCGGGCCCCGAGGTCGATGCTGACCCAGGCCGCCGGACCGTTCGCCATCAGCATGGGGACCGTGTGGGGCGACACGCGCCGCACCCCGGAGGCCTCGAGCACGTCGTCCTGGCCGAGCGTGGTCAGGACGCCCCCGGTGCCCGTACCGATCACCACGGCCAGCCGCTCGGGATCGACGCCGGGGCGGCCCGCGTCGGCCCACGCCTCGCGGGCGGCGACGAGCGCGATCTGCTCGCACCGGTCCATGCGGCGGGCCTGTACCCGGTCGAGAACCTCGCCCGGCTCGGCCTTGAGCCTGCCCGCGATCCTGACGGGCAGCTCCGCCGCCCAGTCCTCCTCGATCGCGCCGATCCCGGACCGACCGGCCAGCATGGCCGACCACGTCGAGGAGACGTCCCCGCCGAGCGGCGTGGTGGCCCCGAGGCCCGTGACGACGACGCCGTCGATGTCCGTGTTCACCAAAACCCCCTTTGTAGTGGTGTTACAACTCGCCCCGCCCAGAAACTGCGGGGGAGGAGTGCTTCACGAGCCACCCTGCCACGGGAAATACGGTCGATTGTGTGCCGCCATCGACGGAGTGCGGCGCCGAGGATTTGTGGGATTCCGGCATTCCCAAGAAGAGCATTGCATAAAAGTGCCACTCACCGTATAGTCATGCCATCACTGAGGAGGGCCGATGACCATACGTGCGGCAGTCGCCGGAGCGAGCGGATACGCGGGCGGGGAAATACTCCGCCTGCTGCTCGGCCACCCCGAGATCGCCATCGGCACCCTGACCGCGAACTCCAGCGCCGGACAGCGGCTCGGGACCCTGCAGCCGCACCTGCCGCCGCTCGCCGACCGCGTCCTGGAGCCGACCACGCCCGAGGCACTCGCCGGGCATGACGTCGTCTTCCTCGCGCTGCCGCACGGACAGTCCGCGGCGATAGCCGGTCAGTTGGGCGCGGACACGCTCGTCGTCGACTGTGGCGCGGACTTCCGGCTGGAGGACGCGGGCGCATGGGAGCGGTTCTACGGCTCGCCGCACGCGGGGACCTGGCCGTACGGCCTGCCGGAACTGCCCGGCGCGCGCGAGGCGTTGCGCGGCAGCAGGCGGATCGCCGTCCCCGGGTGCTACCCGACGGCCGTCTCGCTCGCGCTCTTCCCGGCGTACGCCGCGGGGCTCGCCGAACCCGAGGCGGTGATCGTCGCCGCGTCCGGCACCTCCGGCGCGGGCAAGGCGGCGAAGCCGCACCTGCTCGGCAGCGAGGTCATGGGCTCGATGAGCCCGTACGGGGTCGGGGGCGGCCACCGGCACACGCCGGAGATGGCACAGAACCTCTCCGCCGCCGCGGGCGAGCCGGTCACCGTCTCGTTCACCCCGACCCTGGCGCCCATGCCCCGCGGCATCCTCGCGACGTGCAGCGCCACGGCCCGGCCGGGCGTCACGGCCGAGGGCCTGCGGGCCGCGTACGAAAAGGCCCTGCGCGACGAGCCGTTCGCCCGGCTGCTCCCCGAAGGACAGTGGCCCGCCACCGCCTCCGTATACGGCTCCAACACCGCGCTGATCCAGGTCGCCCTCGACGCCGCCGCCCACCGCGTCGTCGCGGTCAGCGCCATCGACAACCTCGCCAAGGGCACCGCGGGCGGCGCGGTGCAGAGCATGAACATCGCCCTCGGGCTCCCCGAGGAAACCGGACTTCCGGTTACCGGAGTGGCGCCGTGAACCCGGGCCCTTCGCAGAAACCCGCACCGGACCAGAAACCCGCACCGGACCAGGAATCCGCACCGGACAAGGAGAAAACAGCGTGAGCGTCACCGCACCGAAGGGTTTCACCGCGGCGGGCATAGCCGCGGGAATCAAGCAGAACGGCACCCCCGACCTCGCGCTGGTCGTCAACCAGGGCCCCCGCCTGGCCGCCGCCGGCGTCTTCACGGCCAACCGCGTCAAGGCCGCGCCCGTCCTGTGGTCCCAGCAGGTCCTCAAGGGCGGACGGGTCTCCGCCGTCGTCCTCAACTCCGGCGGCGCCAACGCCTGCACGGGACCGCTCGGCTTCCAGGACGCCCACGCCACCGCCGAGAAGGCGGCCGAGGCGCTCGGGGCGGAGGCGGCCGAGATCGCGGTCGCCTCCACCGGCCTCATCGGCCTCCGGCTGCCGATGGACAAGGTGCTGCCCGGCATCGAGAAGGCGGCCGGCGAACTCTCCGCGCACGGCGGCGAGAAGGCCGCCATCGCCATCAAGACCACCGACGCCGTGCACAAGACCGCCATCGCCCAGGGCGAGGGATGGACCGTCGGCGGCATGGCCAAGGGCGCGGGCATGCTCGCCCCCGGCCTCGCCACCATGCTGGTCGTCCTCACCACCGACGCCGACGTCGACGCGCAGACGCTCGACGGCGCCCTGCGCTCCGCCACCCGCACCACCTTCGACCGGGTCGACTCCGACGGCTGCATGTCCACCAATGACACCGTGCTGCTCCTCGCCTCCGGGGCCTCCGGCGTCACCCCCGCCACGGACGACTTCGCCGAGGCCGTACGGGCCGTCTGCGACGACCTCGCCCGCCAGCTCATCGGCGACGCCGAGGGGGCCAGCAAGGACATCCGCATCGAGGTCGTGGGCGCGGCCACCGAGGACGACGCCGTCGAGGTGGGCCGGTCCATAGCCCGCAACAACCTGCTCAAGTGCGCCATCCACGGCGAGGACCCCAACTGGGGCCGGGTGCTCTCCGCCATCGGCACCACCTCCGCCGCCTTCGACCCCGACAAGCTCAACGTCGCCATCAACGACATCTGGGTCTGCAAGAACGGCTCCTTCGGCGAGGACCGCGACCTGGTCGACATGCGCTACCGGGAGGTCCGCATCACCGCCGACCTCTCCGCCGGCTCCGAGACCGCCGTCATCTGGGCCAACGACCTCACCGCCGACTACGTCCACGAGAACAGCGCCTACGCCTCATGAGCCACGTGAGCACCCGGAAAAACACCGCCCTGCCCAAGGCCCGCACCCTCGTCGAGGCACTGCCCTGGCTGACCCGCCATCACGGCAGGACCGTCGTCATCAAGTTCGGCGGCAACGCCATGGTCGACCAGGACCTCAAGGCCGCCTTCGCCCAGGACGTCGTCTTCCTGCGCCACGCCGGGCTGCACCCCGTCGTCGTGCACGGGGGAGGGCCGCAGATCAGCGCGCACCTCGAACGCATGGGCCTGGAGAGCGAGTTCAAGGCCGGGCTGCGGGTCACCTCGCCCGAGGCGATGGACGCCGTACGGATGGTCCTCGCCGGGCAGGTGCAGCGAGAACTCGTCGGGCTGCTCAACCAGCACGGCCCGCTCGCCGTCGGCATGACGGGCGAGGACGCGCACACCATGACCGCCACCAAGCACTACGCGGAGGTCGACGGCGAGCGCGTCGACATAGGCCGCGTCGGCGAGATCATCTCGACCGACACCGGCGCGATCCGGGCCCTCCTCGCCGACGGGCGCATCCCCGTCGTCTCCTCCATCGCCCGCAGCGCCGACGACGGCCACGTCTACAACGTCAACGCCGACACCGCGGCCGCCGCCCTCGCCGCCGCCCTCGGCGCGGAGACGCTGATGGTCCTCACCGACGTCGAGGGCCTCTACGCCGACTGGCCGCACAGTGACGACGTCATCAGCCGCCTCACGGCGAGCGAGCTCGAGGAGCTGCTGCCCGAGCTGGCCAGCGGCATGGTCCCCAAGATGGAGGGATGCCTGTACGCCGTGCGCAACGGCGTCGCCACGGCCCGGGTGATCGACGGGCGGGTGCAGCACTCGATCCTGCTGGAGATCTTCACCGACGAGGGCATCGGCACGATGGTCGTGCCCGACAAGGCTGTTCCCGAGGGGGAGTCGTGACCAACGCGGAACTGACCAGGCGCTGGCAGGGCGCGCTGATGGACAACTACGGCACGCCCCGCATCCCGCTCGTGCGCGGCAAGGGCAGCACGGTCTGGGACGCGGACGGCAGGGCGTACCTCGACTTCGTCGGCGGCATCGCCGTCAACGCCCTCGGCCATGCGCACCCCGCCGTGGTGCGGGCGGTGTCGGACCAGATCGCCACGCTCGGCCATGTCTCCAACCTCTTCACCGCCGAGCCCACGGTCGAACTCGCCGAGCGGCTGCTGCGGCTCGCCGGCCGCCCCGGGCGCGTCTACTTCGGCAACTCCGGTGCGGAGGCGGTCGAGGCGGCCGTCAAGATCGGACGGCGCACGGGCCGCCGCCACATGGTCTCCGCCGCCGGCGGCTTCCACGGCCGCACCATGGGCGCCCTCGCCCTCACCGGCCAGCCCGCCAAGCAGGAGCCCTTCCGGCCGCTGCCCGGCGACGTCACCCACGTCCCGTACGGGGACGCCGACGCGCTGCGTGCCGTGGTCACCACCGACACCGCGCTGGTCGTCCTGGAACCGGTGCAGGGCGAGAACGGCGTCATCGTGCCGCCCGCCGGCTATCTGGCCGCCGCCCGCGAGATCACCAGGGCCACCGGGACGCTCCTCGTCCTGGACGAGATCCAGACAGGAATCGGCCGCACCGGACACTGGTTCGAGCACCAGGCGCACGGCATCGAACCCGATGTCGTCACCCTCGCCAAGGGCCTCGGCGGCGGACTGCCGATCGGCGCGACGCTCGCCTTCGGCACCGCCGCCGACCTGCTGACGCCAGGTCAGCACGGGTCCACCTTCGGCGGCAACCCGGTCGCGTGCGCGGCCGCACTGGCCGTTCTGGACACCCTCGAGGCCGATGGCATCCTTGAACAGGTGGGACGCACGGGTGCCCTGTTGCATGACGGGATCGCTGCGCTCGGCCATCCCCTCCTGGACCACGTCCGTGGTGCGGGCCTGCTGCTGGGTATTGTCCTTGCCGAGCCTCTCGCGCCGAAGGTGCAGCAGGCGGCGCAGGACGCCGGGCTCCTGGTGAACGCGGTCGCGCCCGACGTGGTGCGGCTGGCCCCTCCGCTGATCATCACGGAAGATGAGGTGGAGACGTTCCTCCAGGTGCTCCCCGGTGTCCTCGACGCCGTCGCGGCCTAGGCGGGGGCACAGCAGGCCGACCAGGCCGGCGGGGTACGACGATCCGGAGACTGACAAGACGATGACCGAGGCGCAGGAGACCGAACCGCCGCACGGCGGACAGGCCGTGCCGCAGACCCGTACCGCACGGCACCGGAGGATCGTGGACATCCTCGGCCGGCACGCCGTCCGGTCGCAGAGCCAGCTCGCCAGGCTGCTCGCGGACGACGGTCTCTCGGTCACCCAGGCCACGCTCTCGCGCGACCTCGACGAACTGGGTGCCGTCAAGATCCGCAACACGGGCGGTGAGCTGATCTACGCCGTCCCGTCCGAGGGCGGCGACCGTACGCCCCGGGCCCCGCTCGGCGAATCGGCGACCGAGGCCCGCATGGGCCGGCTCGCCGCCGAACTGCTGATCTCGGCGGAGGCCTCGGCCAACCTCGTGGTGCTGCGCACCCCGCCGGGCGCCGCCCAGTTCTTCGCGTCGGCGATCGACCAGGCGGGGGTGCACGAGATCATCGGCACCATCGCGGGCGACGACACGGTGCTGCTCATCAGCCGTGACCCGGGCGGCGGCCAGGCACTCGCCGACCATCTGTTGCGGCTGGCGCAGAAGGAACGCTGAGCCCGTGGACAGCAGCCCCCTGCCGCCGGTCCGGCGGCAGGGGGCTTGTTCCTGTCGGCAGTTGAACGACAAGGCGGTTGAACTCGGCAGTTGAACGACAAAGGGCCGGTTGTCCGCGATCTCTCGCGGACAACCGGCCCTTACGTCACCGTCGGGACGGCGGGATTTGAACCCACGACCCCTTGACCCCCAGTCAAGTGCGCTACCAAGCTGCGCCACGTCCCGGTGCCGTTTCCCCCCGGGGCGTTCTTCCCGGTGGGGCGTGCAGAAAGAAAATAACCTGTTTCGCCTCGTGATCCAAAATCGGGCCCCCGGACCGGTCTCGTGGGGCATTGACGAAACATACGGCATGCTGCATAGTTATACCCATCAGCGCATGCACAGTAAGGAGAATCCCGTGACCGAGCGCGTCGTACTCGCCTATTCGGGCGGCCTGGACACCTCCGTCGCCATCGGCTGGATCGCCGAGGAGACGGGCGCCGAGGTCATCGCCGTCGCCGTGGATGTCGGCCAGGGCGGCGAGGACCTGGACGTCATCCGCAAGCGCGCGCTCGCCTGTGGTGCCGTCGAGGCGGAGGTCGCGGACGCCAAGGACGAGTTCGCCGAGGAGTACTGCCTCCCCGCGATCAAGGCCAATGCCCTCTACATGGACCGCTACCCGCTGGTCTCGGCGCTCTCCCGGCCGACGATCGTCAAGCACCTCGTCGCCGCCGCGCAGAAGCACGGGGCGGACACGGTCGCCCACGGCTGCACCGGCAAGGGCAACGACCAGGTGCGGTTCGAGGCGGGCATCTCCTCGCTCGCGCCGGACCTCAAGTGCATCGCCCCGGTGCGGGACTACGCGATGACCCGGGACAAGGCGATCGCCTTCTGCGAGGCCAAGGGCCTGCCGATCGCGACCACCAAGAAGTCCCCGTACTCCATCGACCAGAACGTCTTCGGCCGGGCCGTGGAGACGGGCTTCCTCGAGGACATCTGGAACGCGCCGATCGAGGACGTCTACGACTACACCGCCAACCCGGCCACCCCCCGGGACCCCGACGAGGTGGTCATCACCTTCGAGAAGGGTGTCCCGGTCGCGATCGACGGCCAGGCGGTCACCCCGCTCCAGGCGATCCAGCAGCTCAACGAGCGGGCCGGCGCGCAGGGCGTGGGCCGGATCGACATGGTCGAGGACCGGCTGGTCGGCATCAAGTCCCGCGAGGTCTACGAGGCGCCCGGCGCGATCGCGCTGATCACCGCGCACCAGGAGCTGGAGAACGTCACCGTCGAGCGCGAACTCGCCCGCTACAAGCGGCAGGTCGAGCAGCGCTGGGGCGAGCTCGTGTACGACGGCCTGTGGTTCTCCCCGCTCAAGCGGGCCCTGGACGGCTTCATCGCCGAGGCCAACGAGCACGTCTCCGGCGACATCCGGATGACGCTGCACGGCGGCCGGGCCGTGGTCACCGGGCGGAAGTCCGCGCAGTCGCTGTACGACTTCAACCTCGCCACCTATGACACCGGTGACTCCTTCGACCAGTCCATGTCGAAGGGCTTCATCGAGATCTTCGGGATGTCGAGCAAGCTCGCGGCCCAGCGGGACCTCGTCCAGTAGCCTGCGGCCGCACCGACGACCGACCATCCCCGCCCGGACGCCGGGCGGGGGTCATCCGCCCGGCGCCGGACGATCCGCGCGCCGGGCAGACGAGGAGCAACCCGATGACCACCGGATCGCAGGAACCCGCCGGAGGCGTACGGCTCTGGGGCGGCCGGTTCGCCGACGGACCGGCCGAGGCCCTGGCCCGGCTGTCGGCCTCCGTCCACTTCGACTGGCGGCTCGCCCCGTACGACATCGCGGGCTCCCGAGCCCACGCGCGGGTGCTGCACAAGGCGGGGCTCCTGACGGACGGCGAGCTGCGGCAGATGCTCGACGGCCTCGGCCTGCTCGAGGCCGACGTCGCGGCCGGCACCTTCACCGGCACCATCGCGGACGAGGACGTGCACACCGCCCTCGAGCGCGGGCTGCTGGAGCGGCTCGGCCCCGAGCTGGGCGGCAAGCTGCGGGCCGGACGGTCCCGCAACGACCAGGTGGCCACGCTGTTCCGGATGTACCTGCGCGACCACGCGCGGATCATCGGCGGCCTGCTCACGGACCTCCAGGAGGCCCTCGTCGCGCTGGCGGAGGAGCACGCGGACGTCGCCATGCCCGGCCGTACGCACCTCCAGCACGCCCAGCCCGTCCTGTTCGCGCACCACGTCCTCGCCCATGTGCAGGCGCTGTCCCGTGACGCGGAGCGGCTGCGGCAGTGGGACGAGCGCACCGCGGTCTCCCCGTACGGCTCGGGGGCGCTCGCCGGGTCCTCGCTCGGGCTCGACCCGGAGGCGGTCGCCGCCGACCTCGGCTTCGAGCGCGGCTCGGCGGGCAACTCGATCGACGGCACGGCCTCGCGCGACTTCGTCGCCGAGTTCGCCTTCATCACGGCGATGACCGGCATCGACCTGTCGCGGATCGCCGAGGAGGTCATCATCTGGAACACGAAGGAGTTCTCCTTCGTGACCCTCCACGACGCCTTCTCCACCGGCTCGTCGATCATGCCGCAGAAGAAGAACCCCGACATCGCCGAGCTGGCGCGCGGCAAGTCGGGGCGGCTGATCGGCAATCTGACCGGACTGCTGGCCACGCTCAAGGCGCTGCCGCTCGCGTACAACCGCGATCTCCAGGAGGACAAGGAGCCCGTCTTCGACTCCTGCGACCAGCTGGAGGTCCTGCTCCCCGCCTTCACCGGGATGATGGCGACCCTCACCGTCAACCGGGCCCGGATGGCGGAACTGGCTCCCGCCGGTTTCTCGCTGGCGACCGACATCGCCGAGTGGCTCGTCCGCCAGGGCGTGCCGTTCCGGGTCGCGCACGAGGTCGCGGGGGAGTGCGTCAAGGAGTGCGAGAAGCACGGCATCGAGCTGGACGAGCTGACCGACGAGCAGTTCGCCGCGATCTCGCCGCACCTGACCCCCGAGGTGCGCACCGTCCTCGACGTCCCCGGCGCGCTCGCCGCCCGTAACGGTCGCGGCGGTACGGCACCTTCGGCGGTCGCCGTGCAGCTGGGCGAACTGAAGGAGGACCTGGCCGTCCAGCGCCGGTGGGCGGAGGCGAAGCAGGGCTGACTCGTCCGAGACGTCGGCGCCTGAGACATCGGCAGCCCGGATGAGACATCAATGTCTCATCCGGGTTATCGTCGTCTCATGAGTGTCGACCGCGAACAGGTACTGGGAGCAGCAGCGGCCCTGCTCACCCGCAAGGCGACCGCCTCCATGGACGAGATCGCCAAGGCCGCCGGCATCAGCCGTGCCACCCTCCACCGCCACTTCGCGGGGCGCGACGCGCTCGTCCGGGCCCTGGAGGAACTCGGCATCCGGCAGTTCGAGCACGCCCTCGACACGGCCCGGCCGGAGGAGGGCGACGCGGCGGAGGCCGTACGGCGGCTGATCGCGAACTCCGAGCCGGTCTCGGGCATCCTCGCCTTCCTCTTCACCGAGAACCAGCTCTACGAGGGCGGGTGCAACGAGGGCTGGGACCGGCTCGACGCCCGGGTCCACGCCCTCTTCCGGCGCGGGCAGGAGGAGGGCGTCTTCCGCCTGGACCTGTCCGCCGCGTGGCTCACCGAGGCGCTCTACGGGCTGATCGGCACCGGCGCGTGGGCCGTGCACGACGGGCGGGTGGCCGCGAAGGACCACACCCGCATGGTCTCCGAGCTGCTGCTCGGCGGCGCCCGGCGGAGGATGGAGCGATGAGCGGCGAGACGATCACCCCGCTGCCGGGCGCGCGGGAGAAGGCGGAGCTGCCGCGCCCGGGACGCTGGCTGGCGCTGGGCGTGCTGGTGCTGGCCGTGCTGCTCGTCGCGGTCGACGCGACCGTGCTGGGCCTCGCCACGCCGTTCCTGAGCGAGGACCTGCGGCCCTCCGGCGCCCAGCTGCTGTGGATCGGCGACGTCTACTCCTTCGTCATCGCCGGACTCCTGGTTTCCATGGGAAGCCTCGGCGACCGCATCGGCCGCAAGAAGCTCCTGCTGACCGGGGCGCTGGCGTTCGGCGCCGTCTCGGTGCTCAACGCCTACGCGACCAGCCCGGAGATGATGATCGCCGCCCGGGCGCTGCTCGGTGTGGCGGGCGCGACGCTGATGCCGTCCACCCTGGCGCTGATCCGCAATCTCTTCCACGACCCGGGGGAGCGCAGCCTCGCCATCGGCATCTGGGGCGCGATGGCGTCGGCCGGCGCGGCGGTGGGCCCGGTCGTCGGCGGCTTCCTGCTGGAGAACTTCTGGTGGGGGTCGGTCTTCCTGATCAACCTCCCGGTGATGGCCGTCCTCGTCCTCGTCGGTGCCCGGCTGCTGCCCGAGTCGCGCGACCCCGCGCCGGGGCCGTGGGACCTGCTCAGCGTGGTCCTGTCGATGGTGGGCATCGTGGCGGTCGTCTTCGCGATCAAGGAGGGGGCGACGCACGGCTTCGGCGTGCGGACCGTGATGGCCGCCGTCGTGGGCGTGGTGGCGCTCGTGTGGTTCGTACGGCGTCAGCTCAGGCTGCCCGCGCCGCTGTTGAACATGCGGCTGTTCCACAACCGGGGCTTCTCGGCGGCCGTCCTGGCGGATCTGCTGACCGTGCTCGGTCTGTCGGGGCTGGTGTTCTTCCTGTCGCAGTTCCTGCAACTGGTGCAGAACCGCGATCCGTTGGAGGCAGGCCTCGCCGAACTGCCCTCCGCCATCGGCGCGGTGACGGCCGGACTGCTCGCCGGCCGGGCGGCCCGCCGCTGGTCGGTGCGGTCGGTGGTGGCCGCCGGGCTCGCGGCGATCGGTGCCGCTCTCGCGGTGCTGGTCTGGCTCGGTACGGAAACCGCGTATCCGGTTCTCGGCGCCGTCCTGCTGGTCGTCGGGATCGGCGCGGGCCTGTCGTTCACCGTCACCGCCGACGTGATCCTCTCCAGCGTGCCCAAGGAGCAGGCGGGCGCCGCCTCGGCGGTCTCCGAGACGGCGTACGAACTCGGGGCGGCACTCGGCATCGCCCTGCTCGGCTCGATCGTCACCGGCGTCTACCGGGGCTTCGACGTGCCGCCCGGCGTCACGGGCGACACGGCCGCCCAGGCGCACGAGTCCCTGGGCGGCGCGCTCGAGGCGGCGGTCGCCCTGCCCGCGGACCGCGGGGAAGCGCTGCTGTCCGCGGCGCAGCACGCCTTCGTCGACGGGCTGCGGATCGCCTCGGGCCTCGCCTCGGTCGTCCTGCTGGGCACGGCGGTCGCGGCCTGGTTCCTGCTGCGCGGCCAGCGGCTCGAGGACGGCGGGCAAAGCGGGCACTGACCCGCGCGGGCCGAGGGGCATCCACAGCGCACACACACGGGCCGGGGCGGCAAGCCCCGGCCCGTGTGACATATGCCGGTGAAATTTTCTCTTGACTGGATCCTTACGTTCCTGCGTACATTTTCAGCCAACGGTCGGCATTGCCGAACGGCTGTCGGACGAGAGTCCTTGTGCAAAGGAACCCCCCATGCGTCTGCACATCACCCTCAGAACCCTGGTCATGGCCGCGGCCGCCGCGGCCCTCGCCTTCACGGGCCTGTCCGCCCCGGCCTCCGCGTCGGTCCTCGACACCGCGCCCAAGGGCGCCAACGACTGGTCCTGCAAGCCGGATTCGGCCCACCCCCGGCCGGTCGTGCTGGTCAACGGGACGTTCAAGCTGATGGCCGAGAACTGGGCCGCGCTCTCCCCGAAGCTCAAGGAGGCGGGCTACTGCGTCTTCGCCTTCAACTACGGGAACATGGAGACCGCCCCCATACCGCAGGCGGCGGCCGAGCTCCGTGACTTCGTCGAGAAGGTCCGCGGCGCGACAGGCGCGGCCAAGGTCGACATCGTCGGCCACAGCCAGGGCGGCATGATGCCGCGCTACTACGTGAAGTTCCTCGGCGGCGCGGACAAGGTCGGGGACCTCGTCGGCATCGTGCCCTCCAACCACGGCACGAAGAACCCCCTCGCGATCCCCCTCGGCTACACCGTCTGCCCGGCCTGCCTCGACCAGCGCGCCGGCTCGGACCTGCTGGCCAAGCTCAACGCGGGCACCGAGACCCCGGCCGGGCCCGACTACACGGTCATCACGACCAAGTACGACGAGGTCGTCATCCCCTACACCAGCGCCCTGCTGACCGGTCCCGCCGAGCACCTCACCAACGTCGTCCTCCAGGACAAGTGCCCGCTCGACCCGTTCATGCACGACCAGGCGACCAAGGACCCGGTCGTCGCCCAGTGGGTGCTGAACGCACTGGGCCGCAAGGGCCCCGCCGATCCGTCCTTCCAGCCGCGCTGCTCCGGCTGAGCACCTGAGCACCGGAGCACGACAACAGCGGAGGGGGCCGGCGAACCGGCCCCCTCCGCATCGGCGCGTACGGCCGTCAAGCGGCCTTGTCCTGCCGGGCCTTGGTGGCGTAGACGTCCACGTACTCCTGCCCCGACAGGCGCATGACCTCGCTCATCACCTCGTCCGTGACGGCCCGCAGCACATAGCGGTCGCGGTCCATGCCCTCGTACCGCGAGAAGTCCAGCACCTCGCCGAAGCGCACCGTCACCGGGCTGATGCGCGGCAGGCCCTTGCCGCTCGGCTGCACCTTCTCGGTGCCGATCATCCCGAACGGCACCACCGGCGCACCCGTCATCAGCGCCAGCCGCGCGACGCCCGTACGCCCGCGGTACAGACGGCCGTCGGGGGAGCGGGTGCCCTCCGGGTAGATGGCGAAGATGTTGCCCTCCTCCAGGACCCGGCGCCCGGTCATCAGCGCGGCCACACCGCCGCGACCGCCGTCGCGGTCCACCGGGATCATGCCCGACGCCCCGAAGAACCAGGCCATCAGCCGCCCCTTGACGCCCTTGCCCGTGACGTACTCGTCCTTGCCGATGAAGAACACCTGCCGCTTGACGATCAGCGCCAGGAACAGGGAGTCGATGAACGTGACGTGGTTCCCGGCGAGGATCACCGGCCCCTCGCCGGGGATGCGCTCGGCTCCCTCCACCTTCGGGCGGTACAGGACGCGCATGAGGAATCCGAGGAACGCCTTGAGCAGGATGCGGGACAACGGGTCCTCCGGGTCGGGTGACGGACGATGCGCATGCCTGCGCAGGGCAGGACGATACTCGCGGGTAGAGCGAATATGCACGCGGGGTTCATCACGTCGGTACGCAGTGTTGACGTGAGTTATCCCTCCGTTTGAGCTCAGTCCTTCTGTACGAAAGTCGCCCGTGTCTACGATCTTGCGCGTCCGGCGGCTGCCGGACACGTCTCGGTGCACGGAGCGAAGGAGCGTACATGCAGCAGGAGCAGCGGCCGGGCAGGCGGACGGTGCTGGGGGCCGCGGCGGCCCTCGGGGCGGGCACGGTCGTGTTCGGCGGCGCCGGAACGGCCGCGGCGGCGCCGGGCACCGGGCATGACGAGCGCGCGGCGAACCGGCACCGGCAGCCGTACCACGACCTGCCGGTACCCACCATCATCGGACACCGCGGCGCCTGCGGCTACCGGCCCGAACACACGCTGGGCTCCTACGAGTACGCGCTCGCCAACGGCGCGGACGTGATCGAGCAGGACGTCGTGCCCACCAAGGACGGCCACCTGGTGTGCCGGCACGAGAACGACATCACCGCCACCACCGATGTCTCCTCGCACCCGGAGTTCGCCTCCCGCAAGACCACCAAGACCGTCGACGGCGAGTCCCACACCGGCTGGTTCACCGAGGACTTCACCCTCGCCGAGCTCAAGACGCTGCGCGCCAAGGAGCGCATCCCGGGCAACCGGCAGCACAACACCCTCTACGACGGCCGCTGGCAGGTGCCCACCTTCGAGGAGGTCCTCAAGTGGGCCGACGCGCAGGGCCGCAAGCGGGGCCGCCGCATCTGGCTGCACGTCGAGACCAAGCACCCCACCTACTTCCGGGGCATAGGCCTGGGCCTGGAGGAGCGCCTGGCCCGGCTGCTGCGCCGCTACGGGCGCGCGGGCCGCGACGGGCACACCTTCCTGCAGTCCTTCGAGCCCAGCAGCCTGCAGCGGCTGGGGAAGCTCGGCGTGGACGGGCCGAAGATCCTGCTGCTGGACGATCTGCCCACCCGCCCCTGGGACTTCACCGTCGCCAAGGACCCGCGCACGGTCGCCGACCTCATCACCCCCAAGGGCCTGAAGTGGGTCTCCGGCTTCGCGCAGGGCATCGGCCCCTGGTTGAACCTGATCATCCCCCGGGACAAGAACGAGAAGCTCACCAAGCCCACCACGCTCGTGCGTGACGCCCATGCCGCCGGGCTGGTCCTGCACCCGTACACCATGCGCAACGAGAACTCCTTCCTGCCCGCCGACTTCCGGCGCGGCAGCGACCCGAACGCCTACGGCGACGCCTTCGGCGCGTTCAAGACCTACTTCGCCACCGGCATCGACGGCATCTTCTCCGACAACTGCGACACCGCGATGCTGGCGCGAGAAGCCCTTCGATGAATCGCGACGCCGACACGGACGGGTGACTGCCGCCCGTGCCGGCAACCGGCGGGACGCACGGCCACGTCCCGCCGGTCATGACGCCGAACGATCTCCTGACCTCGCTGCGCCCCCTGCTGGCCGCGGAGTGCGCGGCCGAGGCCCCGGCGGCGGGTGTCGACGCCGCCGACCTCGAACAGGCCGTCTGGGTGCGGCTGCTGAGCGACGGCAGCGCCTGCCACGGCGCACGGCATCGCACGGCCGAGTCCGCGGTGCGGCTGCGCGCCGCGGTACGGGCCGAGGCACGCGCCGCACGCCGCCGGGCCCGTCGCGAGGTGCCGTACGACCCGACCGTCACCGACCCCTCGGACGGCCAGGAATCCGGTGTGGAACGGGCGGTGCTGGCCGCGGAGTCGGGCCGGGAGCTGCGCGCGGCCGTCCGGCGGCTGCCCGGCCGCTGCCCCGGCCTGCTGAGCGCCCTGCTCTCCGCGGGTGATCCGACCTACCGCGAAATCGCAGGGGAGTTGGGAATCTCACAAGGATCTTTGGGGCCGGTCCGTTCCCGCTGCCTGGGATGCCTGCGCAGAATGCTCACGGCGGCGATTGCGGCTCCTGGGCTCGGGGGAAAGGAGCGTTAGACGACCGGCGCTGCGAAGACGGCGTGCACTGCGGCGCCTTTCGTCGGTGTGGACCGGAACGGGCCGAACAGGGGAGGCATGCGGACATGGGCATGAGCGTGACCATCGCGGCGGCGGGCGAGGACGATGCCGAGCAGATCCTCAAGCTCCAGTACCTCTGCTATCAGAGCGAGGCCGAACTCTACGGCGACTACTCCCTCGAGCCGCTGACCCAGAGCCTCGCGGCGCTGCGGGCCGAACTGGCCGGAGGCCGGGTGCTGGCGGCCCGGCTCGGTACCGAGGTCGTCGGCTCGGTGCGGGGCGCGGTGGGCCCGGACGGCACGGCCGTCATCGCGGGGCTCATCGTCCACCCCCGCCTGCAGCGGCACGGCCTGGGCGGGCGGCTGCTCGCCGCGGTCGAGGAGCAGCTGGCGGAGGAGTCCGCGAAGCGCTACCGGCTCGCCGTCGGCCGGCGCAGCGAAGGGACCCTGCGTCTGTGCCGCGAGGCGGGATACGTCCCGACAGGCGGCACCGAGCAGATCACGAGCGCCTTCACCCAGGTGACCCTGGAGAAGGCCGCCGCGGTGCCCGCTCTCGCGGCCGGCCGTTAGCAGCTGGCCGTCAGCGCTGGTCCTGGGCCTTCCGCAGCCAGAACATCGCGGTCACCGGCAGGATCACGGGGATGAACAGGTACCCCATGCCGTAGTCCGACCACACCGTCGCGTCGGGGAAGGCGGACGGCTCGGCGAGCGTCCAGGTGCCCACGACGAGAACGCCGGCCAGCTCCGCGGCACAGCACACCAGTGCCGCCCGGCGAGCCGTCTCGCCGCCGCGGACCAGGGAGTACGTGATGAACGCGTACACCACCGCGGCGGCCGCCGACAGCGAGTAGGCGAGCGGGGCATGGCCGAAGTGCAGGATCGTCTGGACGATCGAGCGGGATGCCGCCGCGACGGTGAACACCCCGTACAGCCACACCAGCAGCCGGCCGGGGCCCTGCCCCAGATCGAAGCCGGACTTCGCCGGTCGGTCGGTGTCCGTGGACTGTGTCATCGTCAGCCTCCCCAGATGTCGTACAGCCGCACTTCGAGCACGGCGAGGATCACGGCGCCCGCCGACACCGTGGCCGAGCCCCAACGGGTGCGCTCGGCGAGGGACATGAAGCCCGCGGCCGGTACCGCCGCCGCGGCGCCGATCAGATAGGCCACGAAGATCGCCGTGCCCTGGGAGGGCTTGTCGCCGCCCGCGAGCCGTACCACGCCGATGACGAGCTGGACGAGCGCGAGCACGCAGACCACGGCCATGCCGATGAAGTGCCAGTCCTTGGTGGACTGGTCGCGGGAGAAGGCGATACCGCACCAGGCGGCGAGCGCGAGGGCGGCCACGCCGACCGCGAGTGTCAGCGCGTCGATCACCGTGACCGCCGGACGGCACCGGTGTGCGGATGGGGCATGACAGGCATGGGACGACTTTAGAGGGCGCCTCCCGCCCCACCGCACGCGCCCCTGCGCGGCGGCGGGGTGTCCACGGGATGATCAGGCTTGTCCGCTATTCGGACAGGCTTGGCTCAATCGCACCGGTGTCTGTTTTACTGGCTCGCATGACCACGACGAGCAGCCGCACCTTTGCGACCGAGGCGATGACGACGCCCGGTGCTCGTTGCATGTGTCGAATGTGTGACCGCTGAGGGCCCCTGTTCTGAGCCTCGCGCCCCGAAGCGAGACCCGTCGAGCCCGAGTCCCCCCGAGGACCCGGACCGCTCCGCCCCGCGTCACGAGAAACCCCGAAGCCGCGCACCCGCGCCCCGCCGGGGCTCTCCCTGCCGCGTTCCGCAATGAATGCCCGTGCGCCGGCGCATCCCTGCCGCGCACTCGACAGTGACGGAATCCCCTGTGATCACCACTACGGGCCTGACAAAGGTCTACCGCTCACGCGGCCGCGAGGTCACCGCCCTCGACGGCGTCGATCTGCACGTACGCGAAGGCGAGGTGTACGGCGTCCTGGGCCGGAGCGGTGCCGGGAAATCGACCCTCATCCGCTGCGTCAACCTCCTCGAGCGCCCCAGCTCCGGCACGGTCACCGTGGCAGGCCGGGACCTCACCGCGCTCGCCGGCCGGGGCCAGCGCGCGAACGCCGCGCTGCGCGAGGCACGCAGCCGCATCGGCATGGTCTTCCAGCACTTCAACCTGCTCTCCTCGCGCACCGTGCAGGCCAACGTCGAGCTGCCGCTCGAGATCCTCGGCCTCTCCGGCACGGAGCGCAGCCGCAAGGCCCTCGAGCTCCTCGACCTCGTCGGCCTCGCCGACAAGGCCAAGGCCTACCCCGCCCAGCTCTCCGGCGGCCAGAAGCAGCGCGTCGGCATCGCCCGGGCGCTCGCCGGCGACCCCAAGGTGCTGCTCTCCGACGAGTCGACCTCCGCGCTCGACCCGGAGACCACCCGCTCGATCCTCCAGCTGCTGCGCGACCTCAACCGGCAGCTCGGCCTGACGATCCTCCTCATCACCCACGAGATGGACGTCGTCAAGACCATCTGCGACTCCGCGGCCCTGATGAAGGCCGGCCGCATCGTGGAGTCCGGCACCGTCTCCGAGCTCCTCGCCACCCCCGGCTCGGAGCTGGCGGCCGAGCTCTTCCCCGTCGGCGGAGAGCCCTCCGGCCCCGACCGCACAGTCGTGGACGTCACCTTCCACGGCGAGGCGGCGACCCAGCCCGTCATCTCGCAGCTGTCCCGCACGTACAACATCGACATCTCGATCCTGGGCGCCGCGATGGACACCGTCGCGGGCAGGCAGGTCGGCCGGATGCGCATCGAACTGCCGGGCCGCTTCGAGGAGAACGTCGTCCCGATCGGCTTCCTGCGCGAGCAGGGTCTCCAGGTCGAGGTGGCCGACGTCAGTCTCCCGGCGCCCGCGGGCGCGCTCCTGAAGGATGGTGCCAAGTGACCTGGTCCGAGATGCAGCCACTGCTGCGCGACGCGTGTCTCGACACCCTCTTCATGGTGTGGTGGTCCGCGGTCTGGACCGTCCTCGGCGGCCTGCCGCTGGGCGTCCTGCTCTACCTCACCGACCGCGGCGGGCTGCTCCAGAACGTCGTCGTCAACAAGGTCGTCGGCGCGGTGGTCAACATCGGCCGCTCCGTGCCCTTCATCATCCTGATCGTCTGGCTGATCCCCTTCACCCGCCTGGTGATCCAGACCTCGATCGGCCCGAGCGCCGCCGTGGTCGCCCTGACCATCGGCGCGATCCCGTTCTTCGCCCGCCTGGTGGAGACCTCGCTGCGCGAGGTCGACCACGGCCTGATCGAGGCCGTGCAGGCGATGGGCGGCGGCACCTGGACCGTGATCTTCAAGGTGCTGCTCCCGCAGGCCCTCGCCTCGCTCGTCGCGGGCCTGACCACCACCGTGATCGCCCTCATCGGCTACTCCGCCATGGCCGGCGCGGTCGGCGGCGGCGGACTCGGCCAGGTCGCCATCAACTGGGGCTACCAGCGCCAGGAACACGGCCTGATGAACATCACCATCGTGCTGCTGGTCGTCATCGTCACGGCCGTCCAGCTCGCCGGCGACCTCGCCGTACGCCGCCTCGCACGGCGCACCGGCCGCCAGGCGGCACCCGCCGGCCTCCGCCGCCTGTGGAGCTCGCCCGCCCGCCGGCAGGTCCCCGCCACGGCCGAACCCGCCGAGGCGGCCGAAACCACCTGACCCCCGGGGCCCCGCCCCGGTGAACCACGAGCCCGGACCCTTTGCCGGGTGGCAACACCTCGTGAAACAGAAAGAGGCACTCTTCGTGCGTACCACCGTCAAGCTCACCGCCGCCGTCGCGGCAGCCGCCGCCCTCACCCTCGGCCTCAGCGCCTGCAGCGCCCCCTCCGACGCCTCCTCGAGCGGCAGATCGGAACAGAAGGGCAAGGACGCCGACCCGAACGCGACCCTCGTCATCGCCGCCAGCCCCACCCCGCACGGCGACATCCTCAACTTCGTCCGGGACCACCTCGCCGAGAAGGCCGGGCTGAAGCTGAAGGTGAAGGAGCTCAACGACTACAACCTGCCCAACACCGCCACCCAGAGCGGCGACGTCGACGGCAACTTCTTCCAGCACAAGCCCTACCTCGACGACTTCAACAAGAAGAACAAGACCGACATCGTCCCGGTCGTCAACGTCGAGATCGAGCCGCTCGGCCTCTACTCCAAGAAGGTCCAGAAGGTCTCCGACCTCACCTCCGGTTCCACCGTCGCCGTGCCCAACGACGCCACCAACGAGGGCCGCGCCCTCAAGCTCCTGGCCGACCACAAGGTCATCGAGCTCAAGGACGGCGTCGGCAGCGGCGCCACCCTCGCCGACGTCAAGGACAACAAGGGCATCAAGTTCACCGAGCTCGAGGCCTCCCAGATCCCGGCCCGCCTGGCCGACGTCGACGCCGCGGTCATCAACGGCAACTTCGCCATCAGCGCCAAGCTCAACCCCGCCAAGGACTCCCTCGCCCTGGAGAAGGCCGACGGCAACCCGTACGCCAACTTCCTGGCCGTCAAGAAGGGCAACGAGGACGACCCGCGGATCGTAAAGCTCGCCAAGCTCCTCAACTCCGACGAGGTCAAGAAGTTCATCGAGCAGAAGTTCAGCAACGGCGCCGTCATCCCCGCCTTCGGCTCCGTCAAGAACTGACCCCCGCGCCGCGGCCCCGGCGCCCGGCGTCGCACGTCTGGCCGAATCGACTGGCCGACAAGGGCGCCCGGACCGGCAACGCGGGAGGAACGCCGGTAATCTCAGCCGTCCCGGCGGCCGCAGGCCCCGCACACGCACCGCGTGCGCGGGGCCGCCGCGCTTGGCACACCCGCATACAGATGCTGCATGCTGGTGCACCCGAGCCACCCCGACCGGACCACCGAGAGCACCCGAGTCCACCCCCGGCGTTGGAGCAGCGCATGACATCCACCTTTCCGGACATCTCCATCAGTACGGACCGGCTGGTGCTGCGCCCGTTCGACGCCACGGACGTGCCCGCGCTCGCCGAGATGATGAACGACGAGCTCATCACCGCCTGGACCTCCGCGCCCCACCCCTACACCACCGCCGACGCCCGCGACTGGGCCCTGCACCGCGCCCCCGAGGAACGCACCTCCGGGCGCGGAATCGTCTTTGCGGTCACCGAGTTCCTCACCCACCGCCTCGTCGGCATCGTGCACCTCCACCGCACCGACTGGCGCACCCTCTCCGCCGAGGTCGGCTATGTCACCGCGCCCTGGGCCCGCGGCGAGGGCTACGCCTGCGAATCCGTCCTCGCCGTCGCCGAATGGCTCTTCCGCGACCAGAAGTTCGAACGCCTCGAACTGCGCACCGCCGCCGACAACACCGCCTCCCAGCAGGTCGCCCAGAAGATCGGCTGCATCAGCGAGGGCGTCCTGCGCAACGCCTGGATAGCGCGCAGCCGTACGGAGGACGGCGGCTGGACGGACATTCGCACCGACCTCATCGTCTGGAGCCTGCTCCCCGAGGACCTCGAAGAGGTGCGCGAGCAGCACACAGGCGGCGGCCCCGGATACGCCGCAGCCTTCCCCGGCTGGCGCTGACCGCCGTTTGCGCCGGTCAGCGGTACGGACCTGCCGGGGTACGCTCATTGCCGCCCGCACGCGCCGCGGGCACCCCGACCCGAGACAAGCCCAGGAGACAGACGACGATGGCCGACCGGGTCACGGTGATCGGTTGGGACGGCTCACCGCTGACGGCAGCGGCCCGCTCCGCCGTGGCCGCCGCCACCCTCGTGGCCGGAGCCGCGCACCACTTGGCGCTGCCCGAGATACCGCCCGGTGCCGAACGCATCAGGCTCGGCAGCGTCGGCCTGGCCGCCCGCCGCATCGCCCGCCACCGCGGCACCGCCGTCGTGTTCGCGGACGGCGACCCCGGCTTCTTCGGCGTCGTCCGCACCCTGCGCGCACCCGAACACGGCCTGGAGGTCGAGGTGGTGCCCGCCGTCTCCTCGGTCGCGGCCGCCTTCGCCCGGGCCGGCATGCCCTGGGACGACGCCCGGATCGTCGTCGCCAACAGCCGTGAACTGCGCCGGGCCGTCAACGTCTGCCGCGCGTACCCCAAGGTCGCCGTCCTCACCTCGCCCGGCGCCGGACCGGCCGAACTCGCCCTCCTCCTCGGCCCCGTCCACCGCACCTTCGTCATCTGCGAGGAACTGGGCACCGACCGCGAACGGGTCACCGTCCTGACCTCCGACAAGGCGGCCGACCACGCCTGGCGCGACCCCAACGTCGTCATCGTCATCGGCGGTTCCGGCACGGCCGAGGCGGCGGCGGACCCGAGGCAGCGGACGACGGGCGGCTGGATCGCCGGCCGCGACCCCGGCCACGCGGGCGTGCGCGGCTGGGCGCTGCCCGCCGACGCCTACGGCGCCGCGCCCGCCGAGGGAGAGGCCACCGAACTGCGCGCCGCCCAACTCGCCCGGCTCGGGCCGCGCGTGGGCGACCTCGTGTGGGACATCGGCTCGGGCAGTGGCGCCGCCGCGGCCGAGGCCGCCCGGTTCGGCGCGGCCGTCATCGCCGTCGACCGCGACGCGGACGCCTGCGGGCGTGCCGCCGCCGTCGCCCGCCGCTTCGGCGTCCAGATCCAGGTCGTCCACGGCACCGCGCCCCAGATCCTCGAGGACCTGCCCCAGCCCGACGTGGTCCGCGTCGGGGCCGGCGGCGCCCCGGTCGTCGCCGCCTGTGCCGACCGACGCCCCGAGCGCATCGTCGCCCACGCCGCCACCCGCGACGAGGCCGAGGCCATCGGCAGGGCGCTCGCCGAGGGCGGGTACGCCGTGGAGTGCGTCCTGCTGCAGGCCGTGGAGTTGGACACAAGCGCGTGGACGGAGCGCGAGCGCGCCGTAGCCTTCCTGCTGAGCGGGCGTCGTACGCACCCGTGATCGCGGCGCGCCGGGCGGAGGGTAGGCTGGCGGACCGTTGTACGACCGCCCGGTGTCCGACACCACAGTCACCAATGTCCCGAACGTGTCTCCGTATTGACGGTGCGCACGGCAGGGTGGCTCGGGCGGTGCACAACGTGCCGCGAGACTTGGACGCTCGTTCTTGACTATGGGCGTGAGCGGTTGGAAGGAGCACTACCGATGGGCGAGGGGTACGCATGACCGACACCGGCCGGTTCCCGGGTGAGGGACAGCCGGAGAACGCAGGCGCAACGCCCGGGCACCCGCATCCCGCGGATCCCACGGCTCCTGCCGACACCGGACTCCGTCCTTCCACGTACAGCTTCCTCGACCCGGCGGACGCCGGGGACGAGGACGACCTGCTGCTGATGCCGGGCGCCCAGGGCGCCTGGATGGAACAGCCCCCGGTCCAGGGCCACGACGGGGCGCACACGCCCGCCGCGCCCCCTGCGGCCCCCGCCGCCCCCCGGCGCCCGCTGCACATGGGCCCGCCCGTGCCGGACAACTCGAACGGCGTCGTACGCTCCCTCGCCGACCGCGGTCCGGCCACCTCGCCGCAGCCCGTCGGCACGCCGGTCCGTCAGCCCGCCGCACCGGCGCCCGAATACCTCGATGTCCCGCAGCCCGTCGCCGAGCCCGCACCGGCACCCGCACCGGCTGCGGTGCCCGAAACCCCGGCGCAGCCGGGCATATGGGACACCCAGCCGCAGCAGGCCCCGGTCGCGGAGGCACCCGCTCCGGCACCCGTGGTCTCCGCGCAGGAGCAGGCGCCCGAGCCCGTGGCCCCGGCTGTCCCCGAACCCGCTGTCGCGTTCGTCCCGGCGCAGATGGCGCAGAACACGGGCGACGCGCCCGCCGTCGCCGAACCGGCGGCGGAGAACGCGGAGAGTGCCGCCGTTGCCGCGGCGCCGGTTGACGGTGCGTCGGTCGCTCCGGCCGAGGCCGCGCCGGAGGCGGTTCACGCGACCGTGCCCCCGGCGCGCGCCGCGGAGCAGGAGGCCACGGAGCAGCAGGCAGCCGCCCCGGTGGAGCAGCCCGCCGAGCCCGTCGTCGCCGAGCCTGCCGTCGCTGCCGAGCCGGTCGTTGCCACAGAGCCGGTCGTTGCCGCAGAGCCCGTTGCCGCCGCCGAGCCCGTCGTGGCCGAGGCCGTGCCCGCAGCACCGGCCGTCCCGCAGGCCGGCGAGCAAGCCGCCGCGGTGACGGAGCCGGAGCCCGCCCCCGACCACGTGCCGGCCGCCGACGCCGTTCCCGCGACCCCTGTCCAGGCCCCGGCCGCCCAGGTTGCCGCCGAGCCCGCTCCGCAGGAGCAGGCCGCCGCTCCTGTGGTCCCGGAGCCGCCTGTCGTCGCCGAACCGGCCCTGCCCGAGGCCGCACCGCAGCCGGAGGCCCCCGCCGCCGTCGCGGACGTCCCGGCGGCTCCCTCCGAGCCCCAGCCGCAGGGCCCCGTCATGGTGCCGCCGGCCGAGCCTGTCCAGGCACAGGCCGAGGTGGCGCAGCCCGAGGCGGCACAGCCTGTTCCGGCACAGCCCGAGCCGTCGCAGCCCGAGCCGGCCGAAGCCCAACTGCCCGAAGCCCAGCTGCCCGAGGCTCCGCAGCCCGAGGCGGCCCCGCCCGTCCTCGTGCAGGACGCACCGGCGCCGCCCCCCGCGCCCGCCGCCGAGCAGCCGCAGCCGGCCGAGGCCGCCGCCGCTCCGGAAGCACAGCCGGAGACGGCCCAGCCCGAGGCCGCCCCGGCCGCGGAGGCCGTCGTCTCCGCGCCGCCGCAGGAGCAGGACGCCGAACCCGCCTTCGAGTTCGTCCGGCAGGAGGAGCCCCAGCCGGACGCCGCCCCGGCGGATGCCGTCCTGGAGAACGCCGCCCCGGAGCCGGAGGCCGAGCCCGCCGACGTCCCCGAGCCCCTCGGCCCCCCGGCCGGCGGGTACGAGGACGCCGAGCGGGACGCCGTCCACCGGGTGATGCGCGAACGGCGCGACATCCGCAACGGCTTCCGCCCCGACCCCATCCCGCACGACGTGCTGCTGCGCGTCCTCGAGGCCGCGCACACCGCGCCCAGCGTCGGGCACTCGCAGCCCTGGGACTTCGTCGTCATCCGCTCCGCCGAAACCCGGCGGACGGTGCACGAACTGGCGGCACGCCAGCGCCAGGCGTACGCGGACTCGCTGCCCAAGGCACGGGCCAAGCAGTTCAAGGAACTGAAGATCGAGGCGATCCTCGACACGCCCGTCAACATCGTCGTCACCGCCGACCCGACCCGCGGCGGGCGCCACACCCTCGGCCGGCACAGCCAGCCGCAGATGGCCCCGTACTCCTCCGCGCTCGCCGTCGAGAACCTCTGGCTCGCGGCCCGCGCCGAAGGACTCGGCGTCGGCTGGGTCAGCTTCTTCGACGAGCGCGAGCTCGTACGCGAACTCGGCCTGCCCGACCACCTCGAGATCGTCGCCTACCTGTGCGTCGGCTACGTCGACGAGTTCCCCGACGAGCCCGAACTGATGCAGGCGGGCTGGTCCAAGCGCCGGCCGCTGTCCTGGGTCGTGCACGAGGAGACGTACGGCCGCCGGGCCCTGCCCGGCGAGGACCCGCACGACCTGCTCGCCGAGACCCTGCGCGGCATCCGCCCGCTGGACGCCAAGGCGCTCGGCGAGGCATGGGAGCGCCAGAAGCGCATGACCAAGCCGTCCGGCGCCCTCGGCATGCTCGAGATCATCTCCGCGCAGCTGTGCGGCCTGTCCCGCAAGTGCCCGCCGCCCATCCCGGAGCCGGCCGCGGTCGCGATCTTCGCGGGCGACCACGGCGTGCACGCCCAGGGCGTCACGCCCTGGCCGCAGGAGGTCACCTCGCAGATGGTCGCCAACTTCCTGGGCGGCGGCGCGGTGTGCAACGCCTTCGCCAACCAGGTCGGCGCGGAGGTCTGCATCGTGGACGTCGGCGTCGCGGCCGACCTCCCTGCCACCCCCGGCCTGGTGCCCCGCAAGGTCCGCCCCGGCACCGACGACTTCACCGCCGGCCCCGCGATGACCCGTGAGGAGGCGCTGCGCGCCGTCGAGGTCGGCATCGAGACCGCGCGCGACCTCGTCACGGCGGGCAACAAGGCCCTGCTGACGGGCGAGATGGGCATCGCCAACACCACCGTGTCCGCCGCCCTGATCTCCGTCTACACGGGGGCCGACCCCGCCGAGGTCACCGGCCGCGGCACGGGCATCAACGACGAGATGCACGCCCGCAAGATCGACGTCGTGCGCCGCGCCCTCGAACTGCACCGGCTGGATCCGGAGGACCCGATCGGTGTCCTCGCCGCCGTCGGCGGGCTCGAACACGCCGCGCTCGTCGGGCTGATCCTGGGCGGAGCCTCGCTGCGCACTCCCGTGATCCTCGACGGTGTGAGCGCCGGAGCCGCGGCGCTCGTCGCCCGCGCCATCGCCCCCGAAGCGCTCGCCGCCTGCATCGCGGGCCACCGCAGCGCCGAACCGGGCCATGTCGCGGCGCTCACCAAGCTGGGACTGCGTCCGCTGGTCGACCTCGACCTGCGGCTGGGCGAGGGCACGGGTGCCCTGCTGGCCCTGCCGGTGGTGCAGAGCGCGGCCCGCGCCATGCACGAGGTCGCGACGTTCGACACCGCGGGCGTCACCGAGAAGAGCTGACCCGAGCGGGTACGGGGCGGTACGGACCCGGCGAGGTCCGTACCGCCCCGTACCCGCCCGTCCGGACCCGTCCCCTGGCTAGGGTGTTCCCGGGGCCGCACCCCGTATTCGAACCGCCGCTCCACCGCAGCAGCGGCAAGCGCAGCATTCGCACGAGGAGAGCCGCACCGCCATGGCCGAGCACGCCGAGCACGCCGACACCGCCGCGTCCCCGGAACGGCCCGCCTACCCCGTGGGCCTGCGCCTCGCGGGCCGCCGCGTCGTGGTCCTCGGCGCGGGCCAGGTCGCGCAGCGCCGCCTGCCCGCGCTGCTCGCGGCGGGTGCCGACGTCGTGCTGATCTCGCCGTCCGCCACCCCGTCCGTCGAGGCGATGGCCGAGACCGGCGAACTGCGCTGGGAGCGCCGCCGCTACCGCGACGGCGACCTGGACGGTGCCTGGTACGCCCTGATCACCACCGACGATCCCGCCGCCAACGAGGCCGCCTCCGCCGAGGCCGAGGCCCGCCGCGTGTGGGCCGTCCGCAGCGACGACGCCGCTGCCGCCTCCGCCTGGACCCCGGCCACCGGCCGCAGCGAGGGCGTGACCGTCGCGGTGCTGACCGGGCAGGACCCCCGCCGTTCCGCCGCCGTGCGGGACGCCATCGTCGAGGGCCTGCGCGACGGTTCGCTCGCGGCACCGCACTACCGGGTGCGTCCGGCCGCGGGCAGCGTCGCGCTCGTCGGCGGCGGTCCGGGCGACCCGGACCTGATCACCGTGCGGGGCCGCAGGCTCCTCGCCGAGGCCGACGTCGTCATCGCCGACCGGCTCGGTCCGCGCGACCTGCTCGACGAGCTTCCGCCGCACGTCGAGGTGATCGACGCGGCGAAGATCCCGTACGGCCGGTTCATGGCCCAGGAAGCCATCAACAACGCCCTCGTCGAACACGCCCGGGCCGGCAAGGCGGTCGTGCGGCTCAAGGGCGGTGACCCCTTCGTCTTCGGCCGGGGCATGGAGGAGGCGCAGGCACTGGCCGAGCACGGCATCCCGTGCACCGTCGTGCCCGGCATCTCCAGTTCCATCAGCGTGCCGGGCGCCGCCGGAATCCCCGTCACCCACCGTGGCGTGGCGCACGAGTTCACGGTCGTCAGCGGGCACGTCGCTCCCGACGACCCGCGCTCGCTCGTCGACTGGGCCGCGATCGCCGGGCTCCGCGGCACACTCGTCCTGCTGATGTCCGTGGAGAACATCGGTTCCATCGCCGCGGCGCTCATCCGCCACGGACGTCCCGCCGGCACCCCCGTCGCAGTGGTGCAGGAGGGCACCACCGCGGCCCAGCGCCGGGTGGACGCCACCCTGGAGAGCGTGGGGGAGCGGGTCAGGGACGAGGGCATACGGCCGCCGGCCGTCATCGTGATCGGCGCCGTCGTGGCGGTCGGACCGGAAACCGGCCGCTGACGGCTTCAGTTGGCACCCGTACCAAGGCAAGGCAGCAATCCCGTGGCCGAACTCATCACCATCGACGACCCCGAAGACCCGCGTCTGCACGACTACACCGGTCTCACCGACGTGGAGCTGCGGCGGCGCCGCGAACCCGCCGAAGGGCTCTTCATCGCGGAGGGCGAGAAGGTCATCCGCCGTGCCCGGCAGTCCGGGTACGCGATGCGCTCGATGCTGCTCACCCCCAAGTGGGCCGACACCATGCGCGACGTCATCGACGAGGCCCCCGCCCCGGTCTACACGGTGAGCCCGGACCTCGCCGAGCGGGTGACGGGCTATCACGTGCACCGCGGGGCACTGGCCTCCATGCAGCGCAAGCCGCTTCCGGAGGCCGCCGAGCTCCTGCGCACGGCCCGGCGCGTCGCCGTGATGGAGGCCGTGAACGATCACACCAACATCGGGGCCATCTTCCGGAGCGCCGCGGCGCTCGGCATGGACGCCGTCCTGCTGTCCCCGGACTGCGCGGACCCGCTCTACCGGCGGTCGGTGAAGGTCTCCATGGGAGCGGTCTTCTCCGTTCCGTACGCCCGGCTCGAGACCTGGCCCCGTGACCTGGAGACCGTCCGCGCGGCCGGGTTCAAGGTGCTCGCCCTCACCCCGGACGAGAAGGCCGTGCCCATGGACGTCGCCGCGCCGCACCGGCTGGACCGGGTCGCGCTCATGCTCGGCGCGGAGGGCGAGGGCCTGTCCGTACGCGCGCTGAGGGCGGCCGACGAGTGGGTACGCATCCCCATGGCCCACGGGATCGACTCGCTCAACGTGGGAGCCGCGGCGGCCGTGGCGTTCTACGCGGTCGCGTCGGGCCGTCCGCAGGACTGAGACTGGACGGCGGCGGGGCAGGAAAGCCCGAGCCCCGCCTTCTTCTTGGGGCCGTCGCACCCCTGGGCCGCCGCGATGCCCAGGGCCACCAGCAGCGTCACCACGACGAACACGATCAGCCGCTGGCGCAGCAGCCGCCCGTCCGGCCCCCGGCGGCGGGGGGCGGGAGCCGTGCCCCCGCGGGGTCCCTTGCGCGCAGCGGGACGAGCCCCGCCCTGCCCCACGGGCCGCTTCTGCCCCCGGGGCCGCGCGGACGCGGACGGCCGGGAGGAGGACGAGCCGGAGTACCGCGGTTCGGTGCGCTGCGCCGCGTACTCCTCGGCACGCTCGCCCGACGGCCGCTCGGGCGCACGACGGGCCGGCACCCGGCGGTCCGCCAGCCCGTGCGCCTCGCGTGCCGCGATCTCCTTGAGGCGCAGCGAGAGCTGGAGGGTGCTGGGCCGCTCCTCGGGATCCTTGGCCAGGCAGGCGTACACCAGCGGCGCCAGCGCGTCGGGCACGCCCATCAGCTGCGGCTCCTCGTGCACCACGCGGTAGAGCATGACCTCCGAACTGCCCTGCCCGAAGGGGGAGTCCGCGGTCGAGGCGTACGCGAGGGTCGCTCCCAGCGCGAAGACGTCCGTCGCAGGCGTCACCGCGGCACCGCGCACCTGTTCGGGCGCGAGGAAGCCGGGGGAGCCGACAGCCGTCCCCACATGCGTCAGTGTGCTCGCCCCTGTCGCCCAGGCGATGCCGAAGTCGATGATGCGGGGGCCCTTGGGGGAGAGCAGGATGTTCGACGGCTTGAGGTCACGGTGGACCACTCCGGCGTCGTGCACCGCCAGCAGCCCCTCGGCCAACGCCGCCCCGATGGAGGCGGTCTGAGCCGCCGACAGGGGCCCTTCCTCGGTGACTTTGTCGTGCAGCGAGGGACCCGGAACGTACTGGGTGGCGAACCACGGCCGGTCGGCGTCGAGATCGGCGGCCACCAGCCGCGCCGTGCAGCCGCCGCGGATCCGCCGGGCTGCCGATACCTCCCGCGCGAAGCGGGAACGGAACTCCTGATCCTCCGCCAGATCCGGCCGGATCACCTTCAGCGCCACCCGCTGGCCACGCCGGTCGGAGCCCAGGTACACCACGCCCATGCCGCCCGCACCGAGCCGGCGGTGAAGCCGGAACGAGCCGACGACACGCGGGTCCTCGCGCCGGAGCCGCATCATCGTCATCTTCATCCCCGCTGCCGGTCCATCTGACGTGCCACAGCTTACGGACTGACAGCCGGGTGCGCTGCGAGGCCGCGCATGCGTCGGCGACCGGATTGTCAGTGCCCGGTGGGATGCTCGGAAAACGATGTCGGGGCGCCCGAACCGGGCCCCCGGCAGGGACGTGCTGCCTCAAAGGGCCGCCGAGGGAGGGGGATTGACGCCATGAAGGGTGACCGGGTGGAGATTGTCGTGGATGCCGGAGCCACGACTCGAACGTATGAAGTGATGGCAGACAAGGCAGGCCGGAGAGTGGAGGCGGCGGTCCGCTGCGGAGTGGTGGAAGTGAGCGAAGTCACGAGAGCGGGAACGGTCGTGCGCACCGCGCGGTTCATGGCCGGCCGGGTGCTGGCGCTGGTCGAGCACCCGGCCGGCAGGTCCCCGGGCCGGAGCGGGAGGCGGACGCACGCCCCCTCCGGGATGTCCCCGGGAGCTGCGGCCCCGGTCTCCACCCAGGGGAGTAGCCGCCCCCGTCCGGCGTCATCCTCGGGGAGGCCGCACAAGCGGTACGCGGGCATGACGCCAGGCTGCGCGGTGGCCCCTAACGTTGAGTCCAAGCGGCGGGCGTACCACTCGTCCCCCGAGGTCAGACGTCCGCCGCTGCCGGACGTGGCAGTGCCGGACACGGCAGAGGAGGGCCCAACAGGGCCGGGCACGGCGGGAGAAGCACGATGGCGCAGGAGCCACCACGGGCGGTCCGTACGCCCGGCCGGGCACACGGTTCCCGGACCGTGGACGGTCTCGGTCATGTGCCGGACACGCGTCATCCGCTGGTCGCCCTGGCGATCGTGCTCCCCTTCGCGGTCTTCCTCGCCGTGTCCTGCGGCGGCTGGGATGCCGTCGTCACTCAAGCGTCGTCCGTGGCCGGCTTGCTGGGGCGCTGAGCGCTCCGGGCCCGGGAGAGCGGCCCGGGCCGGGGACGAACCGGCCATCAGCCCCGTGGGGACGGGGGTGCGGCGGACGGCACGCCCGGCCGGGCACCTGGAAGGGTGCCCGGCCGGTGCCACGTGCCCGCTCGGGCGCGGACGGCAAAAGGCCGGGGGCCGGAGCTCAACGCCCCGGCCCCCGGCCAGACATGTGCGCGATACTGGGATTGAACCAGTGACCTCTTCCGTGTCAGGGAAGCGCTCTCCCGCTGAGCTAATCGCGCGGGAGGATCTGTGAAGACCCTGGTGGACGATACTGGGATTGAACCAGTGACCTCTTCCGTGTCAGGGAAGCGCTCTCCCGCTGAGCTAATCGTCCGGGATGCTGCGTGCGCGATACTGGGATTGAACCAGTGACCTCTTCCGTGTCAGGGAAGCGCTCTCCCGCTGAGCTAATCGCGCGGGAGGGTCCGTGAAGACCCTGGTGGACGATACTGGGATTGAACCAGTGACCTCTTCCGTGTCAGGGAAGCGCTCTCCCGCTGAGCTAATCGTCCTTGGAGGTGGAGACGGGATTTGAACCCGTGTAGACGGCTTTGCAGGCCGTTGCCTCGCCTCTCGGCCACTCCACCAACGGAGCGGGGGTTCGGGAAGATCCCCCACAGAGCGGACGACGAGATTCGAACTCGCGACCCTCACCTTGGCAAGGTGATGCTCTACCAGCTGAGCCACGTCCGCATGACTCCCCCGGACCAGGTCCGAGAGGTGTCCTCGCCGTTTCGCTTCCGCGTCCCGGCGACGTGTTGAACTCTAGCGGATTCCAGCGCCAGCTCAAATTCCGTTTCCGCAGCGTGCTGCCCTGTTCCCCGGCCCGGCCCGCCCTCGGCACCCTCGCCATAGACTCGTTGACGTGCACCCTCTTCCTCCGATGGCCCGCTTCGGCGGCCTCCTGGCCACCGATCTTCGCGATGTCACCAGCGACCCGGCAGCCCTCGAGTCGAAGGGATGGTGGGCCGTTGTCGCGGACTTCGAGGGAGGTCTCAGATGCGCCCGCTTCGGCGACGTGCGGCCCGCCCCGCCCGCGGCGGCCTCCGGCTGGCGCGGGCCTGACCCCGACGCCTGGACCAGCTCCCTCGACCACGCCGCCTACACGGCCGGCGTGCGGCGCATACGCGAGCACATAGCGGCCGGCGAGGTCTACCAGGCCAATCTCTGCCGGGTGCTGAACGCGTCCCTGCCGGACCCGGATGCCGCCGACGTGGACGCCCTCACCGCCCTGCTCGCCGAGGGCAACCCCGCGCCCTACGCAGGAACGGTTCGGCTGCCCGCTCACGGTGTGGAGGTCGCCACGGCCTCTCCCGAGCTCTACCTGCGCCGCACCGGCAGCACCGTGGAGTCCGGTCCGATCAAGGGCACCGGACGCACCGCCGCGGACCTGCTGGAGAAGGACCATGCCGAGAACGTGATGATCGTGGACCTGGTCCGCAACGACCTCGGCCGGGTCTGTGCCACCGGCTCCGTGACCGTTCCGGAACTCTGTGCGGTCGAGCAGCACCCCGGCCTGGTCCACCTCGTCTCCACCGTGCGGGGCGAGATGGCCGACGGCGCCGGTTGGGCGGAGCTGTTCGCCGCGACCTTCCCGCCGGGATCGGTGACGGGAGCCCCCAAGGCCAGCGCACTGCAGATCATCGAATCCCTGGAGACCGCGCCCCGCGGCCCCTACTGCGGCGGAATCGGCTGGGTGGATGCCGACCGGGGGACGGGTGAGCTCGCGGTGGGCATCCGCACCTTCTGGATCGACCGCACGACACCCGGCGGTGTTTCACTGAGATTCGGCACCGGAGCGGGCATCACCTGGGGCTCGGACCCGGAACGCGAGTGGGCCGAGACGGAACTCAAGGCGGCCCGGCTGCTCGCGATAGCGTCAGGCACACATCGGCCGCTGGGAGGAATGAGACGGTGACCAGAATCTGGTTCAACGGCGCGCTCCGCGACGCGAGCGAGGCACAGGTTTCGGTGTTCGACCACGGGCTCACGGTCGGCGACGGGGTCTTCGAGACCGTCAAGGCGGTCGACGGCCGGCCCTTCGCCCTGACCCGCCACCTCCACCGGCTCGCCCGCTCCGCCCGGGGCCTCGGACTGCCCGAGCCCGACCTCGACGAGGTGCGCCGGGCCTGCACGGCGGTTCTCGAGGCCCGTCCCACGCACCTCGGCCGCCTGCGGATCACCTACACCGGCGGGATCTCCCCGCTCGGATCCGACCGTGGCACCACCGGCCCCACCCTCCTCGTCGCCCTTGGCGAGGACTCCCGCCGCTCCGACACCACGGCCGTCGTCACCGTCCCCTGGACCCGCAACGAACGCGGCGCCCTCGTCGGGATCAAGTCCACCTCGTACGCCGAGAACGTCCTCGCCCTCGCCAGGGCGAAGGAACAGGGCGCCACCGAGGCGCTGTTCGCCAACACCGGCGGCGCGCTCTGCGAAGGCACGGGTTCCAACGTCTTCGTCGTCCTCGACGGCGAATTGCACACGCCGCCGATCGCCTCCGGCTGTCTGCCCGGCATCACCCGCGCCCTCGTCGTCGAATGGACGGGGGCCAAGGAGACCGACCTGCCGATGGACGTCCTGGAGCGGGCCGACGAGGTCTTCCTGACGTCCACCCTCCGTGACGTCCAGGCCGTGCACACCATCGACGGCCGCCGCCTGCCGGGCGCGCCGGGCCCGGTGACCCTGAAGGCCATGCGGATCTTCGAGGAACGCGCCGCCGCCGACCCCGACCCGCAACCCTGATCCGTCAAAGCCCGGGACGCGGGCCCCGCCCGGCAGGTACAACACCAACGTGACCACCACCCTGCGACCCACCGCACCCGAGCAGCGCACCGACGACGGCAGCAGGTCCCGCTCCTACGACATCTGCGTCAACGGCAGGCCCGTCGGCGGCATCGACCTCGCCGTGGACGCCCGCTTCGGGCCGCACGCCGGCCGGATAACCCGGCTCGCCGTCGACGAGCGGGACCGGCACCGCGGGCGCGGGACGGTCGCCGCCCTCGCCGCCGAGGAAGTGCTGCGCGGCTGGGGCTGCCGACGGGTCGACGTGGCTGTCCCGGCAGGCGCCGGGACAGCGCTCGCGCTTGCCGCCGCCCTCGGCTACCGCGAGAACAGCCGCGACATGGCCAAGCCGCTCACCACCCCGCCCGGCCTGCCCCCGGGCAGCGTCGTACGGCCCATGGACCGGGCCGAGTACCCGGCCTGGTGCACTGTGGCAAAAGAAGCGGGCGTACAGGCCCTGGTGAGGCTCGGCGTGCCCCGGCACAGCGCCGAGGCCGCGACGGAGCGGGACCACACCGCCCGGCTGCCGCACGGCCCGGACACCGCCGGAACCGCCCTGCGCGTCCTGGCCCACGACGGCGTCGACGTCGGCACACTCTGGGCGGAGCAGCAGGAAGCGGGCGGCTACGTCGTGTACGTCGAAGTCACCCCCGGGCACCGGGGTCGCGGACACGGCCGCACGCTGATGCTCGTCGCCGAACGCGAGACCCTGGCGGCCGGCGCGCACACGCTCGCGCTCCACGTCTCCACCGCCAACGCACCGGCCCTGCGGCTGTACACGTCACTCGGCTACGAGCCGCTGCGCTTCCATCTCTCCAAGGAACTGCTCTAGCCGGCCAGCAGCCGGTCGGCGATCTTCTCGATGCGTTCGCGCAGCCCCTCCTGGCTCTTCCCGCCGTCGAGCCGCTCGCCGCCGATGACGTACGTGGGCGTGCCGGTCACACCGATCGCCTTGCCCTCGGCCTGATCCGCGTCGACGATCAGCAGGTGCCGCCCGTCGATCAGCGCGGTGTCCACCTCCTCGGCGTCCAGCCCGAGCTCGCCCGCCACGTCGACGAGGAACCGCTCGCCCCGGGTGCCCAGCTCCTCGGTGCGGGCCAGAACCGCCTCGACGTACGGCCATCCCTGCCCCTGCACCGCGGCCTCCTCGGCGGCCTGTGCGGCGGCGTACGCATGCTTGTGCCGCTCCAGCGGGAAGTGCCGCAGCCGGATCTCCAACTGTTCGCCGTAGCGGGCGCGCAGCGCGCGGAGGTCGTCGAGGGCCGTACGGCAGTCGGGGCACTGCAGCTCGCACCAGACGTCGAGGACGGCGCGGGAGGTGGTGGTGTCGCTCATGGGGCCAGTCTCCCAGTCCGCGCGGAGGAGCGGGATCTCGGCCCTGAGGAGGAGATCACCCCCAAGGCGATCCCGGAGTTCTCCCTGAGCTTTCTCCTGATCATGGCATGCACGGCACCGGCCGGTGCAGGATGGATGAGGGAACTTCACACCGGCAGGAGGACGGGATGCTGACCGAGACCGTATGCGCCGCGGTGTCCGCGGGCGGCCTGGGCATCGCCCTGCTGACGGCGTACCGCAAGCGCTTTCTCGCCGCGACCCGGATCGCGGCCTACTCCCTCATCCCCGTCGGGCTGGTCATGACGGGGCTCGTCAAGTGGGCCACCAAACTGGTCTTCGACCCGATGGTCTGGGTGGGCTTCTGCGTTCTCGGGTTCTCCTTCCTGCTGTTCATGGCGAGCAGGATCGCCGAGCGCCGCGGTGCCGGAGCACGGGGAGGAGCCGGGGAGCCCGCCGCCGTCGCCCGCCGCGACGCCGTGGCGCCGGCCGCCAACGCGCCTTCCCCGGCCGCCGTCCGGGCGCCGGAACGCCCGAAGAGCAAGGCCAAGCCCAAGTCCGGCAGCGAGGACTTCTCGGACATCGAGGCCATCCTCAAGAAGCACGGGATCTGACGAACTCCCGCGCACAGCTGGCGTGTTGGTGATGCGGGCGGGTTCCTCTGCGCCATCATCTGCCGGAGATGAACAACGAACCACCGGACACGACCGAGGAACCCCGCGGCTGTTTATTCGCCTTGTCCCAACCGCCGTTGATGTTCTTCCTCACCTTCGTGGCCACGCTGATCCTGCTGACCGCCGTCCACGACCTCTACCGCTGGTGAGGCCCCTCAGCTCGCGGCTTCCCTCCGGCGCGCCCGGTACGCGGCGACATGGAGCCGGTTGCCGCAGGTACGGCCGTCGCAGTAGCGGCGCGAACGATTACGGGACAGATCGACGAAGGCGCGCCCGCAGCCCGGCGCTCCGCAGCGCCGCAGCCGCTCGCGCTCGCCCGCGACGAGCAGGAACGCGAGCGCCATGCCGCCGTCCGCCGCGAGGTGCTCGGCGAGGGAGGCGCCGGGCGCGAAGTAGTGCACGTGCCAGTCGTAACCGTCGTGATCGGTCAGCTGTGGTGTGGTCCCGGCCTCCGCGACCAGGGCGTTGAGCATTTCGGCGGCGGCCGGGGTGGTGTCCGCGCCGAGTACCTGGGCGAAGCGTCCCCGGACGGCCCGCACCGCGATCAGGTCCTCCGGCCGGAGGTCGTCGACACCGCTGATGGCGTTGCGCTCGGCGAACGCGTGCAGCGCGGCGAGATCCATGAGGCTGTCGCCGGCGGGATCACCCGGCGCCCGGGATGTGCCGGGCGCGGTGTTCAGAAGGTCGACGACGGCGTTGAGCGCGCACCGGATGTCGTGGTTGATCAGCACGGTTCGTTCGCTCCCTGACCGGACGGATGGGGCGGCAATTGTTCGACTGCGGGCCATCGACCTTACTGGCTCCGCTGCCGCCGCAACGCGACGGTGCCGTCGTCGCGATGCTTTCCGCGACGACGGCACCGGTGGGATGCCCTATGCGAAACGAATGTGCGTGCTGTGCGCGCCGCCTCCCCGAGTGGGCGGCGCGCTGTGTACCGGCTCCGCCCGGCCTCAGCTCTCGGCCAGAATGTGCGAGAGCTCGGTATCCAGGTCGAAATGCCGGTGCTCGGTGCCCGGTGGCACGGCCGCGTCGGTCCGCTTCAGGAACGACTCCAGGGCTCGCGCCGGAGCCTCCAGCAGGGCCTCGCCCTCGGGGGAACTGAGAGCGATGCACACGACGCCCTGGCCGTGACTGCGGGACGGCCATACGCGGACGTCGCCGGTGCCGGTGGGCCGGTGCAGGCCCTCCGCGAGCAGGTCCCGGGCGAAGACCCACTCGACCGTTTCCTCGGCTCCGGTGTGGAAGGTGGCGTGCACGGCATACGGATCGGAAGTGTCGTACCGCAGACCTGCGGGTACAGGCAGTGACGATTCGCTCGACACAACGAGGCGCAGGTGCAGCTCGCAGCTGACCGTGGTGTTCATAAGCGCCAGGGCCTTTCGCTCAGTGTGCGCTCGGGGGTTCGCACGTCGGCGAAATCGACATGCCACCTACGGTGCCGTTGTAAACCCCTCTGACCGTTTTGAGGCCCTTCGTATACCTCGGACGGTCGATCGCTTCTGTCGCGCATGCACCCATTCCGGTGAGATCTCACGCTTTCGGTGCTCGCGAATCGCGCGGACACGGAGAGTGATGACGGTGGTGGTGCGCCCAGGGGTGCGCACGGTTCTGGGCATGGCCTGACATGCGGTAATGTTTGCGGTGCGCCCGGGCGATTAGCTCAGCGGGAGAGCGCTTCGTTCACACCGAAGAGGTCACTGGTTCGATCCCAGTATCGCCCACAGCAATGGACCGAGGGTCCGCAAGGCCAACCCCCTTGCGGACCCTCGGTTTTTGGTATGCGCTGGCAGGCATGGCCCGACGCCCGAGGCTCGCGCTCAACCACTACCGCTTCCGCGACGACTGGCTCCTCGACGCATCGCCCGGCGCCGTCTACGAGGTGCTCGAGGACGCGCACAACTACCCCTCCTGGTGGCCGCAGATCCGGGAAGTGGTCCAGATCGACGAGAAGAGCGGCACCGTCCGCTTCCGCTCCTTCCTGCCCTACGAGCTCGCCGTCACCGCCCGCGAGAGCCGCCACGACCTGCGCGCCCGCATCCTCGAGATCACCATGCGCGGCGATCTCGAGGGCTGGGTGCGCTGGACGCTGCTGCCGCACGGCACCGCGGGCACGCTGGCCCGCTTCGAACAGGAAGTGGACGTCCGCAAGCCGCTGATGCGGCTGCTGGCGCTCCCGGGCCGGCCGTTCTTCGTCGCCAACCACGCCTGGATGATGCGGGCCGGGCGGCGCGGGCTGCGGGCCCGGCTGGAACGCCGTCGGGCCGGAATTTGATGGGGAGCCGCCGCGACCTGTATTGTTCAGTGCGTTGCCGGGGGAAACCCCGGGAAGCTCCCGGGCGATTAGCTCAGCGGGAGAGCGCTTCGTTCACACCGAAGAGGTCACTGGTTCGATCCCAGTATCGCCCACACTGTAAGACCGGTCCGTCAACTGACGGGCCGGTCTTGTGCGTTGTCGTCCTTCACGCGGCGGCGGGCAGGCGCGGCCTCAGCGGCCAGGCCGGATCGCACTCCTCATCCGAACCGTTCCGTGCGAACCACGCCTGCAGGCCGCGTGCCTGCGCCGCGTGCCACACCGTCTGCCGCGCATGCAGCTCTGCCGGGCTCAGCCGCTCCAGGCGTGACGCGAACCGGCGTCCTATGGCCCGTACGACCTCCAGGGCCGCCGCCGCGTCGGCGCCCGCGTCGTGCGCGCCCGTCAGCTCCACGCCGTAGTGCGCGCACAGGTCCGTCAGTGTGCGGTGGCCCTTGCGGTAGCGGTCCAGATGCTTGTCGAGCACCCAGGGATCCAGGACGTACAGCGGCGTCTCCCCGAGGTACCCGGTGATCGCCTGGGCCCGGTGGCGCCGCAACTCCCGGTCCAGCAGGGTCAGATCGAACGGCGCGTTCATCACGACCAGCGGGATGTGCCCCGTGGCCTGCTCGGCTATCGCCCGGGCCACCTCCTCCATCACCGGCGCCGGCCAGCGCCCGTACTGGTGGAGATGGGTGTCGGTCAGCCCGTGTATCGCGGTCGCCCCTTCGGGCACGGGCACACCCGGATCGACCAGCCAGCGGGTGGCCATCGGCGAGGCCCCCGCCTGTGACTGCACCACGAGGGCTGCCGAAACGATCCGGTCGTGCTCCACGTCGACACCGGTCGTCTCGGTGTCGAAGGCGGCGAGTGGCCCCTCGAACCAGCACGGCATGTCACAACTCCTCGCGCTTGTCCGGCAAATGGCGTGTTTCCCCCTCCCGCGAGGTGATACCCGGTCATCCGGCAGCCCGAACCGTCGTCGTTTGCCGGGGAGTTCGTCTGGAGACAACACACTTGTACGGACCAAAGGACCGGTGAGCCCGGAAGGTGTTTCGGACATGGCGCTCGCGCAGCCCGACCCGGCCGCGCCGGCGAGGAGGCTGCCGACCGGGCGGCCCGCACCACGGCGCGGCACCATCGCCACCACCGCCTGCATGGAGACCCTGCAGATCGGCTACTTGCATGCGGTCGCCGCGGCAGCGGGCTGCTCCCTGGCACAGCCCTTTCCCGACTACGGCATCGACTGGCACGTCAGCCACAGCGCCCCCGGCCATGCCACGGACGACGAAGTCACCATCAAGGTGCAGCTCAAGTGCACCTATCAACTGGCCCCCCGGATGCCCGGCCCGACGTTCCCCTTCACGCTCGACAACGACCACCTCGCCAAGCTGGCCCGCACCCCGGTGTCGGTGCACAAGATCCTCGTGGTGATGGTGGTGCCGCGTACCCGGGACGAGTGGCTGCTCGCCGGACACGACCGGCTCGAGCTGCGCCACTGCTGCTACTGGGTCAACCTCGCCGGACATCCGGTCACCGGCAGGCGCAGAACCACCGTGCGCATATCCACCTCGCACGTCTTCGACGACCACGCCCTCTGCGAGATCATGACGCGGGTGGGGGCGGGAGGGAGACCCTGATGCAACGGCCCGCCGCCACCCCCGCCGATCCCGCTGTCCTGGGTGCCCTGCTCGCCCGCCACGGCTGGCGGCGGCGCGGGGGAGCGGCCGGGCACTACAGCCGCTGGACGCCGCCCGAAGGCGTCGGCACCAGCGTGCTCGTCCCCGACAGCCGCGCTTTTCCCGACAGCGCGGACCTGCTCGCCGAGGCCGTCACGGCCCTGGAACGCAGCGCCTCCCCGTCCGCGCGCCACGTCCTCGTCGCGCTGCGCGTGCCCAGCGACGAGATCCACTGGCACCGGGACATCCCCGAGCCCCAGGCCCCGGCCGCCGCCTGGACCGCGCAGGAGCGGCTGCGGTCCGGGGCCCGGGCGATGCTGCTCGCCGGGGCCCTGGCCGCCGGGGGCCGGGCCGGCTACCACGGCGCCCGCCACCGCGGCAGGGCCGAGGCCGTGCTGGACCGGCTGCTGCTGGGCCCCGTGCGTTCCGGCCGGGAGCTGGCCGTCTTCGTGCCGGTCGGGCCCGACGACCCGTACGGGCGCCCGGCCGTCACCGCTCTGCTGCGCGCACTGCACGCGGCCCGCGACGCGACCGACTACCAGCGGGCCACCGGCCGCACGGACGCTTTCGACACGGCGGTGGAGGCAGGGGTGTGCCAGGAACTGACCGAGGCCGTCGCCGCCCTGGTCGGTGGTTCCGCGGGCATACGGGTCCGGGTGGACTGGGCTCCGGCGGCAGGTCCCCCGGAGGGGTTCGCCGAGCGGCCCGAGCCGGTGGAGTTCTCCCCGGGCGACCTCCAGGCCCTGCGGGAGGCCGGCGCGCGGTACATACGGGACGAGCCATCGGTGCCGGTGCAGCTCACGGGGACCGTGGTGCGGCTGTGGCGCGAGGCCCCGTGCGGCGCCGGAGTGGTGCGGTTGCGGGTGCTCGCGGGGGCGGAGGTGGCCGAGGTACGCATGGAACTGGAGGAGGACGACTACCGCGTCGCGGGCCAGGCCCATCTGGCGGGGGTGCCCGTCAGGGCCACCGGCCGGCTGGAGAGCCGGGGCGGTTTCCGGCGGCTCACCGGCGCGAGCGGTGTGGCGCCCGCCCAGGTCGACGAGGCGGAGCGGGACCGGCTGCTCAAGTCGCTGCACGCGAGCCTCGACGTCTTCGGCGACAAGGACGGTGAGGCATAACCGTTTCGCGACCACGGGGCAGGGCTCGGTACGATTCAGGCGCACAGCGTCCGCTGTTGCGTCCCCTGAGTCAGGAGAGTCCGGTGTCAGACGTCCGTGTGATCATCCAACGCGATTCCGAGCGGGAAGAGCGCGTGGTGACGACGGGCACTACGGCCGCCGATCTCTTCGCCGGGGAGCGCACCATCGTCGCCGCGCGCGTGGCGGGCGAGCTGAAGGACCTCGCGTACGCGCTCGCGGACGGCGACGAGGTCGAGCCCGTCGAGGTCTCCTCCGAGGACGGTCTCAACATCCTGCGGCACTCGACCGCGCACGTCATGGCCCAGGCCGTGCAGCAGCTGTTCCCCGAGGCCAAGCTGGGCATCGGCCCGCCGGTCAAGGACGGTTTCTACTACGACTTCGACGTCGAGAAGCCCTTCCACCCCGATGACCTCAAGCTCATCGAGAAGAAGATGCAGGAGATCATCAAGCGAGGGCAGAAGTTCTCCCGCCGCGTGGTCACCGACGAGGCCGCCCGCGAGGAGCTCGCGGACGAGCCGTACAAGCTCGAACTGATCGGCCTCAAGGGCTCGGCAGCGCAGGAAGAGGGCGCCAACGTCGAGGTCGGCGCCGGCGAGCTCACCATCTACGACAACCTGGACGCCAAGTCCGGCGAGCTGTGCTGGAAGGACCTGTGCCGGGGCCCGCACCTGCCGACGACCCGGGTGATCCCGGCGTTCAAGCTGATGCGCGTGGCGGCGGCGTACTGGCGCGGCAGCGAGAAGAACCCGCAGCTCCAGCGCATCTACGGCACCGCGTGGCCGACCAAGGACGAGCTGAAGGCCCACCTGGAGTTCCTGGTCGAGGCCGAGAAGCGCGACCACCGCAAGCTCGGTGCCGAGCTGGACCTGTTCTCCATCCCGGAGGAGCTCGGTTCCGGTCTCGCGGTCTTCCACCCCAAGGGCGGCGTCGTCCGCCGGGTCATGGAGGACTACGCCCGCCGGAAGCACGAGCAGGGCCGCTACGAGTTCGTCAACACCCCGCACATCTCGAAGGAACAGCTCTTCGTGACCTCGGGGCACCTGCCGAACTACTCCGAGGCGATGTTCCCGCCGGTGGAGTTCGAGGGCCAGAACTACCGCCTCAAGGCGATGAACTGCCCCATGCACAACCTGATCTTCAAGGCGCGCGGCCGTTCGTACCGTGAGCTGCCGCTGCGGCTGTTCGAGTTCGGCACGGTCTACCGCTACGAGAAGTCCGGTGTGGTGCACGGCCTCACCCGGGCCCGTGGGTTCACCCAGGACGATTCGCACATCTACTGCACCAAGGAGCAGATGGCGGACGAGCTGGACAACCTGCTCACCTTCGTCCTGGACCTGCTCCGCGACTACGGCATGAGCGACTTCGAGCTGGAGCTGTCCACCCGGGACCCCCAGTCCGACAAGTTCATGGGCGAGGACGAGGAGTGGGAGGAGGCCACCGAGGCGCTGCGCAAGGCGGCCGAGAAGCAGGGGCTCCCGCTGGTCCCGGACCCGGGCGGCGCGGCCTTCTACGGCCCGAAGATCTCCGTCCAGGCGAAGGACGCCATCGGCCGCAGCTGGCAGATGTCGACGCTGCAGGTGGACTTCCAGCAGCCGAAGCGCTTCGGCCTGGAGTACACGGCGGCGGACGGTTCCAAGCAGCAGCCGGTGATGATCCACCGGGCGCTGTTCGGCTCGATCGAGCGGTTCTTCGCGGTGCTGCTGGAGCACTACGCGGGCGCGTTCCCGGCGTGGCTCGCTCCGGTGCAGGCGATCGGCATCCCGGTCGGCGACGCGCACGTGCCGTACCTGGAGGAGTTCGCGGCGGAGGCCCGGGCGAAGGGCCTGCGGGTCGAGGTCGACGCTTCGGCGGACCGGATGCAGAAGAAGATCCGCAATGCGCAGAAGTCGAAGATCCCGTTCATGATCATCGTCGGTGACGACGACATGAACGCGGGCACGGTGTCGTTCCGCTACCGCGACGGCTCGCAGGAGAACGGCATCGCGCGTGACGAGGCGCTGGCGAAGCTTCTCGATGTCGTGGAGCGCCGCGTACAGATGTGACCTGCTCCCCGTGTGAGCGGGGAGAGAAGGGGCGGCCCCGACCAGGGCCGCCCCTTCTCGCATCCCGGCCACGGAATATGCTGCTCAACATGACGAGTGAGCCGGAACAGCAGATCGGAGTCGGGTCCCCGGACGCCTTCCAGCGCCTGTGGACGCCCCATCGGATGGCGTACATCCAGGGGGAGAACAAGCCGACCGGCCCGGGCGCGGGCGACGGTTGCCCGTTCTGCTCGATCCCGGAGAAGTCGGACGAGGACGGGCTCATCATCGCGCGGGGGCGGAGCGTGTACGCGGTGCTCAACCTCTACCCCTACAACGGCGGCCACCTCATGGTCGTCCCGTTCCGGCATGTGGCCGACTACACCGACCTCGATGATGCCGAGACCGTCGAGCTCGCGGAGTTCACCAAGAAGGCCATGACCGCCCTGCGGGTGGCCTCGGGAGCGCACGGATTCAACATTGGCATGAACCAGGGCACCGTCGCCGGCGCCGGTATCGCCGCCCACCTGCACCAGCACGTCGTGCCCCGTTGGGGCGGCGACACCAACTTCATGCCCGTCGTGGGCCACACGAAGGTGCTGCCCCAACTGCTCGCGGACACGCGGAAGATGCTGGCCGACGCCTGGCCGGCGGAGTAGTCCCGCCGTACGGTCGACGAGGGACACGAATCACCTTCAAAGTGAAGAATTAGCTCAAAAACCAGACATAAACGCTCTAATGGTGCGGTGACCTTTCTTCACCGTCGCACCGTCCTGCGCGCAGCCGCGAGCGGTGTCCTCGCCGGAGCGGCGGGGGCACCGCTCGCGGGCTGTGACGACGAGCGGAAGGCCCTGCCGCCCGTACAGTCGCCGCACGCGTCCGCGCATGGTCCGTCCGTACCGGCGGTGCCAGTGCCGCCGCGGCTGCCGCCGTTGCCCGCCGGGCTGCCCGTGCAGATCGACCACGGCCCCCGGCGGGGCCATGCGGTGGCGCTCACCTTCCACGGCCGCGGGGACGCCAAGTCGGCCACCAGTCTGCTGGCGGAGGCCGAACGGGCCGGGGCGCACATCACCGTGCTGGCCGTCGGGGACTGGCTCGACGCACAGCCGCAGCTGGCGCGCCGCGTTCTCGACGGCGGGCACGAGCTGGGCAACCACACGATGCGCCATCTCGACATCTGCTCGATGAGCGCCAAGGCGGCCTATGCCGAGATCACCCAGTGCGCCGACCGGCTGCGCAGGCTCACGGGCGGCATCGGGCGCTGGTTCCGTCCTTCGCGCGCGCGGCGTGCCACCGATCTGGTGGTGGGGCTGGCGCACAAGGCCGGTTACCCCCATGTCCTGTCGTACGACGTGGACTCCCTCGACTTCACCGACCCGGGCGCGGCAGCCGTCCGGCATGCCGTGCTGGACGCGGTACGCCCGGGGTCGGTCGTGAGTCTGCACTTCGGGCACGTCGGCACGGTGGCCGCGCTGCCCGCGATCCTCGACGGCCTGCACCGCCGCGGTCTGCGCGCGGTGACGACTACGGAGCTGCTGACCCGATGATCCAGTTCTCGCACGTCCGTCCCCGTCCCCGAGTGCGTGGAGTCCGCGGGGCCGCGCTGCTGGCCGTTGTCTGTGCGCTGGTGGCGGTCGCCGGCTGCGGCGGTCGCGACGACGACTCCGAGGCAGCCGACCGGCAGCCGCAGCAGCACAGCAGCCAGGGGGCGGCCCGGGGCCTTCCGCTGGGGCTGCCGGGGATGCCGCCGCTGCTCGATCCGAACGACCTGTACGCGGCGGACCGGCCCAACATGCTGTCGCCGGTGGTCAGGGACTTCCCGTCGAGGGTCTATGTGCCCAACACCGAGTCGGACACGGTCAGTGTCATCGATCCCAGGACGTACAAGGTGATCGAGACGATTCCGGTGGGCAATCAGCCTCAGCACGTGGTGCCGTCGTGGGACCTGAAGACGCTGTGGGTCAACAACGACCGTGGGCACACGCTCACTCCGATCGATCCGGCAACCGGCAAGGCGGGCAAGCCGGTCGACGTGCACGACCCGTACAACCTCTACTTCACCCCGGACGGCAAGTACGCGGTGGTGATGGCCTCGATGGACCGCGAGCTGGTGTTCCGGGACGCGCACACCATGGAGCGGAAGAAGACCGAGCCGGTGAGCTGTCTGGGGGTGAATCACGCGGACTTCTCGCCGGACGGGCGGTACTTCATCGTCTCCTGTGAGTTCTCGGGGGAGTTGCTCAAGGTCGACACGGCGAAGATGAAGGTCGTCGGCCAGCAGAAGCTGCCGTTCGAGGGGGCGATGCCGCAGGATGTGAAGATCGCCTCGGACGGGAAGACCTGGTACGTCGCCGACATGATGGCCGACGGGGTGTGGGTGCTGGACGGGGACAGGTTCACCAAGCCGTGGCTGATGCCGACCGGCAAGGGGGCGCACGGTCTCTATGTGAGCCGGGACTCGAAGTCGATGTACATCTCCAACCGGGGCGAGGGCTCGATCTCCGTACTCGACCTGGCCAGCCGCAAGTTGGTGCACAAGTGGGAGCTGCCCGACGGCGGGAGCCCGGACATGGGCGGGGTGTCGGCGGACGGCAAGGAGCTGTGGCTGTCGGGCCGTTACAACAGCGAGGTATATGTGATCGACACCAGGGACGGGCATCAGATCGCCAGGATCCCGGTCGGCGCGGGGCCGCACGGGCTCGCCGTCTACCCGCAGCCGGGCCGCTATTCGCTGGGCCACACCGGAATCTTCCGGTGAGGCCCAGCGGGCGGGTCATGCGTTGTAGACGTCGGCCTGACGCGGTGTCGGGTCCTGGACGGCGCCGCTGAGGAAGTTGGCCCGGTTGCCGAACCGGTCGGTGTTCACACCGTGGTCGGCGAGCACGCGCAGCGCCGCCTCGTGCACCACGCGCAGGACGGGCGTGGCGGCGCGCAGCGCGTCGTCGGCCATGAACCGGTGCCGCCAGGGCTTGTCGGCCCAGGCATGGCGGAGTCCGAAGGGTTCGGGGAGGACGAGCTTGCCTCCCCAGTACTCGAGCAGGGGCGGATACCAGGTGAGGGGGGCGCGTGCGGCGAGGCGGACGACTTCGCGGGCCTCGACGACGGGAAGGGTGCGCTCCCATGTCTCCCAGAACTTGATGCCCTTCCTGAAGGACCTGGTGCGGCTCTTGGGCTTTCCGTTGAAGACGGGGTGGATGGGGCCGAGGGCGTGGCCGGTGACCTCGATGCGCAGGGTCTTGTGGAGGACAGTCACATTGATGAGCAGGGTGATGACCAACTGGCCGTCCCAGAGCACGAACTGGACGCCCAGGTAGTGGCGGTCACCACTGCCGAAGTGCTGTTCGTTGCAGATCTTCTGGAGTTCGCTGCCGCGTATCTGGTAGGAACCCTCCTCGGCACCGGCCGGACGGGAGACGGCGCCCGCGCCCTCGCCGATGGGGGAGACCACCCAGTGCTCGACGAACGGAGCAGTCAGGCCACCGGTGTTGACGGGGGTGCGCTCCAGCAGGCGCAGCTGGTCGTGGACGGCGCGCATGATGTCCCAGCTGCGGAAGGGGTGGATCTCCTTCTCGGGGTCGGCGGGGACCAGTTCCTCGGCGAGTTGCCAGCTGCCCCAGCGGGTGCCCATGCCGAGTATGCCTTTGGGGCCGGCGTAGAAGACGACGTTGCTCTTCTGTTCGGCGGAGAGCCGTTCCAGGCTCTGGCGCAGCTGCTCGGCGGCGCTCTCGCCGGGGGTCTGGGGCACGGCTTCGGGGATCTGCGCGGCGACGCCGCCGCCCGCGAGCAGACCGGTCCAGCGTTCGCGCAGGTCCTTGGCGGTGCGTTCGCAGATGACCTTGGCCCAGGCCCAGCCGATGACGGGGGCGACGAGCATGGCGCGCAGGTAGATGCCGAGGAAGCCGGTCAGCGGCAGCTTGACCATGAAGACCACGGCGAGGATCGCGAGGAGGGCGAGGAGCCCCATGCCGAGTGCGCCGACCCGTTTGTTCTGGGATCCCGCGATCCAGCGGCGCAGTTGGAAGGCGGCGAGCCACAGGGAGACGCCGGGCAGGAAGAGGATGCCGAACACGACCATGAGCAGGGTGAGTCGGACGTCGCGCAGTTTGCGGATGCGGTTGGCGGCGAGGCAGTGCTCGACGATGACCTGGGGTTCGGTGCCGAAGGACTGGATGAGGGGCTTGCGGCCGCTGCCGAGCATACGGGCGTGGACGGCGCGGGAGAACGCCTCGCCCAGGTTGGGTTCGAAGAGCGATATGCGGGGTTTCTTGACCTCGGAGGCGGTCCACTCGGAGTTGGCCTTGAGCAGCTCGTCCACGGGCCCGTCGCGATAGGCGGCCGAGGCGAGCGCCAGGGTTGCCGCGGTCTGTCCGGCGCCGCCCGCGATGGGGACCTGCGCGCCCGGGCTGAACTCGAAACCGTCTGCCACTGCTGCCCCCACAATGCCGCGCGCACCCCTTGCGGCGGCGTGCTCCCGTCCACGTCCGCGGCTGGTGCCGCGGGCCGCCTGCTCAGCGTAATGGTGCGGGCCGTCACCTGTCGTCGGAGATCGGAAAGCCGCCCGCTTCCGTTCGTCCGGGGCGGGCGGCTTGTGAACTATGCGCCGTTCTCTGCCTGTTCGCGGATCCGGTCGGCGAGCTGGGGCGGCATCGGCTCGTGCCGGGCGTACGAGCGGCTGAACCGCCCGGTGCCGTGCGACAGGGAGCGCAGGTCCACCGTGTACCGCTCGATCTCGATCTCCGGGACCTCGGCCCGTACGAGGGTGCGGCCGCCGGGGGACTGCTCGGTGCCGACGACCCGGCCGCGCCGTCCGGACAGGTCGCTCATGACCGGGCCGACGTACTCGTCGGACACCAACACCTGGACGTCGGCGACCGGTTCGAGGAGATGGATGCGGGTCTCGGCGGCGGCTTCGCGCAGGGCGAGGGCGCCGGCGGTCTGGAAGGCCGCGTCCGAGGAGTCCACCGAGTGCGCCTTGCCGTCGAGGAGGGTGACGCGTACGTCGACCAGGGGGTAGCCGGCGGCGACTCCGCGGGCCGCCTGGGCGCGTACGCCCTTCTCTACGGAGGGGATGAACTGGCGTGGTACCGCTCCGCCGACGACCTTGTCGACGAATTCGATGCCGGTTCCGCCGGGCAGTGGCTCGACCTCGATCTCGCAGATGGCGTACTGGCCGTGGCCGCCCGACTGTTTGACGTGGCGTCCGCGCCCGCTCGCCCTGGAGCCGAACGTCTCGCGGAGGGAGACCAGATGGGGCACCACGTCGACCTGGACGCCGTAGCGGGTGCGCAGTCGCTCGAGGGCCACCTCCCGGTGGGCCTCGCCGAGGCACCACAGGACCACTTGGTGGGTGTACTGGTTGTGCTCGAGCCGCATGGTGGGGTCCTCGGCGACGAGCCGGGCGAGACCCTGCGAGAGCTTGTCCTCGTCGGCCTTGCTGTGGGCCTGGATGGCGACGGGCAGCAGCGGGTCGGGCATGATCCAGGGTTCCATGAGCAGCGGGTCGCCGGTGGCGGACAGGGTGTCGCCCGTCTCGGCCTGGCCGAGCTTGGCGACGCACGCGATGTCGCCGGCGACGGCCTGGCCCAGGAGCCGCTGGTGCTTGCCGAAGGGCGAGGACAGGGCGCCGACGCGCTCGACGACGTCGTGGCTCTCGTGGCCGCGGTCCTCCAGGCCGTGGCCGGAGACGTGCACGGCCTCGTCGGGACGCAGGGTGCCGGAGAAGACGCGGACGAGGGAGATCCGGCCCACGTACGGGTCGGACGAGGTCTTGATCACCTCGGCGGCGAGCGGGCCCGCGGGGTCGCAGGACAGCGGGGCGCGGGGGGCGCCGCCGGGGGTGGTGACGTCGGGGATCTCGCGCTCGGTCGGGGTGGGGAAGCCGCCGGTGACGAGCTCGAGCAGCTCGACGGTGCCCAGACCCTGCCGGGTGCCCTCGGGGGCGGGCGCGGCGGCCAGCACGGGGTGGAAGGAGCCGCGTGCGACGGCGCGTTCGAGATCCTCGATCAGGGTCTTGACATCGATCTCCTCCCCGCCGAGGTAACGGTCCATCAGGGTCTCGTCCTCGCTCTCGGCGATGATGCCCTCGATGAGCCGGTTGCGGGCCTCCTCGATCAGCGGGACGTGCTCGTCGGAGGGCGCGGTCTCGGTCCGCTCGCCCGGGGAGTAGTCGAAGACCCGCTGGGAGAGCAGGCCGATGAGGCCGGTGACGGGCCGGTGGCCGTCGGGGCCCTCCGGGCCGTGCAGGGGGAGGTAGAGCGGCAGCACGCTGTCGGCGGAGTCGCCGCCGAAGGCCGCACGGCAGGTCTCCGTCATCTGCTCGAAGTCCGCCCGTGCCGCCTCCAGGTGCGTCACCACGATCGCGCGGGGCATGCCCACGGCCGCGCACTCCTCCCAGAGCATGCGCGTGGCGCCGGTGACGCCTTCCGCGCCCTCCGCCGCCGAGACGACGAAGAGCGCGGCGTCCGCCGCGCGCAGCCCGGCCCTCAGCTCGCCGACGAAGTCGGCGTAGCCGGGGGTGTCCAGCAGGTTGATCTTGATGCCCGCCCACTCCACGGGGACCACGGCGAGCTGGACCGAGCGCTGCTGGCGATGCTCGATCTCGTCGTAGTCGGACAGCGCGCCGCCGTCCTCGACGCGGCCCGCCCGGTTCACCGCGCCGGTGGCCAGCGCCAGTGCTTCGACCAGGGTCGTCTTGCCGGATCCGCTGTGGCCGACCAGCACCACGTTCCGTATGCTGCCGGGCCGGTCGGCCGCCACTGCTCTGCCGGCGGCCCCTGGGTGGACAGTCGTCTTCTCGCCCATGTGCCTCGCCTTCCGGTTGACACCTGCGGTCCTTCGAGCTTTCCACCGTGGTCACGCTGCGTCCATACGTCGCACACGGAGGCGCAACCATCCGCCCCCGGCGTGAGCTGGCGGCGTCCCTCTCCGCCCGGCGGGGCCATTCGCGTGAGCCGCATCGTGGCGCGGGGGCGCGGAGTGTGCGCGGAGCGCCGCGGCGGCCTGGCTACGATGGGCCAGCCGGTGGTCCTTCGGCCATCCGGCCCGCACACGACCCTCCGGGAAGGCCATGCTGAACAAGTACGCGCGTGCTTTCTTCACGCGTGTTCTCACGCCGTTCGCCGCCCTGCTCATCCGACTCGGCATCAGCCCCGACACGGTGACCCTCATCGGCACCGGCGGTGTGGTGGCGGGCGCGCTGGCCTTCTACCCCCGGGGCGAGTTCTTCTGGGGCACGATCGTCATCACCCTGTTCGTGTTCTCGGACCTGGTCGACGGCAACATGGCCCGCCAGCTCGGCCGCTCCAGCCGGTGGGGGGCGTTCCTCGACTCCACCCTCGACCGGGTCGCCGACTCGGCGATCTTCGGCGGGCTCGCCCTCTGGTACGCGGGCCGCGGTGACAGCATGGCGCTGTGCGCGGTGGCGATCTTCTGTCTCGCCAGTGGCCAGGTGGTCTCGTACACCAAGGCGCGCGGCGAGAGCATCGGGCTGCCCGTGAAGGTCAACGGACTGGTGGAACGAGCCGAGCGACTGGTGATCTCGCTGGTGGCCTGCGGCCTCTCCGGGCTGCACAAGTTCGGCGTGCCGGGCGTCCAGGTGCTGCTGCCCATCGCGCTGTGGATCGTGGCCGTCGGCAGCCTCGTCACCCTGATCCAGCGCGTGGTGACGGTGCGCCGCGAGGCCGCCGAGGCGGACGCGGACGCGGCCGCGGAGGGAGACCCCGCGTGAGGGAGGGGCTGACCGATGCGCTGTACGGGCTGGGCTGGGGGACGGTCAAGGCACTGCCCGAGCCGGCGGCGAACGGACTGGGCCGGCTGATTGCCGACATGGTCTGGAAGCAGCGCGGCAAGGGTGTCCTGCAGCTCGAGGCCAATCTCGCCCGGGTGGTCCCCGATGCTGGCCCAAAGGCCCTCGCGGAGTTGTCCAGGGCCGGCATGCGCTCGTACATGCGCTACTGGATCGAGTCCTTCCGGCTGCCCGTCTGGAGCAAGGAGCGCATCCGCGGGTGTTTCGCGCCGCAGGACGTGCATCACCTGGTGGACGGTCTGGCGAGCGGGCGCGGCGTCGTGCTGGCCCTGCCGCACATGGCCAACTACGACGCGGCCGGGGCCTGGGTCACCACCGAACTCGGGGTGCCTTTCACGACGGTGGCCGAGCGGCTGAAGCCCGAGACGCTCTACGACCGGTTCGTGGCCTATCGCGAGGGGCTGGGCATGGAGGTCCTGCCGCACACGGGCGGCAGCGCCTTCGGCACGCTCTCCCGGCGGCTGCGGGCCGGCGGGCTGGTCTGCCTGGTCGCCGACCGCGATCTGTCGGCCTCCGGGGTGGAGGTCGAGTTCTTCGGCGAGGCCACGAAGATGCCCGCCGGCCCTGCCCGGCTCGCCCTGCAGACGGGTGCGCTGCTGCTGCCGGTGACCATCTGGTACGACCGGTCCCCGGTGCTGCAGGGGCGTGTCCATCCGCCGGTCGAGGTTCCGGAGAGCGGTACCCGCGCGGAGAAGGCCGCGGTGATGACCCAGCGGGTGGCCGACGCCTTCGCCTCGGGCATCGCCGAGCACCCGCAGGACTGGCACATGCTCCAGCGGCTCTGGCTCGCCGACCTCGGGCCGGGTACCGGGCGCCGCCCCGACGAGAGCTCCGGAACGGAGAAGCCTTGAGGATCGGGATCGTCTGTCCGTACTCGTGGGACGTCCCCGGGGGCGTCCAGTTCCACATCAGGGACCTCGCCGAGCACCTCATCCGGTGGGGTCACGAGGTGTCGGTGCTGGCCCCGGCGGACGACGAGACGCCGCTGCCGCCCTTCGTCGTCTCGGCGGGGCGGGCCGTGCCCGTGCCGTACAACGGCTCGGTGGCCCGGCTCAACTTCGGTTTCCTGTCGGCCGCGCGCGTCAGGCGCTGGCTGCACGAGGGCGACTTCGACGTCATCCACATCCACGAGCCCACCTCGCCCTCGCTCGGACTGCTGTCGTGCTGGGCGGCCCAGGGGCCGATCGTCGCGACCTTCCACACCTCCAACCCCCGCTCCCGGGCCATGATCGCGGCCTATCCGATCCTCCAGCCCGCGCTGGAGAAGATCAGCGCCCGGATCGCGGTGAGCGAATACGCGCGGCGGACCCTGGTCGAGCACCTGGGGGGCGACGCGGTCGTCATCCCCAACGGCGTCGACGTGGAGTTCTTCGCCGGGGCCGAGTCCAGGCACGAGTGGACGGGTCTGGGGGGCGCCGGTGCGGACGACGGGGGAGCGGCCGGGGAGCGGCCGGGGACGATCGGCTTCATCGGCCGGATCGACGAGCCGCGCAAGGGCCTGCCCGTGCTGATGCGGGCCCTGCCGAAGATCCTCGCGGAACGCCCCGGAACCCGGCTGCTGGTCGCCGGGCGGGGTGACGAGGAGGAGGCCGTCGCCGCGCTGCCCGTGGACATGCGCTCCAGTGTCGAGTTCCTCGGCATGGTCAGCGACGAGGACAAGGCGCGGCTGCTGCGCAGCGTCGACGTCTATGTGGCCCCCAACACCGGAGGGGAGTCCTTCGGCATCATCCTGGTCGAGGCGATGTCGGCGGGCGCGCCGGTGCTCGCCAGCGACCTGGACGCGTTCGCCCAGGTCCTCGACCAGGGGGCGGCGGGCGAGCTGTTCGCCAACGAGGACGCCGACGCGCTCGCGGCGGCCGCCGTACGGCTGCTCGGCGACCCCGCGCGCCGGGCCGAGCTCAGCGAGCGGGGCAGCAGGCACGTACGCCGCTTCGACTGGTCCACGGTGGGTGCCGACATCCTCGCCGTCTACGAGACGGTGACGGCCGGTGCGGCTTCGGTCGCGGCCGACGAACGCACCAGCCTGCTCGCCCGTCTGGGGCTCACCCGCGACTGAGCCCTGTCCGGCGGATTTTCGCCGTGGAGGCGGCCGGTGTGGCGCCGCCGGACGGGGGCCTAGACCTGTCCGGCTGTCTTCTCCGGCTGCTGTTCGGCGTGCCGTGTGCCGAACAGGGATATCCCGTGCAGGTCGTGGAAGCGCCTGGACCGGCGCACGGTGATCACGACCACCGCGGTCACGATCGCTATCGACTGGAACCGGCCGAGGGCCGGGACCGTGTCGACGGGCAGGGCCAGCGCCTCGACGGTGCTCAGCGCCGCGTCGAGGAACTGCCCGCAGGCCGCGAGCACGGTGATCGACCGCAGCGCCTCCCGGTACTCCGGCGAGGTGAGCCACTGATGTGCCGCCGCCTCCTCGGCCTCCGCGGACCGGAGCTGGCGGCCGAACTGGTAGGCGAGCGGCCGCGGGGCGAGCAGGGTGCCCGCCATCCACAGCCCCAGCACGGCGGGGAGCGCCGCGTCCTTCAGCAGCAGGACCCGGGGATCGCCGCTGACCGCGGAGGTCGCGGCCGACACCACGAGCAGCACCAGGACGAGAAGGTCGAAGAACTCGGCACGGCGCCGGACGAGGGCGCCGGCCACCGCGTGCACCGCGGGCGGCACGCTGCTCAGCAGCAGGGCCTGCCACTGCGGGACGCCCTGCCCGCGGAGCACGTAGTACAGCGTCAGCGGGAGCGCGAGGTTGACGGTCAGTGAGATGAGGAGGGGGCGAAGGGCACCCGACCGGTGCCTTTCGCGGTTGGCTTGGTTCCGCATGGGCCGATTCCCTTGCCTGCGTGAATCCGGCGTCTTGCCGCAGTCGGCGTCTTGCGCACTTAACGCTAGATACCGGGAGGGTGCAGACGGATCGGAGCCAGGGTCGATTCCTGCGGGCACCGCTCCACCCCGCTCTCCACCTCCGGGTGGAGCGGCCCCCGGAAACCGGCCCGGTACTGTGACCCGGCGTGACTGGTTCTCTCCCCGGCCTCATCTGGATCGTGGCCGCCCTCGTCGTCATCGGCGTCTACCTGAGCTGGACCGCGGGCCGCCTGGACCGGCTGCACAGCCGCATCGACGCGGCCCGCGCGGCACTCGACGCCCAGCTGCTGCGGCGCGCCTCGGTGGCCCAGGAGCTCGCCACCGCCGGCGTGCTCGACCCCGCCGCGTCGATCGTGCTCTACCAGGCCGCGCACGCCGCCCGCCAGGCCGAGGAGGAACAGCGCGAGGTGGCCGAGAGCGAGCTGAGCCAGGCCCTGCGCGCGGTGTTCGCGGAACTGCCGCAGGTCGAGGCCGTACGGCAGGCGCCGGGCGGCGAGGAGTCGCTGGGCGAGCTGAACCAGGCCGTGCGAAGGGTGCCCATGGCCCGGCGGTTCCACAACGACGCGGTGCGCGCGGCGCGGGCCGTGCGCACCCACCGTGTCGTGCGCTGGTTCCGGCTCGCGGGCCACGCACCGTTCCCGCTGGCCTTCGAGATGGACGACGAACCCCCGGTGGCCTTCGCCGACGCGGCGAACCACTGACGGCGAACGCCTGACGGCGAGCCGGTGGTGACAAGCAGGTGGTGACAAGCCACTGACCTCGAATTGGCCCTTTCCTCCGCCCTCGCGCGCCGGGTTCGATGACGCTGCAGCTTCAGAGCCCCGATAGCGAGGTCCCATCGTGTCCACTCCCACCACCCCGGCCCCCGAGACCGGCACGGCGCGCGTCAAGCGCGGCATGGCCGAGCAGCTCAAGGGCGGCGTGATCATGGACGTCGTCACGCCCGAGCAGGCCAAGATCGCCGAGGACGCCGGCGCGGTCGCGGTGATGGCCCTGGAGCGGGTGCCCGCCGACATCCGCAAGGACGGCGGCGTGGCCCGCATGTCCGACCCGGACATGATCGAGGGCATCATCGACGCCGTCTCCATCCCGGTGATGGCCAAGTCCCGCATCGGCCACTTCGTCGAGGCCCAGGTCCTGCAGTCCCTCGGTGTCGACTACATCGACGAGTCCGAGGTCCTCACCCCGGCCGACGAGGTCAACCACAGCGACAAGTGGTCCTTCACCACCCCGTTCGTCTGCGGTGCCACCAACCTGGGCGAGGCGCTCCGCCGCATCGCCGAGGGCGCGGCCATGATCCGTTCCAAGGGCGAGGCCGGCACCGGCAATGTCGTCGAGGCCGTCCGCCACCTGCGCCAGATCAAGGGCGACATCGCCCGCCTGCGCGGCCTGGACAACCACGAGCTCTACGCCGCGGCCAAGGAGCTGCGCGCCCCGTACGAGCTGGTGAAGGAGGTCGCCGAGCTCGGCAAGCTGCCGGTCGTGCTGTTCTCCGCGGGCGGCGTCGCCACTCCCGCCGACGCCGCGCTGATGCGCCAGCTCGGCGCCGAGGGCGTCTTCGTCGGCTCCGGCATCTTCAAGTCCGGCGACCCGGCCAAGCGCGCCGCCGCCATCGTGAAGGCCACCACCTTCTACGACGACCCGAAGATCATCGCCGACGCGTCCCGCAACCTGGGCGAGGCCATGGTCGGCATCAACTGCGACACCCTCCCCGAGACGGAGCGCTACGCCAACCGCGGCTGGTGACGTAACGCCCCGCACAGCAGTCCCGGTGGGCGGTCCGCGGTGTCCGCGGGCCGCCCACCGGCCGTAGAGCCGTAGATCCGAGAGGCAGTTCTTCCGTGTCCACCCCCACCATCGGTGTCCTCGCCCTCCAGGGCGACGTCCGCGAGCACCTCGTCGCCCTCGCCGCGGCCGATGCGACGGCCCGTCCGGTCCGCCGCCCCGAGGAACTCGCCGAGATCGACGGACTGGTGATCCCCGGTGGCGAGTCCACCACCATGTCCAAGCTCGCGGTCGCCTTCGGGATGCTGGAACCGCTGCGCGAGCGCATCCGGGCCGGCATACCGGTCTACGGGACCTGCGCCGGCATGATCATGCTGGCGGACAAGCTGCTGGACGGCCGGGAGGACCAGGAGACGCTCGGCGGCATCGACATGATCGTGCGCCGCAACGCCTTCGGCCGCCAGAACGAGTCCTTCGAGGCGTCCGTCGAGATGACCGGCGTCGAAGGGGGGCCGGTCGAGGGCATCTTCATCCGCGCCCCCTGGGTCGAGTCCACCGGCGCCCGGGCCGAGGTGCTGGCCGTCCACGACGGTCACACGGTCGCCGTGCGGCAGGGGAACGTGCTGGCCACGTCCTTCCATCCGGAGCTCACGGGCGACCACCGGGTGCACGGGCTGTTCGTCGAGATGGTGCGCGCCGCGCAGTAGCCGGATCCCGGTAGGATCACAGCGTTCGTACAGAAACTTGGTTACGCGAAGGAGACAGGCGGATGTCCGGCCACTCTAAATGGGCTACGACGAAGCACAAGAAGGCCGTGATCGATGCCAAGCGCGGCAAGCTCTTCGCGAAGCTGATCAAGAACATCGAGGTCGCGGCCCGCATGGGCGGTGTCGACATCGAGGGCAACCCGACGCTCTACGACGCCATCCAGAAGGCGAAGAAGCAGTCGGTTCCGAACAAGAACATCGACTCCGCGGTCAAGCGTGGCGGTGGTCTCGAGGCCGGCGGCGCCGACTACGAGACGATCATGTACGAGGGCTACGGCCCCAACGGCGTCGCGGTGCTCATCGAGTGCCTCACCGACAACCGCAACCGCGCCGCCGGTGACGTCCGCGTCGCCATGACCCGCAACGGCGGCTCGATGGCCGACCCGGGCTCGGTGTCGTACCTCTTCAACCGCAAGGGTGTCATCATCGTCCCCAAGGGCGAGCTGACCGAGGATGACGTCCTCGGTGCGGTCCTCGACGCCGGTGCCGAGGAGGTCAACGACCTCGGCGAGAACTTCGAGGTCATCAGTGAGGCCACCGACCTGGTCGTGGTCCGCACCGCGCTCCAGGAGGCGGGCATCGACTACGAGTCGGCCGAGGCCAACTTCGTGCCCACCATGCAGGTCCAGCTGGACGAGGAGGGCGCGCGCAAGATCTTCAAGCTGATCGACGCGCTCGAGGACAGCGACGACGTGCAGAACGTCTTCGCCAACTTCGACGTCTCCGACGAGGTCATGGAGAAGGTCGACGCCTGAGGCGTGACAAACGACGCGAACGGACCGGCGGGTTGCCGGTTCGTTCGCGTTTTGGCAGGCGGACGGTATGCGGCAAAGCGGCAGAGAAAAGCGGCCCGCCGGAAACCGGCGGGCCGCAATAGAAGTTCGACCCTCAATAATTCAGGCCTCAATAAAAGGCGTGGAGGTCACTGGGAAATGGACTTCACGGTGCCCGCGTGCTTGATGTTCCCGCTGCCGTCCGGGCCGGCCGTCACCTTGCGCATGACGTCGACACTGCCGTCCCGCCACCAGATGTACAGGCTCTGGGTGGAGTTGCAGGTGTTGTGGTAGTAGACGGTGGCGCTGACGTTCCCATCGGCCCACGACCAGTTGAAACAGCCACTGGTGCCGCGGTGCATGCTGTTCGCCCCGGTGGTCGCGGCCTGCGCGGGGGCTGCGAGCCCCAGCGTGGCGGCGGCGAGAGAGAAGGCGACGGCGGCCTTGGCTATGCGACGCAATGTATTCCTCTATCTCTGAAAAAGCCAACGCGGACAATTGTCCGTTCGGGCGCACTTTTTCCCGTGTGCGACCTTTCGGATTCACCGTACAGGTATAGAGATTTCCAAGGCAAGCAAAAATGTCGAGCTCTTTATTGGGGTTAATTCCTTTATGGGGTAAGTGTCCAATTTATTGTCGGCGGTGCCCGGAAGAAGGTCCGGACCTGCCGGTTGCCGGCGGGCTCCGGCTGCGCCGCCTTGTCAGTGGCAACCGATAGCCTGCACAAACAGGCGACCGGCCGAAGGGAGGGGCGCAATGCGCGTGCTGGGAGTGGACCCGGGGCTGACCCGTTGCGGAGTGGGAGTGGTGGAAGGCGTGCCCGGCCGCCCGCTGCGCATGATCGCCGCCGGTGTCGTACGGACCCCGGCGGAGGCCGACATCGCCGAGCGACTCCTCCTCGTCGAGCGCGGGCTGGAGCGGTGGCTCGACGAGTATCGGCCCGAACGGGTCGCCGTGGAGCGGGTGTTCAGCCAGCACAATGTGCGTACGGTCATGGGCACCGCCCAGGCCAGCGCCGTCGCCATGCTCTGCGCCGCCCGCCGTGGTCTGTCCGTCGCCCTGCACACCCCCAGTGAGGTCAAGGCCGCCGTGACCGGCTCCGGCAGGGCCGACAAGGACCAGGTCGGTGCCATGGTCACCCGCGTACTGCGGCTCGACGCCCCGCCCAAGCCCGCGGACGCCGCCGACGCCCTCGCCCTCGCGATCTGTCACATCTGGCGGGCTCCGGCCACCAATCGGTTGCAGGAGGCGGTCGCGGCCCATCGCCGTACCACCGCTCCCGCACGACTCCCGAAGGGCACTCGATGATCGCCTTTGTCTCCGGCCCCGTAGCGGCCCTTGCCCCCGACACCGCTGTGGTCGAGGTCGGCGGCGTCGGCATGGCCGTCCAGTGCACGCCCGCCACGCTTGCCGGGCTCAGGGTCGGACAGCCGGCCAGGCTTGCCACCTCTCTTGTCGTGCGTGAGGACTCCCTGACGCTCTACGGCTTCGCCGACGACGACGAGCGCCAGACCTTCGAGCTGCTCCAGACCGCGAGCGGCGTCGGCCCCCGCCTCGCGCAGGCCATGCTGGCGGTGCACTCTCCCGACGCCCTGCGCCGTGCCTTCGCCGCCAGTGACGAGAAGGCACTCACCGCAGTGCCCGGCATCGGCAAGAAGGGCGCCCAGAAGCTGCTCCTGGAGCTGAAGGACCGCCTCGGCGCACCGGCCGCCGCGGCCCCGGGGGTGCCCCGGCCCGCCTCGGGCCCCGCCTCCTGGCGCGACCAGCTCCATGCCGCTCTCGTGGGGCTGGGCTACGCGGCCCGCGAGGCGGACGAGGCGGTGGAGGCCGTGGCACCCCAGGCCGAGGCCGCCGGCGGCACGCCGCAGGTGGGGCAGCTGCTCCGGGCCGCGCTGCAGAGCCTGAACCGGGCGCACTGAGCAGCGCGCCAGCCACCAGCCCGACCGCCACGAAGCACGAGGACATGACCCGTGAACTGGGATGAAGGATCCGCCCCCGCCGCTCATCCGGGCGACCGCGTCGTCAGCGGCATCGCCGACGGTGACGACCAGGCCGTCGAGGCCGCGCTCCGGCCCAAGGACCTCGGCGAGTTCGTCGGCCAGGAGCGGGTCCGCGAACAGCTCGACCTGGTGCTGCGCGCCGCCCGGGGCCGCGGGGCCACCGCCGACCACGTTCTGCTGTCCGGCGCGCCCGGCCTGGGCAAGACCACCCTCTCGATGATCATCGCCGCCGAGATGGGCGCCCCCATCCGCATCACCTCCGGGCCCGCCATCCAGCACGCCGGAGACCTGGCAGCGATCCTCTCCTCGCTCACCGAGGGCGAGGTCCTCTTCCTCGACGAGATCCACCGCATGTCCCGGCCCGCCGAGGAGATGCTCTACATGGCGATGGAGGACTTCCGGGTCGACGTCGTCGTCGGCAAGGGTCCCGGCGCCACGGCGATCCCCCTGGAGCTGCCGCCGTTCACGCTCGTCGGCGCCACCACCCGCGCCGGCCTGCTGCCGCCCCCGCTGCGCGACCGGTTCGGCTTCACCGGGCACATGGAGTTCTACAGCCCCGCCGAACTCGAGCGCGTGATCCACCGCTCGGCCCGGCTGCTGGACGTCGTGATAGCGGACGACGGTGCGGCCGAGATCGCCGGCCGCTCCCGCGGCACCCCGCGCATCGCCAACCGCCTGCTGCGCCGCGTCCGTGACTACGCCCAGGTCAAGGCCGACGGCATGATCAGCCGCGACGTCGCCGCCCGTGCGCTCGAGGTGTACGAGGTGGACGGCCGCGGCCTCGACCGGCTGGACCGCGCCGTGCTGACGGCCCTGCTCAAGCTCTTCGGCGGCGGTCCCGTCGGCCTGTCCACCCTCGCCGTCGCCGTCGGCGAGGAGCGCGAGACGGTCGAGGAGGTCGCCGAGCCCTTCCTGGTACGGGAGGGGCTGCTGGCGCGTACGCCCCGGGGCCGCATCGCCACTCCGGCGGCCTGGTCCCACCTCGGCCTCGTGCCGCCCCAGCAGGTCACGGGCGCTTCCGGCCAGCGGGAGCTGTTCGACGAGTGACGGCGCGGGGGCTGGTCGGCCCAGGAACCCGGGTGCCATGCTGGGCGTTGTTCCATAGGTGCGGACTCGCTTAGACTCCGCCGATGCCGTCCCTGTAGCGGTGCGGCATACCACCCCCGTAGTCCAGACCGCGCCCCCGCGGTCATGTGAAGGAAACCCCGTCCCGTGACACTCATGAGTCTTCTGCCGTTCATCGTGCTTATCGGGGCTATGTTCCTGATGACTCGGTCGGCCAAGAACAAGCAGCGTCAGGCTGCTCAGATGCGCGACCAGATGCAGCCCGGCACCGGTGTGCGGACGATCGGCGGCATGTACGCCACCGTCAAGGAGGTCAGCGAGGACTCCGTGCTCCTCGAGGTGGCCCCCGGCGTTCACGCGATCTACGCCAAGAACTCCATCGGCGCCGTCCTGCCGGACGACGAGTACAACCGCATCATTCACGGGATCGAGGCCGCGGAGGCCGGTACGCCGGTCGTCCCGGACGACGTCTCCTCGCTGACCGAGGCGGGCGAGCAGGCCGACGCCGAGGACAAGAAGATCGACCTCGGCAAGGACGCCGCCGACAAGACCGGCGAGGCGGAGCCGAAGGACGACAAGGGCACCAAGGACACCAAGGGCGACGACACCGGCGCCAAGTAGCACCATCCAGGAACCGCGGCGCGCCCACCGCTCTGCGCGCCGCGGTTCCCTGACGGTCTAGGCTCCGGCGGGGGCAGGTCCCCACAAATTTCGTGGCCGCCCGGCGAACACACCCGACGCCCGGCGGTTGGACAGGGAGAAACGACAAGGTGGCAGCACCGAAGAAGGGCCGTAGGTCCCCGGGCGGCCAGGGCAGGCCGGGCAGAGTCCTGGCGCTGATCCTGATCGCGATGGTGGCGCTCACCGGGGGGATGTTCGCCTCCGGGCACACCACACCGCGGTTGGGCATCGACCTCGCGGGTGGCACGAGCTTCACGCTCCAGGCCAAGAACCAGCCGGGCAAGCCCAACGCGATCAACGCGACCAACATGAACACCGCGGTTGGCATCATCAACCAGCGTGTCAACGGTCTCGGCGTGGCCGAGACCGAGGTCCAGACGCAGGGCCGGGACCACATCATCGTGAACATCCCCAAGGGGACGAACGCGGACCAGGCACGCCAGCAGGTCGGTACCACCGCCCAGCTGTCGTTCCGGCCGGTGCTGGCCTCGGCTCCCGGCGCCAAGACGCCCGAGCCCACGCCCACGCCGAGTGCGTCGGCGGGCGACAAGGGCGACAAGAGCAAGAAGGACGACAAGAACGGCAAGAACAAGCCGTCCGGCACGCCCACGGCGACGCCGCCCGGTTCGTCCTCCCCGCAGGGCCGTGCCGTCACCGACGCGCTGAAGGCGCCCCAGGCGCCCAAGCCCACCCCGACGCCCTCCGGCGGCGCCTCCGACGACCTGCAGAAGCAGTTCGCGGCCCTCGACTGTTCCACCCCCAAGGCACGTGCCGACGCTGCCAAGCAGGCCGCCCTCGCCAAGACGACCGACAACGTGGTCGCGTGCGAGAAGGACGGCCGGGAGAAGCTGCTGCTCGGACCGGTCGGTCTCGAGGGCACCAGCGTCACCGACGCCAAGGCCGTCCTCGACACCCAGCGTGCCGCCGGCTGGATGGTCACGCTGAAGTTCAACAGCAGCGGCGGCAAGAAGTTCGCCGACATCACCGGCAAGCTCGCCGCGAAGGCCCCGCCGCAGAACCGCTTCGCGATCGTTCTCGACGGCGAGTCGGTCTCCTCGCCCCAGCTGAGCTCCGCCATCCCCGGCGGCAGCGCCGAGATCAGCGGCAACTTCACCCAGTCCAGCGCCGAGGACCTGGCGAACGTCCTGGCCTACGGTGCCCTGCCGCTGTCGTTCGACATCGTCAACGAGACCACCGTCAGCGCCGCCCTCGGCGGCGAGCAGCTGCACGCGGGCCTGATCGCCGGTGCCATCGGCCTCGCCCTCGTGGTCATCTACCTGGTCGCGTACTACCGGGGCCTCGCGCTCGTCGCCCTCGCCAGCCTTGTGTGCTCGGCGATCCTCACATACACGATCATGGTCCTGCTCGGCCCGGCCATCGGTTTCGCGCTGAACCTCCCGGCCGTCTGCGGTGCCATCGTGGCGATCGGCATCACCGCCGACTCGTTCATCGTCTACTTCGAACGCATCCGGGACGAGATCCGCGAGGGCCGCACACTGCGTCCCGCCGTGGAGAGGGGCTGGCCGCGCGCCCGCCGTACGATCCTCGTCTCCGACTTCGTGTCCTTCCTGGCGGCCGCGGTGCTCTTCATCGTCACCGTCGGCAAGGTGCAGGGCTTCGCGTTCACCCTCGGCCTGACCACGCTCCTCGACGTCGTCGTGGTCTTCCTCTTCACCAAGCCGCTCATGACGATCCTCGCCCGCCGCAAGTTCTTCGCCAGCGGCCATCCGTGGTCGGGTCTCGACCCCAAGCGGCTGGGCGTCAAGCCCCCGCTGCGGGCCTCCCGCCGCCGTCCCTCCGCCACTGTCGACCCGAAGGAGGCGTGAGATGTCGCGACTCGGCACTCTCGGCGCCCGGCTCTACCGCGGCGAGGTCGGCTATGACTTCGTCGGCAAGCGGAAGATCTGGTACGGCATCTCGATCCTCATCACCATCACGGCCATCGTCGGCCTGGCGGTGCGCGGCCTCAACATGGGCATCGAGTTCTCCGGCGGCGCGGTCTTCCAGACGCCCAAGACGTCCGTCACCTCGGACCAGGCCAAGAACGTGGCCCAGGATGTCTCGGGCCACACCGCCATGGCCCAGAAGCTGGGCAACGGCACCCTCCGGGTCCAGGTCAGCGAGGTGACCACCGAGCAGTCGCGCAAGACCCAGAAGGCCCTGGCCGACAAGCTCGGTGTCCCGACGAACAAGATCAACACCGATATCGTCGGCCCCAGCTGGGGTGACGAGATCGCCAACAAGGCCTGGACCGGCCTGGTGATCTTCATGATCCTGGTGGTGATCTACCTAGCCATCGCCTTCGAATGGCGCATGGCGCTCGCCGCCCTGGTCGCCCTGATCCATGACCTCACCATCACCGTCGGCATCTACGCGCTGGTCGGCTTCGAGGTCACCCCGGGCACGGTCATCGGTCTGCTGACGATCCTCGGTTACTCGCTCTACGACACCGTCGTCGTCTTCGACGGTCTCAAGGAGGGCGGCAAGGACCTCACCAAGCAGACCCGCTGGACCTACAGCGAGATGGCCAACCGCAGCCTCAACGGCACCCTGGTGCGCTCCATCAACACCACGGTCGTGGCGCTGCTCCCCGTGGCCGGTCTGCTGTTCATCGGCGGCGGTTTCCTCGGCGCCGGCATGCTGAACGACATCTCCCTCGCGCTGTTCGTCGGCCTCGCGGCCGGCGCCTACTCCTCGATCTTCATCGCCACACCGCTGGTCGCCGACCTCAAGGAGCGCGACCCGAAGATGAAGGCTCTCGCCAAGCGGGTGCAGGCCCGGCGTGCCGCCCAGGCGGCCAAGGCCGACTCCGCGGCGGACGCCGACGCGAACGACGAGCTGCCGGACGCCGAAGGCGACGACGAGCCGGAGGACGCGTCCCCGGCCGGGGTCGTCGGTCAGCGGCAGTCGACCGCCCGCGGGCGTGGTGGCCGCGGCCGTACCCAGGGGAAGCGCCGATGAGCATCCAGAGCACCGACCCGGCCCTGCGTGACCTGCTGCTCAGCCGGATCCATGACGTGCCGGACTACCCGAAGCCGGGCGTGGTGTTCAAGGACATCACCCCGCTGCTCGCCGACGCCGACGCGTTCGGCGCGCTCACCGAGGCCCTCGCCGGGCTGTGCGAGCGATTCCGTGTGGACAAGATCGTGGGCCTGGAGGCCCGCGGCTTCATCCTGGCGGCGCCGGTGGCCGTTCACGCCGGGGTCGGGTTCGTACCCGTGCGCAAGGCCGGCAAGCTCCCGGGTGCGACGCTGGCCCAGTCGTACGAGCTCGAGTACGGCACGGCCGAGATAGAGATCCACGCCGAGGCGCTGGGCGCGGGCGAGCGCGTGCTCGTCATCGACGACGTCCTGGCCACGGGCGGTACGGCCGAGGCCGCGCTGAAGCTGATCCGCCGGGCCGGCGCCGAGGTCGCGGGCGTCGCGGTGCTGATGGAGCTCGGCTTCCTCGACGGCCGCGAGCGGCTGGAACCGGTCCTCGACGGAGCACCGCTGGAGGCGCTGCTCACGGTCTGACCGGCACCAAGGAACGCATGAGGCGGGCCCCGGGGAGAACCCCGGGGCCCGCCTCATGCGTCCTTACCGGTTGGCGGGCAGGCAGCAGTCCTGTGGCCGGGATCGATACCATGGTTGTCCGGACCTGATCGGGGGGCCGGACGCCGCATGAGGAGTGCTCTTGCCAGACAAGGCCCAGCCGCTCACCGCCGCACAGCCGGAAAAGCCCACGTCGGAAGCCGCGGCGGCCGCAGGCACGCCCGGACGGGGCGAGCCGCAGGGCACGCACGCCGCCGGAGCGGCCCCCGCGGCCGCACCGCAGGACCGGCCCGTTCCCCAGCCGCCCGCCTCGAACGCCCCGGCCCGGCCCGCACCGTCGGGCACCTCGTCCCGCTCCGGTTCCTCCAGCCGGGTACGGGCCCGCCTGGCCCGGCTGGGCGTGCAGCGCCAGAGCCCGTACAACCCGGTGCTCGAGCCGCTGCTGCGCATCGTCCGGGGCAACGACCCGAAGGCCGACGCCACGACTCTGCGCCAGATCGAGCGGGCCTACCAGGTCGCCGAGCGCTGGCACCGGGGGCAGCGGCGCAAGAGCGGCGACCCGTACATCACGCATCCCCTCGCCGTCACCACGATCCTCGCCGAGCTCGGCATGGACCCGGCGACGCTGATGGCCGGGCTGCTGCACGACACCGTCGAGGACACCGAGTACGGCCTCGACGACCTGCGCCGTGACTTCGGCGACCAGGTCGCGCTCCTGGTGGACGGCGTCACCAAGCTCGACAAGGTCAAGTTCGGCGAGGCCGCGCAGGCCGAGACCGTGCGCAAGATGGTCGTCGCCATGGCCAAGGACCCCCGGGTCCTGGTCATCAAGCTCGCCGACCGGCTGCACAACATGCGCACCATGCGCTACCTCAAGCGGGAGAAGCAGGAGAAGAAGGCCCGCGAGACCCTCGAGATCTACGCCCCGCTGGCGCACCGGCTGGGCATGAACACCATCAAGTGGGAGCTGGAGGACCTCGCCTTCGCGATCCTCTACCCCAAGATGTACGACGAGATCGTGCGTCTCGTCGCCGAGCGTGCCCCCAAGCGCGACGAGTACCTGGCCATCGTCACCGACGAGGTCCAGGCCGATCTGCGCGCCGCCCGGATCAAGGCCACGGTCACCGGCCGGCCGAAGCACTACTACAGCGTCTACCAGAAGATGATCGTGCGGGGCCGCGACTTCGCCGAGATCTACGACCTGGTGGGCATCCGCGTCCTCGTCGACACCGTCCGCGACTGCTATGCGGCGCTCGGCACCGTCCACGCCCGGTGGAACCCGGTGCCGGGGCGGTTCAAGGACTACATCGCGATGCCCAAGTTCAACATGTACCAGTCGCTGCACACGACGGTCATAGGGCCCAGCGGCAAGCCTGTCGAGCTGCAGATCCGCACCTTCGACATGCACCGCCGCGCCGAGTACGGCATCGCCGCGCACTGGAAGTACAAGCAGGAGGCCGTGGCCGGTGCCTCCAAGATCCGTACGGACGTGCCGAAGAACGCCGGCAAGAACCAGGACACCGTCAACGACATGGCCTGGCTGCGGCAGTTGCTCGACTGGCAGAAGGAGACGGAGGACCCGGGCGAGTTCCTGGAGTCGCTGCGCTTCGACCTCTCGCGCAACGAGGTCTTCGTCTTCACGCCCAAGGGCGATGTCATAGCGCTCCCGGCCGGCGCCACCCCGGTCGACTTCGCCTACGCGGTGCACACCGAGGTCGGCCACCGCACCATAGGCGCCCGGGTCAACGGACGGCTCGTGCCGCTCGAATCGACCCTGGACAACGGCGACTTGGTCGAGGTCTTCACCTCCAAGGCACCCGGCGCCGCACCTTCCCGGGACTGGCTGGGCTTCGTCAAGTCGCCCCGTGCGCGCAACAAGATCCGTGCCTGGTTCTCCAAGGAGCGCCGCGACGAGGCCATCGAGCAGGGCAAGGACGCCATCGCCCGGGCGATGCGCAAGCAGAACCTGCCGATCCAGCGGATTCTGACGGGCGATTCGCTCGTCACCCTCGCACACGAGATGCGCTACCCCGACATCTCCTCGCTCTACGCGGCCATCGGCGAGGGCCATGTCGCGGCCCAGGGCGTGGTGCAGAAGCTGGTGCAGGCCCTCGGCGGCGAGGACGCGGCGACCGAGGACATCGAGGAGACCGCCCCGATCCGGACCCGCTCCAAGCGGCGTTCGAGCGCCGACCCCGGCGTGGTCGTCAAGGGCGTGGACGACGTCTGGGTCAAGCTGGCCCGCTGCTGTACGCCCGTCCCCGGCGACCCCATCATCGGCTTCGTCACCCGCGGCAACGGCATCTCCGTGCACCGGGCCGACTGCGTCAACGTGGACTCGCTCTCGCAGCAGCCCGAGCGGATCATCGACGTCGAGTGGGCGCCCACCCAGTCGTCCGTCTTCCTGGTCGCCATCCAGGTCGAGGCCCTGGACCGTTCCCGGCTGCTCTCGGACGTCACCCGCGTGCTGTCGGACCAGCACGTCAACATCCTGTCCGCCGCGGTGCAGACCTCCCGCGACCGGGTCGCCACCTCGCGCTTCACCTTCGAGATGGGGGACCCCAAGCACCTGGGCCATGTCCTCAAGGCGGTGCGCGGCGTGGAGGGCGTGTACGACGTCTACCGCGTCACCTCGGCCCGCAGACCGTAACGGGCGTATGAGTAAGGGGCGTCGGCCATGGCCGACGCCCCTTACTCATACGCTATGTGTCAGCCGCCGAACTCCTCGAGGCCCTTCAGCGCCTGGTCCAGCAGCGCCTTGCGGCCCTCCAGCTCCTTGGTGAGCTTCTCGGCCTTGGCGGTGTTGCCCGCGGCACGCGCCTTGTCTGCCTGCTCCTGGAGCTTGTCGACCGCGGCCTGGAGCTGCCCGGTCAGACCGGCCGCACGGGCACGGGCCTCCGGGTTCGTCCGCCGCCACTCGGACTCCTCGGCCTCCTGGATGGCGCGCTCGACCGAGTGCATCCGGCTCTCGATCTTCGGCCGGGCGTCCCTCGGCACATGACCGATGGCCTCCCAGCGCTCGTTGATCGACCGGAACGCCGCCCGCGCCGCCTTCAGATCGGTGACCGGGAGCAGCTTCTCGGCCTCGACGACCAGCTCCTCCTTGAGCGTGAGGTTGCCCTGCTGCTCGGCGTCGCGCTCGGCGAACACCTCGCTGCGCGCCTGGAAGAAGACGTCCTGGGCACCGCGGAAGCGGGTCCACAGCTCGTCCTCCGCCTCGCGCTGGGCGCGCCCGGCGGCCTTCCACTCGGTCATCAGATCGCGGTAACGGGCCGCCGTCGCGCCCCAGTCCGTCGAACCGGACAGCGCCTCGGCCTCGGCGACCAGCTTCTCCTTGACCTTGCGGGCGTCCTCGCGCTGCGCGTCGAGCGAGGCGAAGTGCGCCTTGCGCCGCTTGGAGAACGCCGAGCGGGCATGCGAGAAGCGGTGCCACAGCTCGTCGTCGGCCTTGCGGTCCAGCCGGGGCAGGCCCTTCCAGGTGTCGACCAGAGCGCGCAGCCGCTCACCGGCCGACCGCCACTGCTCGCTGGCGGCCAGTTCCTCGGCCTCGGCGACCAGGGACTCCTTGGCCGTACGGGCCTCCTCGGCCTGCTTCGCCTTCGCGGCCTTGCGCTCCTCGCGGCGCGAATCGACCACGGCGACGAGCTTGTCCAGCCGCTGCCGCAGCGCGTCCAGGTCGCCGACCGCGTGATGCTCGTCGACCTGGACGCGCAGGTGATCGATCGCGGTCGTCGCGTCCTTGGCGGACAGGTCGGTCGTCCTGATCCGGCGCTCGAGGAGGCCGATCTCGACGACCAGGCCCTCATACTTGCGCTCGAAGTAAGCGAGAGCTTCCTCGGGAGTTCCCGCCTGCCACGAGCCGACGACCTTCTCGCCGTCGGCGGTACGCACGTACACGGTCCCCGTCTCGTCGACGCGGCCCCATGGGTCGCTGCTCACAGCGCCTCCTCCACATGATGCCGGGGCCGGTTCACGGCCCGCGCGCATCGTCCACAGTTGTCCCGGCAGGGCCGCGCCCTGGCCGGTCCGGCGGCTTGATCAATTGAGTACTGAATCGAGTGCTGACCGGGTGCCATCAGCCGTCGGAGCAGGCACCCTGCACAACGCCAACATAGGCGACCGGTGGCCCGGCTGTCCGTATCCCGCGCGACCGAAATTTCGCCGCGCGGGGATCCGGGCGCCGGGCCTACGACTTGGCGACGGTCGCCTTGTCGATCACTGCGGTCGCGTTGGGCGCACCGTCACCGGTGTCCCCCTGCACACCCGCGCCGGCGATCTTCTTCAACGTCTTGATGCCCTCGGCGCCGATGGTGCCGAAGGGCGTGTACGACGCCGGCAGCGTGCTGTCCTCGTAGACGAGGAAGAACTGGCTTCCCCCGGTGTTCTTACCGGCGTTGGCCATCGCGACGGTGCCCTTCGGATACGTCTTCAGAGGCTGCCCGTCGGGGGTCTTCTCGCCCGTGTCCTTGAGCCGTGCGTCGTTGAGGTTCTCGTCCGGGAGCGAGTACCCGGGACCGCCCTTGCCGCTGCCCGTGGGGTCGCCGCACTGCAGGACGCTCAGGCCGCCGGAGGTGAGCCGGTGGCACTTGCTGTGGTCCAGGAAGCCCTGTGCCGCAAGGAAGTTGAAGGAGTTGACCGTGTGCGGTGCGGCCTTCGGGTCGAGCTTGAGGTCGATGGTGCCGCAGGTGGTCTGCAGGTTCATCGCGTACGAGGCCGAGGTGTCGATGTCCATCGACGGCTCGGACTTCCACGTCTTCGTGGAGGGTGAGCCCGGCGCGGGCTTCTTGCAGGGGTCCGGCGCCTTGGTCGGGGTGTCGCCCGCCGCGTCGGCGCTGTCCTTCGTGTCCTTGCCGTCCCCGCCCAGCGCTCCGGTGGCATAGGCCGTCGCGCCGCCCGCGAGCACCACGGCGAGAGCGGCGGCGATCACCGCGTTGCGGCGGCGGGCCTTGCGCTGCGCGGCCTCCCGGCGCTGCTGCTGCCGCTCGAACTTCTCGCGGGCGAGCTGGCGCCGCCGCTGCTCGTTACTGACCACCGGGTCGTCTCCTCGTACCGTCTCGTTCGTCACGGGCCCGTGTTGCGCGTGTGCCCGTACCGTATACGGGTTCGCGGCGGCGGGACCGCCGCCGGTAGGCTCTGATTCCGGCCGGGGCCGCCATGACGGACCCGGCCCGCCGATACCGGACCGATCATTAAGGACGAACGTGCTCATTGCAGGGTTCCCCGCCGGGGCCTGGGGCACCAATTGCTATCTGGTCGCCCCCGCCGCGGGCGAGGAGTGCGTGATCATCGACCCGGGCCACCAGGCCGCCCAGGGCGTCGAGGAAACACTCAGGAAGCATCGGCTCAAGCCCGTCGCCGTCGTCCTCACCCACGGCCACCTCGACCATGTCGCCTCGGTCGTCCCGGTGTGCGGCGCCCATGACGTCCCCGCCTGGATCCACCCCGCCGACCGCTACATGATGAGCGACCCGGAGAAGGCCCTCGGCCGCTCCATCGGCGCGCAGCTGCTGGGCGATCTCACGATCGGGGAGCCCGACGACGTCAAGGAGCTCACGGACGGCAGCACGCTGGCGCTCGCCGGGATGGAGTTCACCGTCGCGCATGCGCCCGGCCATACCAAGGGGTCGGTGACCTTCCGGATGCCCGAGAACCCCGACATCCCGTCGGTCTTCTTCTCGGGCGACCTGTTGTTCGCCGGCTCCATCGGACGCACCGATCTGCCCGGCGGTGACCACGCCGAGATACTCGAGTCGCTGGCCCGTGTGTGCCTGCCGCTCGACGACTCCACCGTGGTGCTGTCCGGCCACGGCCCCCAGACCAGCATCGGCCGCGAACGCGCCACCAACCCCTACCTGCGGGAAGTGGCCCAGCGCGGCTCCGGGGGCGGCACCGCCGCCCCGCGACGAGGAATGTGACGAGAGAACTCCCAGTGAGCACCTTCAAGGCCCCCAAGGGCACGTACGACCTGATCCCGCCGGACTCCGCGACCGTCCTCGCGGTGCGCGAGGCCATCGCCGCGCCCCTGCGGCGCGCCGGGTACGGCTATGTCGAGACGCCCGGTTTCGAGCAGGTCGAGCTGTTCTCCCGCGGCGTCGGCGAGTCCACCGACATCGTGACCAAGGAGATGTACACCCTCACCACGCGCGGCGGCGACGAGCTCGCGCTGCGCCCCGAGGGCACCGCCTCCGTGCTGCGCGCCGCGCTCGAGGCCAACCTCCACAAGGCCGGCAACCTGCCGGTCAAGCTCTGGTACTCCGGCTCGTACTACCGCTACGAGCGCCCGCAGGCCGGCCGGTACCGTCACTTCTCCCAGGTCGGTGCCGAGGCCATCGGCGCCGAGGACCCGGTGCTGGACGCCGAGTTGATCATCCTGGCCGTCGACGCCTACAAGTCGCTGGGCCTGAAGAACTTCCGTCTGCTCCTCAACTCGCTGGGCGACAAGGAGTGCCGCCCCGCCTACCGGGCCGCCCTGCAGGACTTCCTGCGCGGGCTCGACCTCGACGAGGACACCCGCCGCCGGATCGAGATCAACCCGCTGCGCGTGCTCGACGACAAGCGCGAGGCGGTCCAGAAGCAGCTCGTCGGCGCCCCGATGCTCCGTGACCACCTCTGCGAGGCGTGCAAGGAGTACCACGAGCAGGTGCGCGAGCTGCTGACGGCGGCCGGCGTCGAGTTCCAGGACGACGAGAAGCTCGTGCGCGGCCTGGACTACTACACGCGGACCACCTTCGAGTTCGTCCACGACGGCCTGGGCTCGCAGTCCGCGGTCGGCGGCGGCGGCCGTTACGACGGCCTGTCCGAGATGATCGGCGGCCCGGTCCTGCCGTCCGTCGGCTGGGCGCTGGGCGTGGACCGTACGGTGCTGGCGCTGAAGGCCGAGGGCATCGAGCTCGAACTCCCCGCGCCGACCCAGGTCTTCGCGGTGCCGATGGGCGACGAGGCGCGCCGGGTGCTGTTCGGCCTGGTGACGCAGCTGCGCCGGGCGGGCGTCGCGACGGACTTCGCGTTCGGCGGCAAGAGCGTGAAGAACGCCATGAAATCGGCCAACCGCTCGGGTGCCCGCTTCGCGATCGTCGCGGGCGAACGCGACCTGGCCGACGGAGTGGTGCAGCTCAAGGACCTGGAGAGCGGCGAGCAGACACCTGTGGCACTCGACGCCGTGGTGAGTGAAGTGCTCGCCAAGCAGGGCTGATCACCAGGGCGTTGGTGCAGAATGGGCGGCACCGGACCGACTGATGGGATCCACGGCACTATGACCACTTCGGCAGTTGACCGTTCCGATACCGACGGCGCGGAGCGTGACGGGCCAGTCACGGGTGCCGTGGGCGGCAGCAGGGCGTTCGCCCTGCTGCTGGTGATCACCGGTGCGGCGGGGGTGCTGGCCTCCTGGGTCATCACGCTCGACAAGTTCAAGCTGCTCGAGAACCCGAGCTTCGTGCCGGGCTGCAGCCTGAACCCCATCGTCTCCTGCGGCAACATCATGAAGAGCGAGCAGGCCCACGCCTTCGGGTTCCCCAACCCGATGCTGGGCCTGGCCACCTACAGCGTGATCATCGCGATCGGGCTGGCGCTGCTCGGCGGCTCCCGCTTCCCGCGCTGGTACTGGCTCGGCATGGAGGCCGGCTGCCTCTTCGGCGTCGGCTTCGTCACCTGGCTCCAGTACCAGTCGCTGTACGTCATCGGCTCGCTGTGCCTGTGGTGCTGCCTGGCCTGGGTCGCCACGATCCTCATGTTCTGGTACGTGACGGTGCAGAACATCCGCCACCGGTTCATCCGCGTGCCGGACGGGCTGCGCTCCGTCGTGCTCGAGTTCCACTGGGTGGTGCCCGTGCTGTGGGTCGGCGTGATCGGCATGCTGATCCTCACCAGGTGGTGGTCCTTCTGGACCGGAGGGACCGCCTGACCTCCGTCGTCGCGGCTTGATCCATGCCGCCGGGCTCCATGGCCCGGCGGCATTGTCATAGGGGTGACATAGGGTTTCCTCCGTGGAGCCCGACCTGTTCACCGCCGCAGCAGAGGACCGCCAGGAGAAGGATCCGGCAGGCAGTCCGCTGGCCGTCCGTATGCGCCCGCGCACCCTCGACGAGGTCGTGGGCCAGGGGCATCTGCTGAAGCAGGGCTCTCCGCTGCGCCGTCTGGTGGGGGAGGGGAGCGGCGGCCCCGCGGGCCCGTCCTCGGTGATCCTGTGGGGCCCGCCCGGCATCGGGAAGACGACGCTGGCGTACGTCGTCAGCCAGGCCACCAAGAAGCGCTTCGTCGAGCTGTCCGCCATCACCGCCGGGGTGAAGGAGGTGCGGGCCGTCATCGACGGCGCCCGTCGTTCGACGGGGGCGTACGGCAAGGAGACCGTGCTCTTCCTCGACGAGATCCACCGCTTCAGCAAGGCCCAGCAGGACTCCCTGCTGCCCGCCGTCGAGAACCGCTGGGTCACCCTCATCGCGGCCACCACCGAGAACCCCTATTTCTCGGTCATCTCCCCGCTGATGTCCCGCTCCCTCCTGCTGACCCTCCAGGCGCTGACCGACGACGACCTGCGCGGCCTGCTGCGGCGCGCGCTCACCGACGAGCGCGGGCTCGGCGGCGCGGTGATCCTGGCGGCGGACGCGGAGGCCCACCTGCTGCGCATCGCCGGCGGTGACGCCCGGCGTGCCCTGACCGCCCTGGAGGCGGGGGCCGGGTCGGCGATCGCCAAGGGCGAGCCCGAGATCACCCTGGAGACCCTCGAGGCCGCCGTCGACCGCGCGGCCGTGCGCTACGACCGTGACGGCGACCAGCATTACGACGTGGCGAGCGCGCTCATCAAGTCGATCCGAGGGTCGGACGTGGACGCCGCGTTGCACTATCTCGCCCGCATGATCGAGGCGGGGGAGGACCCGCGGTTCATCGCGCGGCGCCTGATGATCTCGGCGAGCGAGGACATCGGCATGGCCGACCCGACGGCTCTGCAGACGGCGGTCGCCGGGGCCCAGGCCGTCGCCCTGATCGGCTTCCCGGAGGCCCGGATCGCGCTGGGCCAGGTGGTCGTGGCCCTCGCCCTCGCCCCCAAGTCCAACGCCGCCTACCTGGCGATCGACGCCGCCCTCGCGGACGTACGGGCGGGGCTGGCCGGCCCCGTGCCGCCGCACCTGCGCGACGGGCATTACAAGGGCGCGGAGAAGCTGGGGCACGGCCAGGGCTACCTCTACCCCCATGACCTCCCCGGCGGTATCGCCGCCCAGCAGTACGCGCCGGACGCGGTCCACGGCAAGCGGTACTACGAGCCGACGCGCTACGGCGCGGAGGCGCGGTACGCGGACGTGGCGGAGCGGGTGCGGGCCCGCCTGCGCGGTGAGCAGCCGTCGGCGGACTGATCCGCCTAATCCGCAGCGGCGTCGAACAGCCGGTGCATCGCCCTGCGCAGCTGCGCGAGGTCCCGCACCGGCTCCGGGAACTCGAAGCGCGCGTCGAAGGACCGGTCCGCCGGCGAGCCGCCGCCCTGTCCCCGGGTGAAGCGCACCCGCAGTCCGTAGCGGTCCAGCGCCAGCGGCACCGCCCGGTCGGCCGCGTCCCGTACGCCGTTCCCATGGCCGCCCAGCAGTCCCCACAGGGTGCGCATCTGGTCGTCGTGGCCGGAGTGCAGGTGCTGGAGCAGTTCCGTCTCGTACTCCGCGAAAGGGTCGGGGTCCGCGTGCGCGAAGTCGGCGGGCTCGACGTGCTCCGCTCCCCACAGGTCGTCCACGCTCGCCTCGCCGAGCTCGAGGCGCAGCATCATGCGGCCGGGCTCGGCCGCGCCGGGTACGCAGGTCAGCCAGCCGGAGAGCCAGGCCCGGCCCCGGACGCGGCCGGGCACGGAGACCGGCGCGACATCGGCGAGCTCCAGGACGGCGGGCACCTCGTCGTCCTGCGCGTGCGTGGCCGCGCGGACGGCGGGGGAGTCCGCGGGGAACGCCAGGAACACATCGCCGTCCGGCCCCACGCTGCGGGCCTCGGGGACCAGCTGCTGCCCGGGGCGGCCCAGGCCGGGGATCAGCAGCACCGCGGAGCATGTACTCTGTACGAGAGTTCGTGTGCGTTCGGCTGCTGACGGCATCCGCGCGATATCAAGCCCGCTGGGACGCGGCTGACCACGATCTGATCGGACCTCCGTCGAATCGACGCCTTGTGCTGCGTCGACGCTGTCTGTGACGTGCGTGGTGTTCCCAGAGCGAGACATGCGATCTCCTTGAGTAAGGTGAGCCTAACCTAACCTATTTCGGAGGTCTGGAGAACGTGCCTAACCAGTCGCGTCCCAAGGTCAAGAAGTCTCGTGCGCTCGGCATTGCCCTGACGCCGAAGGCCGTCAAGTACTTCGAGGCCCGTCCCTACCCGCCGGGCGAGCACGGCCGCGGCCGCAAGCAGAACTCGGACTACAAGGTCCGTCTGCTCGAGAAGCAGCGTCTGCGCGCCCAGTACGACATCAGCGAGCGCCAGATGGCCCGCGCCTACGACCGCGCCAAGAAGGCCGAGGGCAAGACGGGTGAGGCCCTGGTGGTCGAGCTCGAGCGCCGCCTCGACGCCCTGGTCCTGCGTTCGGGCATCGCCCGCACCATCTACCAGGCCCGCCAGATGGTCGTCCACGGCCACATCGAGGTCAACGGCGGCAAGGTCGACAAGCCGTCCTTCCGTGTCCGTCCCGACGACGTCGTGATGGTCCGCGAGCGCAGCCGCAGCAAGGCCCTCTTCGAGGTCGCCCGCGCCGGTGGCTTCGCCGCCGATGGCGAGACCCCGCGCTACCTCCAGGTCAACCTGGCCGCGCTGGCCTTCCGCCTGGACCGGGACCCGAACCGCAAGGAAATCCCGGTGATCTGCGACGAGCAGCTCGTCGTCGAGTACTACGCCCGCTAAGCCGGAGCCGTAACGCTCTTTGCCCAGCCCGTCGTCTCCCCGGCCCCCGTGGCCGGGAAGCCGGCGGGCTTGTGCGTTCCCGGACACCCGGAGCCGGACACCCGGAGGACGCGCGAAACGCGGTACAGGCGCCCACGTCAGGCGCGATAAGGTCGGTATCCGACGTCCGTACGACCAGCGACGATCAGCAGGGAGCGGTGCAACGTGTCCGGTGGAGAGGTGGCCGGGATCCTCGTGGCCGTCTTCTGGGCGATCCTGGTGTCCTTCATCGCCCTGGTGCTGGTCCGGCTCGCGCAGACGCTGAAGGCGGCCACCAAGCTGGTCGCCGACGTCACCGAGCAGGCCGTACCGCTCCTCGCCGACGCCTCCGCGACCGTCCGCTCGGCCAACACCCAGCTCGCCCGCGTCGACTCGATCGCCTCGGACGTGCAGGAGGTGACGGCCAACGCCTCGGCGCTCTCCTCGACCGTCTCGTCCGCCTTCGGCGGGCCGCTGGTCAAGGTCGCGGCGTTCGGCTACGGCGTGCGGCGCGCGATCGGCCGCAGGTCGGAGCCCGCCGAGAGCCGTACCGTCATCGTCGGCAAGAGACTGCCGTCCGCCCGGCGCGGCAGCCGCCGGACCCGTGGGAAGGGCTGACCCAGAAATGTTCCGCCGCGCTTTTTGGTTCACCTCCGGTGTGGCAGCCGGTGTCTGGGCCACCACCAAGGTCAACCGCAAGCTGGCCAAGCTCGCTCCGGAGAGCCTGGCCCTCCAGGCGGCGGACCGGGCGGTGCTCGCGGGCCGCCGCGTCAAGCTCTTCGCGCTCGACGTCCGCGACGGCATGGCGCACCGGGAGGCGGCGCTCAAGGACGCGCTCGGCCTCGGTCCCGTGCAGGAGGACGGGCGCCGGGAGCTCCCCGAGCAGCGTCGGCTGATCGCACTCGAACAACAGCACCCCTACCACTCGCTCACCCGGAAAGAGGACCACTGATGGAGTCGGCTGAAATCCGCCGCCGCTGGCTGCGCTTCTTCGAGGAGCGCGGACACACCGTCGTTCCCTCGGCGTCGGTCATCGCGGACGACCCGACCCTGCTGCTGGTCAACGCCGGCATGGTGCCCTTCAAGCCGTACTTCCTCGGCGAGGTCAAGCCGTCCTTCACGCGCGCCACCAGCGTGCAGAAGTGCATCCGCACGCCCGACATCGAAGAGGTCGGCAAGACCACCCGCCACGGCACGTTCTTCCAGATGTGCGGCAACTTCTCGTTCGGCGACTACTTCAAGGAAGGCGCCATCAAGTACGCCTGGGAGCTGCTGACGGCTCCCGTGGCGGACGGCGGCTACGGCCTGGAGCCCGAGAAGCTCTGGATCACCGTCTACCAGGACGACGACGAGGCCGAGCAGATCTGGCGCGACGTCGTCGGCGTCCCCGCCGAGCGCATCCAGCGGCTGGGCAAGAAGGACAACTTCTGGTCCATGGGCGTCCCCGGCCCCTGCGGCCCGTGCTCCGAGATCAACTACGACCGCGGCCCCGAGTTCGGCGCCGAGGGCGGCCCGGCCGTCAACGACGAGCGGTACGTGGAGATCTGGAACCTGGTCTTCATGCAGTACGAGCGCGGCGCCGGCGAGGGCAAGGAGGACTTCCCGATCCTCGGCGACCTGCCCGCCAAGAACATCGACACCGGTCTCGGCCTCGAGCGCCTGGCGATGATCCTGCAGGGCGTGCGGAACATGTACGAGACCGACACCCTGCGCGTCGTCATCGACAAGGCCACCGAGCTCACCGGCGTCCGCTACGGCGCCGCCCACGCCAGCGACGTCTCCCTGCGCGTGGTCGCCGACCACATGCGCACCTCCGTCATGCTCATCGGCGACGGCGTCACCCCCGGCAACGAGGGCCGTGGCTACGTCCTGCGCCGCATCATGCGCCGCGCCATCCGCAACATGCGCATGCTGGGCGCCACCGGCCCGGTCGTCGGCGAGCTGCTCGACGTCGTCATCAAGAAGATGGGCCAGCAGTACTCGGAGCTGGAGACGGACCGCAAGCGCGTCGAGACCGTCGCGCTCGCCGAGGAGGCCGCCTTCCTCAAGACCCTGAAGGCCGGCACCAACATCCTCGACACGGCCGTCACCGAGACCAAGGCCTCCGGTGGCTCCGTCCTCGCCGGCGAGAAGGCGTTCCTGCTCCACGACACCTGGGGCTTCCCGATCGACCTCACCCTCGAGATGGCCGCCGAGCAGGGGCTGTCCGTGGACGAGGACGGCTTCCGCCGCCTGATGAAGGAGCAGCGGGAGCGGGCCAAGGCCGACGCCAAGTCCAAGAAGACCGGCCACGCCGACCTGTCCGCCTACCGCGAGGTGGCCGACTCGGCCGGTGCCACCGAGTTCACCGGCTACACCCACACCGAGAACGAGGCCACCGTCGTCGGCCTGCTCGTCGACGGCGTGCCCTCGCCCGCCGCCTCCGAGGGCGATGAGGTCGAGATCGTCCTGGACCGTACGCCGTTCTACGCCGAGGGCGGCGGCCAGCTCGCCGACCAGGGGCGCATCCGGTTCGACAACGGCGCCGTGGTCGAGATCCGCGACGTGCAGAAGCCGGTGCCGGGCGTCAACGTCCACAAGGGCGTCGTCCAGGTCGGTGAAGTGACCGTGGGCGCCCCGGCCTACGCCGTCATCGACGTCAGGCGCCGCCGGGCCATCGCCCGTGCCCACAGCGCCACCCACCTCACCCACCAGGCGCTGCGCGACGCCCTGGGCCCGACGGCCGCCCAGGCCGGTTCGGAGAACTCGCCGGGCCGCTTCCGCTTCGACTTCGGCTCGCCGGCCGCCGTGCCCGGCTCGGTGCTCACCGACGTCGAGCAGCGGATCAATGAGGTCCTCTCGCGCGAGCTCGACGTCACCGCCGAGGTCATGAGCCTGGACGAGGCCAAGAAGGCCGGTGCCATCGCCGAGTTCGGCGAGAAGTACGGCGAGCGGGTGCGCGTCGTGACCATCGGCGACTTCTCCAAGGAGCTGTGCGGCGGTACGCACGTCGCCAACACCGCCCAGCTGGGTCTGGTGAAGCTGCTCGGCGAGTCCTCGATCGGCTCCGGCGTGCGCCGTGTCGAGGCCCTCGTCGGTGCCGACGCCTACAACTTCCTGGCCAGGGAGCACACGGTCGTCGCCCAGCTCACCGAGCTGGTCAAGGGCCGTCCGGAGGAGCTGCCGGAGAAGATCGCCGGCGTGCTCGCCAAGCTCAAGGACGCCGAGAAGGAGATCGAGAAGTTCCGCGCCGAGAAGGTGCTCCAGGCGGCCGCCGGTCTCGCCGAGAACGCCCAGGACATCAAGGGCGTGGCCCTGGCCATCGGTCAGGTGCCGGACGGCACCACCGCGGACGACCTGCGCAAGCTCGTCCTCGACGTGCGGGGCCGCCTGGCCGCCCGCCCGGCCGTGGTCGCGCTGTTCAGCGTCGTGGGCGGCCGGCCGCTGACCGTCATCGCCACCAACGAGGCCGCGCGCGAGCGCGGGCTCAAGGCCGGTGACCTGGTCCGTACGGCCGCCAAGACCCTCGGCGGCGGAGGCGGCGGCAAGCCGGACGTCGCCCAGGGCGGCGGCCAGAACCCGGACGCCGTCGGCGACGCCATCGCCGCCGTCGAACGCCTCGTCGTGGAAGCGGTCTGACCGTGCGACGAGGCAGGCGCATCGCCGTCGACGTCGGGGACGCCCGGATCGGGGTCGCCTCGTGCGACCCCGACGGGGTCCTCGCCACCCCGGTCGAGACCGTGCCCGGCCGGGACATCCCCGCGGCGCACAAGCGACTGGCGGCGATCGTCGGGGAGTACGAGCCGATCGAGGTCGTCGTCGGCCTGCCCCGTTCGCTCAGCGGGCGGGAGGGCCCGGCGGCCACCAAGGCGCGGACCTTCGCCAAGGAGATGGCCCGGCGCGTCGCCCCCGTGCCGGTCCGGCTGGTGGACGAGCGGATGACAACCGTCACAGCGGCCCAGGGCCTGCGGGCCTCCGGCGTCAGCTCCAAGAAGGGCCGTTCGGTCGTCGATCAGGCGGCAGCAGTGGTCATTCTGCAGAACGCTCTGGAGACCGAACGCGGCTCGGGGCGTCCTCCGGGCGAAGCCGTCGAAGTGGTCATCTAATCGCGATACGGTAGCCTTCCGCGCGACATGGCAGCTGTTCGACGCCATCCGAACAGGACCTGACGATCGGACCCGCGCCCCTCGGGGTGCCCACCGGCTGCCGCTGTGCGGCTCTAGGGGATAGATGACTGAGTATGGCCGGGGCTCCGGCTCCGAACCGTGGCATTCCGGCGACCCGCACTACGGGGAGCACGGATACGACGGGCAACCGTACCCCCAGCAGCAGCCGCAGCAGCCTTACTACGGTCAGCAGCAGTACGGCTGGGGTCCCGCACAAGGCGCGGGACCCCAGCCGTACGGCGCGCCCGGCGGACAGTACGCCGGGGGCGCCGACCCGTATGCGGGCGGTTCGCCCGACTACTACGGCCAGCAGCCGGGCGCATACCCGCCGCCTCAGCAGCAGCCTCAGCACCCGCAGCAGCACCCCCAGCACCTTCAGCAGCACTCGCAGCACCCCCAGCAACAGCAGCAGGTGCCCCACCCGCCGCAGGAGCAGCAGTGGCAGGCCGCGCCGGAACCCGGTGACACCGGCGAACTCTCCTTCTTCGACGGCCTGTCCGGCAGCGAGGAGCCCAGGACCGCTCCCGCCCCCGAGGACAACGCCCCTGCCGAGGACGCCCCCCGCGAGCGGCGCGGCAAGAACAAGAAGAACAAGCGCCGCAGCGGCACCGCCTGCCTCGTGGTCGCCGTGGTGCTGCTCGGCACCGTGGGCGGTGGCGGCTACCTCGCCTACGACTACTGGCAGACCCACTACGGCCCCGCTCCCGACTACGAGGGCGAGGGCTCCGGCCAGGTGCAGGTCGATGTCCCGAAGGGCGCGGGCCTCACCCAGATCGGTGATCTCCTCCAGAAGAACGGCGTGGTCAAGAGCGCCCGTGCCTTCTCCGAGGCCGCGGACGGCAAGAGCATCCAGCCCGGCACGTACACGCTGCACAAGGAGATGTCCGGCGCGTCCGCGGTCGCGCTGATGACCAACGCCGGCAACTTCCTCACCCTCCGCGAGGGCATCCGCAACTCCGAGGTCTACGCCGCGATCGACAAGAAGCTCGGCCTCGCGCAGGGCACCACCAAGGACGTCGCCAAGAACCAGGCGAAGAACCTCGGCCTGCCCGACTGGGCGAACACCGACCCGAACATCAAGGACCCCCTGGAGGGCTTCCTCTTCCCGTCGCAGTACGGCGCGGGCAAGGGCACCAAGCCGGAGGACCTGCTGCGGCAGATGGTCACCCGGGCCAAGGAGACCTACGCCCAGCAGGACCTGGAGGGCAAGGCCAAGGAGCTGGGCCTGAAGTCCCCGCTCCAGCTGATCACCGTCGCCAGCCTGGTCCAGGCCGAGGGCCGGTACAAGCACGACTTCGACAAGATCTCCCGCGTGATCTACAACCGGCTCAAGCCGGACAACAAGGAGACGTACGGCCTGCTCGACTTCGACTCGACGGTCAACTACGCGAAGAACCAGAGCACCCTGAACACCGGCGCCGTCAACGACCTGCGCAAGTTCAACGACCCGTACAACACCTACAAGGTCAAGGGCCTGCCGCCCGGCCCGATCGGCAACCCCGGCACGGACGCGCTCAAGTCGGCGCTCGAACCCACGCCCGGCCCCTGGTACTACTTCGTCTCGATCAACGAGAACGAGACGCTCTTCGCGGTGACGAACGAGGAGCACAACAAGAACCGCCAGAAGTACGAGCAGGAGAACAAGAAGGGCGGCCAGTGACCACGCGCCACCGGGCGGCCGTGCTGGGCAAGCCGATCGTCCACTCGCTCTCCCCGGTCCTGCACCGGGCCGCCTACGCCGAACTGGGCCTGGCGGACTGGACGTACGACCGCTTCGAGGTGGACGAGGCAGGGCTGGCCGGCTTCCTCGACGGGCTCGACGCGAGCTGGGCGGGGCTCTCCCTGACCATGCCGCTCAAGCGTGCGGTCATCCCGCTGCTGGACGAGGTCAGCGCCACCGCGGCGTCGGTCGAGGCCGTCAACACCGTCGTCCTCACCGACGACGGGCGGCGCGTCGGCGACAACACCGACATCCCGGGCCTGGTCGCGGCGCTGCGCGAGCGCGGCGTCGGGACGGTCGCCTCGGCGGCCGTGCTCGGTGCCGGGGCCACCGCCTCCTCGGCGCTCGCCGCGCTCGCCCAGGTCTGCACCGGCGAGGTCACCACCTACGTCCGCAGCGCCGAGCGCGCCGCCGAGATGCGCCACTGGGGCGAGCGGCTCGGCGTCGCCGTGCGCACCGCCGACTGGGCGCGGGCCGCCGAGGCCCTCGACGCGCCGCTCGTCATCGCCACCACCCCGGCGGGGGCCGCGGACGCGCTGGCGACGGCCGTACCGGACCGCCCGGGCACGCTCTTCGACGTGCTGTACGAGCCCTGGCCGACCCCGCTCGCCGCCGCCTGGGCGGCTCGCGGCGGCGTGGTGCTGGGCGGCCTCGACCTGCTGGTGCACCAGGCGGTGCTCCAGGCCGAGCAGATGACGGGCCGTGTCCCCGGCCCGCTCGCCGCGATGCGCGCGGCGGGGGAGGCCGCCCTCGCGGCCCGCGCGCACTGATCACGCGCGACTGATCACGCGCGACTGATCACGCGTGTACTGATTTACGACGTGAGACGACAGGTCCACCACCCGGACCGGCCGCCGGGAAACCCCCGGGGTCGTGGGAGGATCGGGGGTGGCGGGCCGCGCCGCGCGTCCGGCCCCGCCGCCGCACGACCGCACGCGCGAACAAGAGGAGTCCCGTTGAGCAGGTTGCGCTGGCTGACGGCCGGGGAATCGCACGGTCCCGCCCTGGTGGCGACGCTGGAAGGCCTTCCGGCCGGCGTGCCGGTCACCACGGAGATGGTGGCGGACCACCTGGCCCGGCGGCGCCTCGGCTATGGACGCGGCGCGCGGATGAAGTTCGAGCGCGACGAGGTCACCTTCCTCGGCGGTGTGCGCCACGGTCTGACGATGGGCTCCCCGGTCGCGGTCATGGTGGGCAACACCGAGTGGCCCAAGTGGGAGCAGGTCATGGCCGCCGACCCGGTCGACCCGGAGGTACTGGCCGGCCTGGCCCGCAACGCCCCGCTGACCCGGCCCCGCCCCGGCCACGCCGACCTGGCGGGCATGCAGAAGTACGGCTTCGACGAGGCCCGTCCGGTGCTCGAGCGGGCCAGCGCCCGCGAGACCGCGGCCCGGGTGGCGCTCGGCGCGGTGGCGCGGTCCTTCATCAAGGAGGCCGCCGGCATCGAGATCGTCTCCCACGTGGTGGAGCTGGCGGCCGCCAAGGCCCCGTACGGCGTCTACCCGACCCCCTCCGACGTCGAGCGCCTCGACGCCGACCCGGTGCGCTGTCTCGACGAGGCCGCGAGCAAGGCGATGGTCGCCGAGATCGACCAGGCGCACAAGGACGGCGACACCCTCGGCGGCGTGGTCGAGGTCCTCGCCTACGGCGTGCCCGTCGGCCTGGGCTCGCACGTGCACTGGGACCGGCGGCTGGACGCCCGGCTGGCCGCGGCCCTGATGGGCATTCAGGCCATCAAGGGCGTCGAGGTCGGCGACGGCTTCGAGCTGGCCCGGGTGCCGGGGTCCCGGGCGCACGACGAGATCGTGCCCTCCGAGGACGGCATCCGCCGCTCCTCCGGCCGCTCCGGCGGCACCGAGGGCGGCCTGACCACCGGTGAACTCCTGCGCGTACGTGCCGCGATGAAGCCGATCGCCACCGTGCCCCGCGCGCTGGCGACCGTCGACGTCGTCACCGGCGAGCCGGCCCAGGCGCACCACCAGCGCTCGGACGTGTGCGCCGTGCCGGCCGCGGGCATCGTGGCCGAGGCCATGGTGGCGCTCGTGCTCGCCGACGCGGTCGTCGAGAAGTTCGGCGGCGACAGCGTCGAGGAGACGCGCCGCAACGTCCGCGGCTACCTCGAGAACCTGGCCATCAGGTGACCGGCCCCCGCGTGGTGCTGGTGGGCCCGCCGGGAGCCGGCAAGTCCACCATCGGTGCCCTGCTCGCCCGGCGGCTGGGCACCGGCTACCGGGACACCGACGCCGACATCGAGCGCACCGCGGGCAAGCCCATCCCGGAGATCTTCTTCGACGACGGCGAGCCGCACTTCCGCGAGCTCGAGCGGCAGGCCGTGCGCGACGCCGTGGCGGAACACGACGGCGTGCTCGCGCTCGGCGGCGGCGCGGTGATGGACGCCTCGACCCGCGCCCTGCTCGGCGGGCTGCCGGTGGTCTTCCTCGAGGTCGAACTCGCCGACGCCGTGCGCCGGGTGGGCCTGGACCGGCCCCGCCCGCTGCTCGCGGTGAACCCGCGGCAGCGGTGGCGGGAGCTGATGGAGGCCCGCCGCCCGCTCTACACCGAGGTCGCCCGCGCCACCGTGGCGACCGGCGGCCGTACCCCGGCCCAGGTCGCCGACGCCGTGATCGAGGCACTGGGCCTGGGCCGTACCCGAGAGACCACGCAGTGAGGAACGCATGACCGACGCCCCCACCCGCATCCACGTCGCAGGCAGCGCGGGCACCGCGCCGTACGAGGTCCTGGTCGGCCGGCAACTGCTCGGCGAACTGCCCGGCCTCATCGGCCGGGCCGCGCAGCGGGTGGCCGTGGTGCACCCCGAGGCGCTCGCCGCGACCGGCGAGGCACTGTGCGAGGACCTGGCCGCGCAGGGCTACGAGGCCATCGCGATCCAGGTGCCCAACGCCGAGGAGGCCAAGACCGCCGAGGTCGCGGCGTACTGCTGGAAGGCACTGGGCCAGAGCAACTTCACCCGCACCGACGCGATCGTCGGGGTCGGCGGGGGGGCCACCACGGACCTCGCGGGCTTCGTCGCCGCCACCTGGCTGCGCGGCGTGCGCTGGGTCGCGGTGCCCACCACCGTGCTGGGCATGGTCGACGCGGCGGTCGGCGGCAAGACGGGCATCAACACCGCCGAGGGCAAGAACCTCGTCGGCGCCTTCCACCCGCCGGCCGGGGTGCTGTGCGACCTGGCGGCGCTGGACTCGCTGCCCGTCAACGACTACGTCAGCGGCCTCGCCGAGGTCATCAAGGCCGGCTTCATCTCCGACCCCGCCATCCTGGATCTCATCGAGGCGGACCCCGAGGCGGCCCGCATTCCGAACGGCCCGCACACCGCCGAGCTGATCGGCCGGGCGATCCGGGTCAAGGCCGAGGTCGTCTCGCAGGACCTGAAGGAGTCGGGCCTGCGCGAGATCCTCAACTACGGCCACACGCTCGCCCACGCCATCGAGAAGAACGAGCGCTACAACTGGCGCCACGGCGCGGCCGTCTCCGTCGGCATGGTCTTCGCGGCCGAACTCGGCCGGATCGCCGGGCGGTTGGACGACGCCACCGCCGACCGCCACCGCGCGGTGCTGACCTCGGTGGGCCTGCCGGTGACCTACCGCGGGGACCAGTGGCCCAAGCTGCTGGAGACCATGAAGGTCGACAAGAAGACCCGCGGCGACCGGCTGCGCTTCATCGTCCTGGACGGCCTGGCCAAGCCGGTGGTGCTGGAATCCCCGGACCCGGCCATGCTGCTGGCGGCCCATGCGGAGATCGCGTCATGACGCGGAAGGCGACGCGGCGGGTTCTGGTGCTCAACGGGCCCAACCTCGGGCGCCTCGGCTCGCGCGAGCCCGATGTGTACGGGGCCACCTCGTACGCCGGGCTCGTCGAGGAGTGCACCGCGCTGGGCGCGGAACTCGGCTTCGCCGTCGAGGTCCGTGAGACGAACGACGAGGGCGAACTCGTCCGCTGGCTGCACGAGGCGGCCGACGGCGCCGTGCCCGTCGTCATCAACCCCGGCGCGTTCACGCACTACTCGTACGCGATGCGCGACGCGGCCGCCCAGCGCACCGCGCCGATGATCGAGGTGCACATCTCCAACCCGTACGCGCGCGAGGAGTTCCGGCACACCTCCGTCATCGCGCCCGTCGCGACCGGCACGGTCGCCGGGTTCGGCATCGGCTCGTACCGGCTCGCGCTGCGCGCGCTCGCCGACGAGCTCGGCGGTGAACTCGCGGGCTGACACGGGGCGTCGGGCACTTTCGGGGGCCGCCGGCCGTTCACCGTAGCCGGAGGGCCCTCGGGTACTCTCTACGCGCCAAGCCGCCAGTACGAGACGGAGTGCCACCGGATGCAGCACGCAGTGGGAGGACCGCTGCCCCCGCCCCACGGCGCGGGTCAGGGGGCGGGCGGCGGCCACTGCCCCGTACCGCCCGCTCCGGGGTGGGCGGCGCCCGTCCCGCATCCGGCCGCGCCTCCGCCGATACCGGGCCCGGCCGGGCACCTCGCGCCCGCGCCGGCCCCGCACCGGGCCACGGCGGTGGCCGACGCCGCGCACGCCGCCGTCGCGGTGCTCCTCATCGGCCCGGCGGGCGCCGGTAAGACGACGGTCGCCCGGTACTGGGCCGGGACCCGGCCGGTGCCCACCGCCCACATCAGCCTGGACGACGTCCGCGAATGGGTGCGCTCCGGTTTCGCGGACCCCCAGTCCGGGTGGAACGACCACTCCGAGGCCCAGTACCGCCTCGCCCGCCGCACCTGCGGCTTCGCCGCCCGCAACTTCCTCGCCAACGGCATCTCCTGCATCCTCGACGACGCCGTCTTCCCCGACTGGCCCGCCGTCGGCCTCGGCGGCTGGCAGCGGCACGTGGGCCCGGGCCTGCTGCCCGTCGTCCTGCTGCCCGGCCTGGACGTGGTGCTCGAGCGCAACGCGAAGCGCACCGGCAACCGCCGCCTCGGCGACGAGGAGGTCGCCGGCATCCACGGCCGCATGGCCGGCTGGTACGGCTCGGGCCTGCCGATCATCGACAACTCCCGGCACGACGTCGAGACCACGGCCCGCCTCATCGACGAGGCCGTCGCCCGCTCCCTCTGGGGCTGAGCGGCCTCGGGGACGTGCCCGGTCGGGGGTACTGGAACAGACGGCTGGGGCCGCTGTACGTAGGCTCGGAAGCATGTCCGACGTGTACGCGGCACGGCGCTCGAGGCTCCTCGAACGGTGCGTGACGGGCGGCAGCGAGGCCGCCCTGGTCACCGGCGGTGCCAACGTCCGCTATCTGGCGGGCGGCGCTCCGGCCGGTTCCGCCCTGCTCGTCGGGCCGGGACACGACGTGCTGCTGTGCGCCTCCGACCCCTTCGCCGACGCCGCCGGCTGGTCCGGCCGGCCCGTGGACGGCCTGCGCGTCCAGCTGCTCCCCACCGCCGAGGGCGACCCCGCCGTGGCGGGCGCCGAGCGGGCCGCCGCCGCGGGGGCGGGCTCGCTGGCCGTCGAGGAGCACCACCTCACCGTGATCCGGCACCGCGCCCTGCGCTCGGTCGCGCCGCGCATGCGCCTGGACGACCTGGGCCCGGCCGTGGAGCAGCAGCGGGTCGTCAAGGACAACGACGAGATCTCCGCCCTGCGCATCGCCGCCGAGATCGCCGACCAGGCCCTCGGCGAGCTGCTCGAGTCGATCCTCGTCGGACGCACCGAGCGCCATCTGGCGCTGGAGCTCGAGCGGCGCCTGATCGACCACGGCGCCTACGGCCCCGCCTTCGCCACCTCGGTGGGCACCGGCCCGAACTCCGGGCTCGCCGGCCATGTGCCGACCGACCGCCGGGTCGAGGAGGGCGATTTCCTGAGCGTCTGCCTGGGCGCCGACTACCGCGGCTACCGCAGCGAGATCGCCCGGACGTTCGTCATCGGCACCTCGCCCGCGGAGTGGCAGATCGAGCTGTACGACCAGGTCTTCGCGGCCCAGCGGGCCGGGCGGGAGGCACTCGCGCCGGGGACGCCGTACCGTGAAGTGGACAGGGCGGCGCGCCGCGTGCTCGAGGCCGCGGGCCATGGTGAGAGGGTCGGGCCGGGGATCGGCCACGGTGTGGGACTCGAAAACGGCGAGGACCCTCGGCTCACGCCTTCGGCCATGGGTAAACTGGACGCTTGCGTGCCGGTCACCGTAGATCCGGGGGTTCACCTCCCGGGGCGGGGCGGCGTCCGGATCGATGACACGCTCGTCGTCCGCCCCGAGGCGGACGGCGGACCCGAGCTACTCACCATTACGACCAAGGAGCTGCTCGCGCTCTAGCGCGCGCCTTCGGGGTCCCAGCTTCAGTCCAGGAGATTCCGCAACCGTGGCTTCCACGAACGACCTCAAGAACGGCATGGTGCTCAAGCTCGACGGAGGCCAGCTCTGGTCCGTCGTCGAGTTCCAGCACGTCAAGCCTGGCAAGGGCCCCGCCTTCGTCCGCACGAAGCTCAAGAACGTGCTCTCCGGCAAGGTCGTCGACAAGACCTTCAACGCCGGTGTGAAGGTCGAGACGGCCACCGTCGACAAGCGCGGTATGCAGTTCTCGTACATGGACGGCGAGTACTTCGTCTTCATGGACATGGACACGTACGACCAGCTGCACATCGACCGCAAGTCCGTCGGTGACGCCGCCAACTTCCTGATCGAGGGCTTCGAGGCCGTCGTCGCGCAGCACGAGGGCAGCGTCCTCTACGTCGAGCTGCCGGCCGCCGTCGAGCTGGTCATCGAGCACACCGACCCGGGCGTCCAGGGCGACCGCTCCACCGGCGGCACCAAGCCCGCCAAGCTGGAGACCGGCTACGAGATCCAGGTCCCGCTCTTCATCACGACCGGCGAGAAGATCAAGGTCGACACCCGCTCCGGCGAGTACCTCGGCCGGGTGAACAGCTAACCGTGGCTGCCCGTAGCAAGGCCCGTCAGCGCGCCTTCCAGATCCTCTTCGAGGCCGACCAGCGCGGCACGTCCGTGCAGAACGTCCTCGCCGACTGGGTCCGGCACTCGCGGTCCGACGACCGGCAGCCGCCGGTCAGTGAGTACACGATGCAGCTGGTCGAGGGGTACGCGCAGCACGTGGCCCGTATCGACGAGCTGATCTCGACCTACGCGGTCGACTGGGACCTGGACCGGATGCCGGTCGCGGACCGGAACATCGTCCGGCTCGGAGCCTATGAGCTGATCTGGGAGGACGAGACCCCGGACGCGGTCGCGATCGACGAGGCCGTGCAGTTGGCCAAGCAGTTCTCGACCGACGATTCGCCCGCCTTCGTCAACGGTCTGCTCGGCCGCTTCAAGGAGCTCAAGCCGAAGATCCGGCGGTAACGACAGAACAAGCGCCGTGGGGCGGGAAACCGGAAAGGTTTCCCGCCCCACGGCGCTTTGTGACAAAGGTTGTTGCAGCTGTCGCTGAGGATCAGGCGTCTTCGTGCTGCACCGCACGGCGCGCGTCGGCGTCGAGCACGCCCCAGCTGATCAGCTGCTCGGTGAGCACCGAGGGCGACTGGTCGTAGATGACGGCGAGGGTGCGCAGATCGTCCTGGCGGATCGAGAGCACCTTGCCGTTGTAGTCGCCGCGCTGGCTCTGGATGGTCGCCGCATAACGCTGGAGCGGGCCCGCCTTCTCGGCCGGGACATGGGCGAGACGCTCCAGGTCCAGCACCAGCTTCGGCGGCGGCTCGGCGGCACCGCCCGGCGTCGTGCCGGGCAGCAGTTCCTGCACGGGCACACCGTAGAAGTCGGCCAGCTCGGCCAGTCGCTGCACGGTCACGGCACGGTCGCCGCGCTCGTACGAGCCCACGACAACGGCCTTCCAACGACCCTGGGACTTCTCCTCGACACCATGGAGTGAGAGTCCCTGCTGGGTGCGGATGGCACGGAGCTTGGCCCCGAGCTGTTTGGCGTATTCGCTGGACATAAAGCTCCCCGGACACGTATAGACCTGCGGCACCGCCGCGTTGGTAACTCACTGTGAGGTTACGCAGCGTAATCTGGCTTCGTCAAGCCGAAAGGTCCCCGGCATCCGCCGTCAGGGGGTGCGGTGGGGAGCCGTACGCAGTGCTGGTACGGTGGACCAGGCAATTCCGACGTCCTTTAATGTCCGTCCCGTGAGGCGGAGAAGGAGGTCCGTTTAAACATGGACACAAACGCATCCGCGCGTCCCGTGCTCGAGGCACCGGACATCGCGCGGGTTCTCACTCGCATCGCCCACGAAATCGTCGAGCGCGCCAAGGGCGCGGACGATGTGGTGCTTCTCGGCATTCCCACCCGCGGCGTCTTCCTCGCCCACCGGCTGGCCGCCAAGCTCGAGGAGATCACCGGCGCGGCAACGCCCGTCGGCTCCCTCGACATCACCATGTACCGCGACGACCTGCGACTGCGCCCGGCCCGTGCGCTCGCCCGCACCGACATTCCCGGTGAGGGCCTCGACGGCCGCCTGGTGGTCCTCGTCGACGACGTGCTCTTCTCCGGCCGGACGATCCGTGCCGCACTCGACGCGCTGAACGACATCGGGCGCCCGCGCGCTGTCCAGCTCGCGGTCCTCGTCGACCGCGGCCACCGCGAACTTCCCATCCGTGCCGACTACGTCGGCAAGAACCTCCCCACGTCGCTGCGGGAGACGGTCAAGGTCCAGCTCACCGAGGAGGACGGGCGCGACAGCGTGCTCCTCGGCGTGCGCCCGGCTCCCCACGGGCAGTAGCCGACCCCTCAGGGCCCCGGTGACCCGGGCCCGCGGGCCGGTGTATCCGCCCGTATCCCCGCACCACTTCTCAACCACGGAGCACTCCGGATGAAGCGTCATCTCATCTCGGCCGCCGACCTCTCCCGCGACGACGCCGTCCTGATCCTCGACACCGCCGAGGAGATGGCCCGCGTCGCCGACCGGCCGATCAAGAAGCTGCCGACCCTGCGCGGCCGCACCGTCGTCAACCTCTTCTTCGAGGACTCGACGCGGACCCGTATCTCCTTCGAGGCCGCCGCCAAGCGGCTCTCCGCCGACGTCATCAACTTCTCCGCCAAGGGCTCGTCGGTCTCCAAGGGCGAGTCGCTCAAGGACACCGCCCTGACGCTGGAGGCGATGGGCGCGGACGCCGTCGTCATCCGCCACCACGCCTCCGGTGCCCCCTACCGGCTCGCCAACTCCGGCTGGATCGAGGGCGCCGTCGTCAACGCCGGTGACGGCACGCACGAGCACCCCACCCAGGCCCTGCTGGACGCCTTCACCATGCGCCGCCGCCTGGTCGGCCCCGACGCCGGGCTCGGCAAGGACCTGGACGGGCGCCGGATCACGATCGTCGGCGACGTGCTGCACAGCCGGGTCGCCCGTTCCAACGTCCACCTGCTCACCACGCTGGGCGCCCAGGTCACCCTGGTCGCACCGCCCACGCTGGTGCCCGTCGGCGTCGAGGCCTGGCCCTGCGAGGTCTCGTACGACCTGGACGCGGTGCTGCCGAAGTCCGACGCCGTGATGATGCTGCGGGTGCAGCGCGAGCGCATGAACGCCGCGTTCTTCCCGACCGAGCGCGAGTACGCGCGGCGCTACGGCCTGGACGCCGACCGCATGGCGAAGATGCCCGAGCACGCCATCGTGATGCACCCCGGCCCGATGAACCGCGGCATGGAGATCACCGCCGAGGTCGCCGACTCCGGCCGCTGCACGGCTGTCGAGCAGGTCGCGAACGGCGTATCGACCCGGATGGCCGTCCTCTACCTGCTGCTCGGCGGCTCCGAGCCCGCCGTCAGCACGAACACCGCCCGCACCGAGGAGAGCAAGTAACCATGTCGAAGACCCTGATCCGCGGTGCGAAGGTCCTGGGCGGCGAGCCGCAGGACGTCCTCATCGACGGCGAGACGATCGCAGAGGTGGGCACCGGTCTGAGCGCCGAGGGCGCCCAGGTCGTCGAGGCCGACGGCAGGATCCTGCTGCCCGGCCTGGTCGACCTGCACACCCACCTGCGCGAGCCCGGCCGCGAGGACTCCGAGACCGTCCTGACCGGCACCCGCGCCGCCGCGAGCGGCGGTTACACCGCCGTCTTCGCCATGGCCAACACCTTCCCCGTCGCCGACACCGCCGGCGTCGTCGAGCAGGTCTGGCGGCTCGGCCGGGAGCACGGCTACTGCGACGTCCAGCCCATCGGCGCCGTCACCATCGGCCTGGAGGGCAAGCAGCTCTCCGAGCTGGGCGCCATGCACGACTCCGCCGCCGGGGTCACCGTCTTCTCCGACGACGGCAAGTGCGTCGACGACGCCGTGATCATGCGCCGCGCGCTGGAGTACGTGAAGGCCTTCGGCGGCGTCATCGCCCAGCACGCCCAGGAGCCGCGGCTCACGGAGGGCGCCCAGATGAACGAGGGCGTCGTCTCCGCCGAGCTGGGCCTGGGCGGCTGGCCGGCCGTCGCCGAGGAGTCGGTCATCGCCCGCGACGTCCTGCTCGCCGAGCACGTCGGCTCCCGGGTGCACATCTGCCACCTCTCCACGGCCGGCTCGGTCGAGATCGTCCGCTGGGCCAAGTCCCGCGGCATCGACGTCACCGCCGAGGTCACCCCGCACCACCTGCTCCTGACCGACGAGCTCGTCCGCTCGTACAACCCGGTCTACAAGGTGAACCCGCCGTTGCGCACCGAGCGCGACGTGATGGCCCTGCGCGAGGCGCTGGCCGACGGCACCATCGACATCGTGGCCACCGACCACGCCCCGCACCCGCACGAGGACAAGGACTGCGAGTGGGCCGCCGCGGCGATGGGCATGGTGGGCCTGGAGACGGCCCTCTCCGTCGTCCAGCACACGATGGTCGACACCGGGATGCTGGACTGGGCCGGGGTCGCCGAGCGCATGTCCTTCAAGCCCGCCCGCATCGGCAGCCTCTCCGGCCACGGCCGCCCCATCGCTCCCGGGGAGCCCGCCAACCTCACGCTGGTCGATTCCGCTTACCGTGGTGTCGTGGACCCCGCGGGCTTCGCCTCCCGCAGCCGCAACACCCCCTACGAGGGCCGTGAGCTGCCGGGTCGCGTCACCCACACCTTCCTGCGGGGCCGGACGACGGTCGTGGACGGGAAGCTCGCGTGACACCTGCACTGATCAATCTGGCGGCCGAGGAGAAGTCTCAGGCCGTGACCGACTGGGCCGCACGGATCGGCTGGGTCGTGGGACTCCTGCTCTTCATCGCGCTCCTGTACTGGCTGATGCGCGAGGGCTGGAAGTGGCGCGGCACGCTCCAGGGCGACCTGCCCGAGCTGCCCGTCGCGCCGGACGAGCCGGGGGAGCCCCTGCTCGGGATGACCGGCCGCTACCACGGCTCGACGACCGCGGGGGAGTGGCTCGACCGCATCGTCGCGCGCGGCCTCGGCACCCGCAGCCGGGCCGAGCTCACCCTGACGGAGCAAGGCGTCCGGGTCGTCCGCCCCGGCGCCCAGGACTTCTTCATCCCCGCCGCCGCCCTGCGCGGTGCCCGGCTCGACAAGGGCATCGCGGGCAAGGTCCTCACCGAGGGCGGCCTGCTCGTGCTCACCTGGCAGCACGGCGACAAGACCATCGACTCCGGATTCCGCTCCGACCACGCGGCCGAGCACCCGGCCTGGGTCGAGGCAGTGAACCACCTCAACACCACGACGGAAGGCGCACGATGACGACCTCCAGCAGGGGAACCTCCTCCAGGGTTCCCGCCGTACTCGTCCTGGAGGACGGCCGTACGTTCCGCGGCCGTGCGTACGGGGCCTCGGGGGTCACCTTCGGCGAGGCGGTCTTCTCCACCGGCATGACCGGTTACCAGGAGACGCTCACCGACCCCTCCTACCACCGCCAGGTGGTGGTGATGACCGCTCCGCACGTCGGCAACACCGGCGTCAACGACGAGGACCCCGAGTCCGCGCGGATCTGGGTGGCGGGCTACGTCGTGCGCGACCCCGCCCGCGTCCCCTCCAACTGGCGCGCCAAGCGCTCGCTGGAGGAGGAGCTGCGCCACCAGGGCATCGTCGGCATCAGCGGCATCGACACCCGCGCCCTGACCCGTCACCTGCGCGAGCGCGGCGCCATGCGCGTCGGCATCTTCTCCGGCAACGTCCTGCCGGACGAGGGCACGATGCTCGCCGAGGTGCGCCAGGCGCCGGAGATGAAGGGCGCCGACCTCTCCGCCGAGGTCGCCACCAAGGAGACGTACGTCGTCCCGGCGATCGGTGAGAAGAAGTTCACCGTCGCCGCGATCGACCTGGGCATCAAGGGCATGACCCCGCACCGGATGGCCGAACGCGGCATCGAGGTGCACGTCCTGCCCGCCACGGCGACCCTCGAGGACATCTGCGCGGTCAGCCCCGACGGCGTGTTCTTCTCCAACGGCCCGGGCGACCCGGCCACCGCCGACCACGCCGTCTCCGTGATGCGCGGCGTGCTGGAGCGCAGGACCCCGCTCTTCGGCATCTGCTTCGGCAACCAGATCCTGGGCCGTGCGCTGGGCTTCGGCACGTACAAGCTGAAGTACGGGCACCGCGGCATCAACCAGCCGGTGCAGGACCGTACGACCGGCAAGGTCGAGGTCACCGCGCACAACCACGGTTTCGCCGTCGACGCCCCGCTCGACAGGGCGACCGACACCCCCTACGGCCGCGTCGAGGTCTCCCACGTGTGCCTCAACGACAACGTCGTCGAGGGCCTGCAGCTGCTCGACCAGCCGGCCTTCAGTGTCCAGTACCACCCCGAGGCAGCAGCGGGTCCGCACGACGCCGCGTACCTGTTCGACCGCTTCGTGTCCCTGATGGAGGGCCAGCGTGCCTAAGCGCACCGACATCCAGTCCGTTCTGGTCATCGGCTCCGGCCCGATCGTCATCGGCCAGGCCGCGGAGTTCGACTACTCCGGAACCCAGGCCTGCCGGGTGCTCAAGGCCGAGGGCCTGCGGGTGATCCTGGTCAACTCCAACCCGGCCACGATCATGACCGACCCCGAGATCGCCGACGCCACCTACGTCGAGCCGATCACCCCGGAATTCGTCGAGAAGATCATCGCCAAGGAGCGCCCCGACGCCCTCCTGCCCACCCTCGGCGGCCAGACCGCGCTCAACACCGCGATCTCCCTGCACGAGGCCGGCACGCTGGAGAAGTACGGCGTCGAGCTGATCGGCGCCAACGTCGAGGCCATCCACAAGGGCGAGGACCGCGACCTGTTCAAGGGCGTCGTCGAGGCCGTCAACGCCAAGATCGGCTACGGCGAGTCCGCCCGCTCGGTCATCTGCCACACCATGGACGAGGTCATCGCCGGCGTCGAGACGCTCGGCGGATACCCGGTCGTGGTCCGCCCGTCCTTCACCATGGGCGGCGCCGGTTCCGGCTTCGCGCACGACGAGGACGAACTGCGCCGCATCGCCGGCCAGGGCCTGACGCTCTCCCCGACCACCGAGGTGCTCCTGGAGGAGTCGATCCTGGGGTGGAAGGAGTACGAGCTGGAGCTGATGCGCGACAAGAACGACAACGTCGTGGTCGTGTGCTCCATCGAGAACTTCGACCCGATGGGTGTGCACACCGGTGACTCGATCACCGTCGCGCCCGCGATGACGCTGACCGACCGCGAGTACCAGATCCTGCGCGACATCGGCATCGCCGTCATCCGCGAGGTCGGGGTGGACACGGGCGGCTGCAACATCCAGTTCGCGGTCAACCCCGATGACGGCCGGGTCATCGTCATCGAGATGAACCCCCGTGTCTCGCGCTCCTCCGCGCTGGCCTCGAAGGCGACGGGCTTCCCGATCGCGAAGATCGCCGCGCGCCTGGCGGTGGGCTACACGCTCGACGAGATCCCCAACGACATCACCGAGCAGACCCCGGCCTCCTTCGAACCCACCCTCGACTATGTCGTGGTCAAGGCACCCCGCTTCGCCTTCGAGAAGTTCCCGGCCGCCGACGCATCGCTCACCACCACGATGAAGTCGGTGGGCGAGGCCATGGCGATCGGCCGCAACTTCACCGAGGCTCTGCAAAAGGCGCTGCGCTCGCTGGAGAAGAAGGGTTCGCAGTTCGACTTCGTCGCCGAACCCGGCGAGAAGAGCGCTCTGTTGGAGAAGTCCGCCGTCCCGACGGACGGCCGGATCAACACCGTCATGGCCGCGATCCGCGCCGGGGCCACCCCGGAGGAGGTCTTCGAGGCGACGAAGATCGACCCGTGGTTCGTCGACCAGCTCTTCCTCCTCAACGAGACCGCCGAAGAGCTGCGCACCGCCGAGAAGCTGGATGCGGACCTGCTGGCCGAGGCCAAGCGCCACGGCTTCTCCGACACCCAGATCGCCGGGATCCGGGGCCTGGGCGAGGACGTCGTCCGCGAGGTCCGCCACGCCCTCGGCATCCGCCCGGTGTACAAGACGGTCGACACGTGTGCGGCTGAGTTCGCGGCGCGGACCCCGTACTTCTACTCCTCGTACGACGAGGAGTCGGAGGTCGCCGCGCGGACCAAGCCCGCGGTGATCATCCTGGGTTCGGGTCCGAACCGTATCGGTCAGGGCATCGAGTTCGACTACTCCTGTGTCCATGCCTCGTTCGCGCTGAGCGATGCGGGCTTCGAGACGGTGATGGTCAACTGCAACCCGGAGACGGTCTCCACGGACTACGACACCTCGGACCGGCTGTACTTCGAGCCGCTCACGCTCGAGGACGTGCTGGAGATCGTGCACGCGGAGCAGCAGGCGGGTCCGGTGGCGGGCGTGGTGGTCCAGCTCGGCGGCCAGACCCCCCTCGGCCTGGCCCAGGCCCTCAAGGACAACGGCGTTCCGGTCGTGGGTACGTCGCCCGAGGCCATCCACGCCGCCGAGGACCGCGGCGCGTTCGGCCGCGTCCTGACCGAGGCCGGACTCCCGGCTCCCAAGCACGGCACCGCCACCACGTTCGCGGGTGCCAAGGCGATCGCCGACGAGATCGGCTACCCCGTCCTGGTCCGCCCGTCCTATGTGCTGGGCGGGCGCGGCATGGAGATCGTCTACGACGAGGCGCGCCTGGAGGCGTACATCGCCGAGTCGACGGAGATCTCCCCGACCCGCCCGGTCCTGGTCGACCGGTTCCTGGACGATGCGATCGAGATCGATGTCGATGCGCTCTACGACGGCCAGGAGCTCTACCTCGGTGGTGTGATGGAGCACATCGAGGAGGCCGGTATCCACTCCGGTGACTCCGCTTGCGCGCTGCCGCCGATCACTCTCGGCGGGTTCGACATCAAGCGGCTGCGGGCCTCGACCGAGGCCATCGCCAAGGGCGTCGGCGTGCGCGGGCTGATCAACATCCAGTTCGCGATGGCCGGGGACATCCTCTACGTCCTGGAGGCCAACCCCCGCGCCTCGCGCACCGTCCCCTTCACCTCCAAGGCCACCGCCGTCCCCCTGGCCAAGGCCGCGGCCCGCATCTCCCTGGGCGCCACCATCGCCGAACTGCGCGCGGAGGGCATGCTGCCGGCGGAGGGCGACGGCGGCACGCTGCCGCTGGACGCGCCGATCTCCGTCAAGGAAGCCGTCCTGCCCTGGTCCCGCTTCCGCGACATCCACGGCCGCGGCGTCGACACCGTCCTGGGCCCGGAGATGCGCTCGACCGGCGAGGTCATGGGCATCGACAGCGTCTTCGGCACCGCCTACGCCAAGTCCCAGGCCGGCGCCTACGGCGCCCTGCCCACCAAGGGGCGCGCGTTCGTGTCGGTGGCCAACCGGGACAAGCGCTCGATGATCTTCCCGGCCCGCGAGCTGGTCGCCCACGGCTTCGAGCTGCTGGCCACCTCCGGCACCGCCGAGGTCCTGCGCCGCAACGGCATCAACGCCACCGTGGTGCGCAAGCAGTCCGAGGGCGAGGGCCCGGACGGCGAGAAGACGATCGTGCAGCTGATCCATGACGGGCAGGTCGACCTGATCGTCAACACCCCCTACGGCACCGGCGGCCGCCTGGACGGCTACGAGATCCGTACCGCCGCCGTGGCGCGGGGCGTGCCGTGCCTGACCACGGTCCAGGCCCTCGCGGCCGCCGTACAGGGCATCGAGGCCCTCACCCGAGGCGACATCAGCGTCCGCTCCCTCCAGGAACACGCGGAACACCTCACCGCCGCCCGCGAGGCATAAGGCGACAGAGGGGGGGACACCCGAGGGTGTCCCCCCCTCTTGCGAGCCCCCTCACCCGCCCCTTGCCCTGCTGCCGGGAAGGCCTGACATGTACCGTCTCTTCTTCGACCTGATCTTCAAGCGCATGGACCCGGAGAAGGCCCACCACCTGGCCTTCGCCTGGATCCGGGCCGTCGCCCGCATCCCCGTCCTGCGCACCTTCGTGGCCGCCGTCCTCGCACCGCGTCACAAGGAGCTGCGCACGGAGGCGTTCGGCCTGCGCATGCACAGCCCCTTCGGCCTCGCCGCCGGCTTCGACAAGAACGCCGCCGCCATCGACGGCATGGCCATGCTCGGCTTCGACCACGTCGAGGTCGGCACCGTCACCGCCCAGCCCCAGCCGGGCAACCCCAGGAAGCGGCTGTTCCGCCTGGTCGCCGACCGTGCGCTGATCAACCGGATGGGCTTCAACAACGACGGGTCCGCCGTCGTCGCGGAGCGGCTCGCGTCGCGCAACCCCGTCTTTCGGACCACCGTCGGCGTCAACATCGGCAAGACGAAGATCGTCCCCGAGGCGGAGGCCGTCGCCGACTACGTGACCTCCACCGAGCGCCTCGCCGAGCACGCCGACTACCTGGTCGTGAACGTCTCCTCCCCGAACACCCCCGGCCTGCGCAACCTCCAGGCCACCGAGCAGCTGCGCCCGCTGCTCACGGCCGTCCGCGAGGCCGCCGACCGCACGGTCACCACCCGGCGGGTCCCGCTGCTGGTGAAGATCGCCCCCGACCTCGCGGACGAGGACGTGGACGCCGTCGCCGACCTCGCCGTCGAACTCGGCCTGGACGGCATCATCGCCACCAACACCACCATCGCCCGCGACGGCCTCGGCCTCGTCACCCCGAAGCGGACCGTCGAGGCCATCGGCGCGGGCGGGCTCTCCGGCGCCCCCCTCAAGACCCGCTCGCTGGAGGTCCTGCGCCGTCTGTACGCCCGCGTGGGGGACCGGATCACCCTCGTCGGCGTCGGCGGCGTGGAGAGCGCCGACGACGTCTGGGACCGCGTCCTCGCGGGCGCCACCCTCGTCCAGGGCTACAGCGCCTTCATCTACGAGGGCCCCTTCTGGTGCCGCGGCATCCACCAGGGCCTGGCCGCGAAGCTGGCCGCCAGCCCGTACGCCACCCTCGCCGAGGCCGTCGGCGCCGAGCACCGGAAGGTGACCGTATGACCCCCGAACCGTTCGGCGCCCGCCTGCGCCGCGCCATGGACGAGCGCGGGCCGCTGTGCGTCGGCATCGACCCGCACGCCTCGCTGCTCGCCGACTGGGGGCTCGGCGACGACATCGCGGGCCTGGAGCGCTTCGCGTTCACCGTCGTGGAGGCGCTGGCCGACCGCGTCGCCGTGCTCAAGCCGCAGTCCGCCTTCTTCGAGCGGTTCGGCTCGCGCGGCGTCGCCGTCCTCGAGCGGGCCGTCGCCGACGCCCGCGCCGCCGGGGCGCTGGTGCTGATGGACGCCAAGCGCGGCGACATCGGCTCGACCATGGCCGCGTACGCCGCGACCTACCTCGACCCCGCCTCGCCGCTGTTCTCGGACGCCGTGACCGTGAGCCCGTACCTCGGCTACGGCTCGCTGCGCCCCGCGCTCGACCTGGCCCGCGAGAGCGGCACCGGCGTCTTCGTCCTCGCGCTCACCTCCAACCCCGAGGGCGCCGAGGTCCAGCACGCCGTACGGGCGGACGGCGCGAGCGTCGCGGCGACCATGCTCGGCCACCTGCGGGCGGAGAACGCCGGCGCGGAGCCCATGGGCTCCTACGGCGCCGTCGTCGGGGCGACGCTCGGCGGCACCCTCGGCGCGGCGCGCGCCGATCTGGCCATCAACGGCCCCCTGCTCGCCCCCGGCATCGGCGCCCAGGGCGCGACCGCCGCCGACCTGCCGAAGGTCTTCGGCGCGGCCGTCCGCGACGTCGTCCCCAACGTCAGCCGGGGCGTCCTCCGCAATGGCCCGGACGTGGCCGCGCTGCGCGAGAGCGCCACCCGGTTCGCCGACGAGGTACGGGCCGCGGTGGACTCCGCGGAGGGGTGATCCGGGCGTGATCCGGGCTCCCGGAGGGGGCCGACGGAAAAATTGATGGTTGGTATGTCCGGAAAAGTCCTGGTCGAGCAAGGCTGACCAGGACTTTTCATCTGTTCTCGCTGACTGGAGCGGGATCGGCCGCTAGTCTCCGACAAGAGCGAACGTGCAAGCGCGTTGCTCGTTGCTCCCCAGGTGTGGGCCGACTAGGTTCCTCACCGGTCCGTATCCGACAGTTCGACATCCGAGGTGACGTAGGCGTGGCTCTTCCGCCCCTTACCCCTGAACAGCGCGCAGCCGCGCTCGAAAAGGCCGCCGCGGCTCGCCGGGAGCGCGCCGAGGTCAAGAATCGGCTCAAGCACTCCGGCGCCTCGCTGCACGAGGTCATCCAGCAAGGCCAGAAGAACGACGTCATCGGCAAGATGAAGGTCAGTGCCCTTCTGGAGAGCCTGCCCGGTGTGGGCAAGGTCCGTGCCAAGCAGATCATGGAACGGCTCGGAATTTCCGAGAGCCGTCGTGTGCGAGGACTGGGCACGAACCAGATCGCTTCTCTGGAGCGGGAGTTCGGCAGCAACGCCGCCTGAGTTCTCAGGCACTCCCGGGAACCGGGATAATCGCTGCATGAGTACTGCTGTCTCCCGGGGGACGTCCCCCGTCCCCCCGGCCAGACGTCCGCGGCTGACCGTGCTCTCCGGCCCCTCCGGGGTCGGCAAGAGCACGGTCGTCGCCCATATGCGCAAGGCCCACCCCGAGGTATGGCTCTCGGTTTCCTGCACCACCCGCAAGCCGCGCCCCGGCGAGCGGGAGGGTGTCCAGTACTTCTTCGTGGACGACGAGCAATTCGACAAGCTCGTCGCCAACGGTGAGCTGCTGGAGTGGGCCGAATTCGCCGGCAACCGCTACGGCACGCCGCGCCGGGCGGTCCTCGACCGCCTGGAGGCGGGCGAGCCCGTGCTGCTGGAGATCGACCTCCAGGGCGCCCGCCTGGTCCGCGAGTCCATGCCGGACGCGCAGCTGGTCTTCCTCGCCCCGCCCAGCTGGGAGGAGCTGGTCCGCCGGCTCACCGGCCGGGGGACCGAGTCGCCCGAGGTCATCGAGCGCAGGCTCGGGGCCGCACGGGTCGAGCTGGCGGCCGAGTCCGAGTTCGACACCACGCTCGTGAACACCTCCGTCGAGGACGTCGCGCGCGAGCTGCTAGCCTTGCTGCGTTGAACTGGGAATTTCCTGAGAATCCCGAATTCAGTTCAGCCGGATCGCAATAATTCAGCCGGATCGCAACAGCTGGATCACAACGGAAGGCAGAGAGTGTCCTCTTCCATCACCGCGCCCGAGGGCATCATCAACCCGCCGATTGATGAGCTGCTCGAGGCCACCGACTCGAAGTACAGCCTCGTGATCTACGCGGCCAAGCGCGCGCGCCAGATCAACGCGTACTACTCGCAGCTCGGCGAGGGTCTGCTGGAGTACGTCGGTCCGCTGGTGGACACCCACGTCCACGAGAAGCCGCTCTCCATCGCGCTGCGCGAGATCAACGCGGGTCTGCTGACCTCCGAGGCCGTCGAGTCGGCCCCGACGCACTCGCACTGAGCAGAAACCGTCTTCACCAAGGGCCCGGCAGCACCGCTGCCGGGCCCTTGGTGTGTCATAGAGGCGTACGCACGCGAAGCGCGGGGAGAAGCGAAACGATGGACAAGCCGAAGGTCGTCCTGGGGGTCAGCGGCGGGATCGCCGCCTACAAGGCGTGCGAGCTGCTGCGCCGCCTCACCGAGTCGGGGCACGACGTACGGGTCGTGCCGACCGCGTCCGCGCTGCACTTCGTCGGCGAGGCGACCTGGTCCGCGCTGTCCGGCCACCCGGCCGCGACCGAGGTGTGGGAGAGCGTCCACGAGGTGCCCCACGTACGGATCGGCCAGGAGGCCGCCCTCGTCGTGGTGGCCCCGGCGACCGCCGACATGCTCGCGAAGGCCGCGCACGGCCTCGCCGACGACCTGCTGACCAACACGCTGCTCACCGCCCGCTGCCCGGTGGTCTTCGCCCCCGCGATGCACACCGAGATGTGGGAGAACCCGGCCACCCAGGAGAACGTCGCGACGCTCCGCCGCCGGGGCGCCGTGGTCATCGAGCCCGCCGTCGGCCGGCTCACCGGCGTCGACACCGGCAAGGGGCGGCTGCCCGACCCCGAGGAGATCTTCGAGGTCTGCCGCCGGGTGCTGGCCCGTGGCCCGCAGGCCCCGGACCTCGCGGGCCGGCACGTGGTGATCAGCGCGGGCGGCACCCGCGAGCCGCTCGACCCGGTGCGCTACCTGGGCAACCGCTCCTCGGGCCGCCAGGGGTACGCCCTGGCCCGTACCGCCGTCGCGCGCGGGGCGCGCGTCACGCTCGTCGCGGCCAACAGCGACCTGCCGGACCCGGCCGGCGCGGACGTGGTGCGGGTCGGCACGGCCGTGCAGCTGCGGGAGGCGGTGCTGAAGGCCGCCGCGGACGCCGATGCCGTGGTGATGGCCGCCGCCGTCGCCGACTTCCGGCCCGCCCACTACGCCACCGGCAAGATCAAGAAGCGGGACGGGCAGGAGCCCGCCCCCGTCGAGCTGGTACGCAACCCCGACGTCCTCGCCGAGCTCTCGGCGGACCGGGCGCGGCCCGGCCAGGTCGTCGTGGGCTTCGCGGCCGAGACGGACGACGTCCTCGTCAACGGCCGCGCCAAGCTCGCCCGTAAGGGCTGTGACCTGCTCGTCGTCAACGAGGTGGGGGAGAGCAGGACCTTCGGGTCCACGGAGAACGAGGCCGTCGTGCTGGCCGCCGACGGGGGCGAGACCCCGGTGCCGCACGGCCCGAAGGAGGCCCTGGCGGACGTCGTGTGGGACCTCGTCGCCCGCCGGCTGGCCTGACGCGCTGGTCCGGCGCGGGGTGGCGAGCGTCACACGGTCACAGCCGGATGTTCGAAGCGCACCGGGGCCGGATAAACTGACCCTGGATCCGAGCCGAGCGCAGCTCTCGGACGGTATCCGTCAATGCTCAGCCAGCAGCCGCTGCAACCCCAGGGAGCGATGTGTCCCGCCGCCTGTTCACCTCGGAATCAGTGACCGAGGGTCACCCCGACAAGATCGCTGACCAGATCAGCGACGCCATTCTCGACGCCCTCCTCAAGGAGGACCCGACGTCCCGGGTCGCCGTCGAGACCCTGATCACCACCGGCCTGGTCCACGTGGCCGGCGAGGTGACGACCAAGGCCTACGCGCCCATCGCCACGCTGGTGCGCAACAAGATCCTCGAGATCGGTTACGACTCGTCCAAGAAGGGCTTCGACGGCGCCTCCTGCGGCGTCTCGGTGTCCATCGGCTCCCAGTCCCCCGACATCGCTCAGGGTGTGGACACGGCCTACGAGACCCGTGTCGAGGGCGATGAGGACGAGCTCGACAAGCAGGGCGCCGGCGACCAGGGCCTGATGTTCGGCTACGCCTGCGACGAGACGCCCGAGCTGATGCCGCTGCCGATCAACCTGGCGCACCGGCTCTCCCGCCGCCTGACCGAGGTCCGCAAGAACGGGACCATCCCGTACCTGCGCCCGGACGGCAAGACCCAGGTCACCATCGAGTACGACGGCAACAAGGCCGTCCGCCTCGACACCGTGGTCGTCTCCTCGCAGCACGCGTCCGACATCGACCTGGACTCGCTGCTCGCGCCCGACGTCCGTGAGTTCGTCGTCGAGCACGTGCTCAAGGAGCTCGTCGAGGACGGCATCAAGCTGGACACCGAGGGCTACCGCCTGCTGGTGAACCCGACCGGCCGCTTCGAGATCGGCGGCCCGATGGGCGACGCCGGCCTGACCGGCCGCAAGATCATCATCGACACCTACGGCGGCATGTCCCGCCACGGCGGCGGTGCCTTCTCCGGCAAGGACCCGTCCAAGGTCGACCGCTCCGCCGCGTACGCGATGCGCTGGGTCGCGAAGAACGTGGTCGCCGCCGGTCTGGCCGCGCGCTGCGAGGTGCAGGTCGCGTACGCGATCGGCAAGGCCGAGCCGGTCGGTCTGTTCGTGGAGACCTTCGGCACCAACACGGTCGACACCGAGAAGATCGAGCACGCCATCGGCGAGGTCTTCGACCTCCGCCCGGCCGCGATCATCCGCGACCTGGACCTGCTGCGCCCGATCTACTCCCAGACCGCCGCCTACGGCCACTTCGGCCGCGAGCTGCCCGACTTCACCTGGGAGCGCACGGACCGGGTGGACGCGCTGCGCAAGGCCGTCGGTCTGTAGACACCACTGGCAGCTTTACAGCTGACAGCGAAGGGCCCCCGCCGACCGGCGGGGGCCCTTCGCTGTCAGTGCCGTCTGGTAGGACTGGGAACGTGAGCAGCGAGAACGGCCGGCCCCGGCCCGAGACGGAGCCCCCCACCGAGCAGGGGGAACAGCTCGCGCTCATCCGCGACATCGTCCGCAAGGCCGACGTGCCGCGTGCCAAGCCGCGCACCTGGCGGGGGGCGCCGCTGGCGGCGGAGCTGCCGGTCGCGCGGGTGCTCGTGGACAAGGGCGCCGTGCACCTCGACCGGCTGTGGGACTACGCGGTGCCCGCCGAGCTCGACGCCGACGCCCGCCCGGGCACCCGGGTGCGGGTGCGCTTCGGGGCGGGCACCCGCCAGGTGCGCGGCGGGCGCCGCGAGGGCGGCGGGCTGCTCGACGGTTTCATCGTCGAGCGGGTGGCCGAGTCCGACTACCAGGGGCCGCTGGCCGCCATCGCCCAGGTGCTGTCCCCGGAGCCCGTGCTCGGCCCGCAGCTGCTGAAACTCTGCCGCGCCGTCGCCGACCGGTACGCGGGCTCGCTCGCGGACGTGCTGCAACTGGCCGTGCCCCCCCGGCACGCCCGCATCGAGGCCGAGCCCTCGCCCGAGCCGCTGCCCCCGCCGGGCGCCCCGGAGCCGGGCAGCTGGTCCCGGTACCCGACGGGCCCCGCCTATCTGGAGGCCATGGCCCGGGGCGGTTCCCCCCGCGCGGTGTGGACGGCCCTGCCCGGGGCGCACTGGGCGCGGGAGCTGGCGCTGGCCGCCGCCGCCGCGCTCGCCTCGCGGCGGGGTGCGCTGATCGTCGTGCCGGACGGCCGGTCCGCCGCGCGCGTCGACGCGGCCCTGACCGCACTGCTCGGCGAGGGGCGGCATGTGCTGCTGACCGCCGACACCGGGCCGGAGGAGCGCTACCGCCGCTGGCTGGCGGTCAGCCGCGGTTCCGTGCGGGCGGTCGTGGGCACGCGCGCCGCGATGTTCGCGCCGGTGCGCGACCTGGGTTTCGCGGCGATCTGGGACGACGGCGACTCCAGCCACAGCGAGCAGCACGCCCCCCAGCCGCATGCGCGCGAGGTGCTGCTGATGCGCGCGGCGCACGAGCAGGCGGCGTTCCTGCTCGGCGGCTTCTCCTGCACGGTCGAGGCGGCGCAGCTGGTGCAGACGGGCTGGGCACGTCCCCTGACGGCCCCCCGCGATGTGCTGCGCGCCCAGGCCCCCCTCATACGCACCGTGGGCGACGGTGACCTCGCGCGGGACGAGGCCGCGCGCGCCGCCCGGCTGCCGACGCTCGCCTGGCGGGCCGTGCGCGACGGCCTCCAGCACGGCCCCGTGCTGGTCCAGGTGCCGCGCCGGGGTTACGTACCCCGCCTCGCCTGCGAGCGCTGCCGCGAAGCGGCGCGCTGCGCCCACTGCGCCGGGCCCCTGGAGGCGCGCGGCGCCGACGGCGAGGTGCACTGCGGCTGGTGCGGGCGGGGAGTGCGCGACTGGCACTGCGAGGAGTGCGGCGGGGCGCGGCTGCGTGCCAGCGTCGTGGGGGCGCGGCGTACGGCCGAGGAGCTGGGCCGGGTCTTCCCGGCCGTACCGGTGCGGACCTCGGGGCGCGACCATGTGCTGGACACGGTGCCGGGCACTCCCGCGCTGGTCGTCTCCACGCCGGGTGCCGAGCCGGTCGCCGAGGGCGGCTATGCGGCGGCGCTGCTGCTGGACGGCTGGGCGCTGCTCGGCCTGCCCGACCTGCGGGCCGGCGAGGAGGCGCTGCGCCGCTGGCTGGGCGCCGCGGCTCTGGTGCGGGGCCAGGAGGAGGGCGGCACGGTGGTCGTGGTGGCCGAGCCGACGCTCCGGCCGGTGCAGGCGCTGGTCCGCTGGGACCCGGCCGGGCATGCGCTGCGCGAGCTGTCCGAGCGTGCCGAGCTGGGCTTCCCGCCGGTGTCCCGGATGGCTTCGGTCAGCGGCCCGCCGGAGGCCGTCGCCGATCTGCTCGCCCTCGCGGAGCTGCCCGAGGACGCGGAGGTGCTCGGGCCCGTGGCGCTGCCGGTGGCGGAACCCGGACGGCCGCGGCGGCCCGGCGACCCCCCGCCGGGGGAGCACTGGGAGCGCGCGCTCGTGCGGGTGCGGCCGGGCAGGGGAGCGGCCCTGGCGGCGTCGCTCAAGACGGCGGTGGCGGTGCGGTTGGCTCGCCGGGAAGGGCAGCCGGTGCGGCTGCGGATGGATCCGCTGGACATCGGCTGAACGCCAGTGGAGGTGTCCTGTCGGGGTCCTCTCGGGGCGTCCTCCCGCACCGCGCGCACCCCTCAACGGACGGACCGCCGACGGCGGTTCACCCGTGGGGTCAGCCGTTGCGCGGGCCCGGGAAGGCCGACGGGCGGGGCTCCTCGCGGAGCACGGCCGAGGGCTGGCCCGGCACCGAACGGGCGGCGGGCACGATCGGCACGGTCTGCGCCGCGAGCGGCGCGGGCGTCTCCGGGGGCTGACTCTCCGTCGTGCTCTGCCCGTTGGCCCTGCGCGCGCCGTAACGCCGGTGCACCGCCTGCTTGGTGACCCCCAGAGCCGAACCGACCGCGTCCCACGAGAAGCCCAGCGAACGGTCGAAGTCCACTGCCGCCGTGACCAGCGTCTCCACGCTGTCCCGCAGTTCCTGCGCCAGCCTCACGGTCGGCGCGGGCGCGCGCCCGTAGACGACGAAGCCCGCGGACGGACCGGTACGGCGCGGGCGGTAGACGTTGCCCAGCTGGGCGGTCAGGGTACGCAGCGCGTCCACCTGCCGGCGGACCCGCTCGATGTCCCGGACCAGAAGATGCAGGCTGGCTCTCGCCTGGGCGTCGTGGGTTGCGTGGTCGGGCATGAACAAGCCTCTCGGACCGACGTGAACGGGGCGTGTACGGAAGAGAGTTGACGCGCAATGCAAGCGGGCCGCGGTTGCGGCCCGATTCGGTCAATCTCTCTTGACCCAACGCGCCACGGCCCGGCGGGTCACGGTATGGGGGCGCACATCCGCCGGAATGAGGCGCACGGTGCCCCGCACGCCCCTTGACCGCAGGGCCGCATCTAGACTGGTGCGCCGTCCCGCTCGGCGCTTGAGAGGTAGTGTCCGCCACCCATGAGGCTCGTCTTCGCCGGTACCCCCGAGGTCGCCGTTCCCGCCCTCGACGCCCTGATCGCCTCCGACCGCCACGAGGTCGTCGCGGTCGTCACCCGGCCCGACGCCCCGGCGGGGCGCGGCCGCCGGCTGGTCGCCAGCCCGGTGGCCCAGCGCGCCGAGGAGGCGGGCATCGAGGTGCTCAAGCCCGCCCGCCCGCGCGACGAGGACTTCCTCGCCCGGCTGCGCGAGATCGCCCCCGACTGCTGCCCGGTCGTGGCCTACGGCGCGCTGCTGCCGAAGGCGGCGCTGGACATCCCCGCGCACGGCTGGGTCAACCTGCACTTCTCGCTGCTGCCCGCCTGGCGCGGTGCCGCCCCGGTGCAGCACGCGGTGCTCGCGGGCGACGAGATCACCGGTGCCGCCACCTTCCGTATCGAGGAGGGGCTCGATTCCGGACCCGTCTACGGCGTGCTCACCGAGCACGTCCGTCCCACCGACACCAGCGGCGACCTGCTGACCAGGCTCGCCTTCGCCGGTTCCGGGCTGCTCGCCGCGACGATGGACGGCATCGAGGACGGCAGCCTCAAGGCCGTGCCCCAGCCCGCCGAGGGCGTCACGCTCGCCCCGAAGATCACGGTCGAGGACGCCCGGCTGGACTGGTCCGCCCCCGCGCTGCGCGTCGACCGCGTCGTCCGCGGCTGCGCCCCCGCGCCCGGCGCCTGGACGGTCTTCCGCGGCGAGCGGCTGAAGGTGATGTCGGTGGCACTGTGCCCCGACCGCACCGATCTCGCGCCCGGCGGGGTCGCCGCGGGCAAGAACAGCGTCCACGTCGGCACCGGCTCGCACGCGGTGGAGCTCCTGTGGGTCCAGCCGCAGGGCAAGAAGCCGATGAAGGCCGCCGACTGGGCCCGCGGCGTGCGCATCGCCGCAGGCGAGGAGCTCGGGGGAGCGTAGGCTGAAGCCCTTCGCACCCCAGCTTCCGGAGCACCTTTCGTGAACGACCAGGCCCGCCGCCGTCCCGCAAAGCCCCACCGCCGGCCGAAGAAGGACCCGGTGCGGATCCTCGCCTTCGAGGCGCTGCGGGCCGTCGACGAGCGGGACGCCTACGCGAACCTCGTCCTGCCGCCCCTGCTGCGCAAGGCCCGCGAGAAGGGCGGCTTCGACGACCGCGACGCCGCCCTCGCCACCGAGCTGGTCTACGGGACCCTGCGCCGCCAGGGCACGTACGACGCGGTCATCGCGTCCTGCGTCGACCGGCCGCTGCGCGAGGTGGACCCGCCCGTGCTGGACGTGCTGAGCCTCGGCGCGCACCAACTGCTCGGCACCCGGATCCCCAGCCACGCGGCGGTCTCCGCCAGCGTCGAGCTGGCCCGGTGCGTGCTCGGGGACGGGCGGGCGAAGTTCGTCAACGCCGTCCTGCGCAAGATCGCCGCGCACGATCTCGACACCTGGCTGGAACGAGTCGCTCCGCCGTACGAGGACGACCCCGAGGAGCACCTCGCCGTCGTGCACTCGCACCCGCGCTGGATCGTCTCCGCCCTGTGGGACGCCCTCGGCGGCCCCCGCGCCGGGATCGAGGACCTGCTGGAGGCGGACAACGAACGCCCCGAGGTCACCCTCGTCGCCCGCCCCGGCCGGGCCACCGTCGACGAGCTGCTGGACGAGCGCGCGCTGCCCGGCCGCTGGTCGCCGTACGCGGTCCGGCTCGCCGAGGGCGGCGAGCCCGGGGCGCTGGACGCCGTGCGCGAGGGCCGGGCGGGCGTCCAGGACGAGGGCAGCCAGCTGGTCGCCCTCGCACTCGCCGCGGCACCCCTCGAGGGGCCCGACCGCCGCTGGCTCGACGGCTGCGCGGGACCGGGCGGCAAGGCCGCCCTGCTCGGCGCCCTCGCCGCCCGCCGCGGCGCCGCGCTGCTGGCCTCCGAGCGGCAGCCGCACCGCGCCCGCCTGGTCGAGCGCGCCCTGGCCGGCAACCCCGGCCCGTACCAGGTCATCGCCGCCGACGGCACCCGCCCGGCATGGCGGGAGGGCACCTTCGACCGCGCCCTGGTCGACGTGCCCTGCTCCGGGCTGGGCGCGCTGCGCCGCCGCCCCGAGGCCCGCTGGCGGCGCAGCCCGGAGGACCTGGCCTCCTTCGCCCCGCTCCAGCGCGGCCTGCTGCGCGAGGCGCTGCGTGCCGTCCGGGTCGGCGGGGTCGTCGGCTACGCGACCTGCTCGCCGCACCCGGCGGAGACCAGGGCCGTCGTGGAGGACGTCCTCAAGGAGCAGGGCGTCGCGGCCGAGTGGATCGACGCCCGGCCTCTGATGCCCGGGGTCCCCGCGCTCGGGGACGGCCCCGATGTCCAGCTCTGGCCGCATATGCACGGCACCGACGCGATGTACCTGGCGCTGCTGCGCCGCACCGGGTGACGGCAAACCCGATGCGTGCGCGGCGTCCGCGGCATGGCAGGCTGGGGGACATGAGTGCCCAGATCAACCCCAGCATCCTCAGCGCGGACTTCGCCCGCCTGGCCGACGAGGCACAGGCCGTGAAGGGCGCCGACTGGCTCCACGTCGACGTGATGGACAACCACTTCGTGCCCAACCTCACGCTCGGCCTGCCGGTCGTCGAGTCGCTGAGCCGGGCCACGGAGACCCCGCTGGACTGCCATCTGATGATCGCGGACCCGGACCGCTGGGCCCCGCAGTACGTCGAGGCGGGCGCCGGGTCGGTGACCTTCCACGCGGAGGCCGCCGCCGCGCCGGTGCGCCTCGCGCGCGAGATCCGGGCCAAGGGCGCGCGGGCGTCGATGGCGCTCAAGCCCGCGACGCCGATCGAGCCCTACGCCGATCTGCTGCCCGAGCTGGACATGCTGCTCATCATGACCGTCGAGCCCGGCTTCGGCGGCCAGGAGTTCCTCGAGATCACGCTGCCCAAGATCCGCCGCACCCGTGAGCTGATCTCGCGGCACGGCCTGCAGCTGTGGCTCCAGGTCGACGGCGGCGTCTCGGCCGCCACGATCGAGCGCTGCGCCGAGGCGGGCGCCGATGTGTTCGTCGCCGGATCCGCCGTTTACGGTACGGACGACCCGGCGGCCGCCGTACGCTCGCTGCGCGAGCGGGCCGAGGCCGCGACGGCCACCGCGCCCTGGGCCTGCGGGCACTGAGCCGACCCGGCCCTCGCCCGAATTGCTGAGCAAGAAGGTCAAGGGCTGATCAAGGACCGCCGTTTCTGACAGGATGACGGTCGAGTCCGCAACGTGAAGCATGAAGTGAGGAGACCGTGGTGTCGACGGGCCGTTCAGCCGCGCCGATGGGGCCCGCCGAGCTGGTGCAGGCGGCAGCCATGGCTCGCCGCTTCTACCTCGAGGGCAAGTCGAAGATCCAGATCGCCGAGGAATTCGGGGTGAGCCGCTTCAAGGTCGCCCGGGTCCTGGAGACGGCGCTGGAGCGCGACCTGGTGCGTATCGAGATCCGGGTGCCCGCCGAGCTGGACGCGGAGCGCTCCGACGCGCTGCGCGCCCGCTACGGTCTGCGGCACGCGGTCGTCGTCGAGTCCCCGGCCGACGCGGCCGAGGACGCGCCCGATCCCGAGAACCTCGGCGAGGTGGCCGCCGACCTGCTCGGCGAGCTGGTGCACGAAGGAGACGTCCTCGGTCTCGCCTGGGGCCGCTCGACCATCCACATGGCCGCGGCCCTGCACCGGCTGCCGCCCTGCACGGTGGTCCAGCTCACCGGTGTGTACGACGCGGGCACCGCCGAGCGCGGCTCGGTGGAGGCCGTCCGCCGGGCGGCGCAGGTCTCCGGCGGCGAGGCGCACCCGATCTACGCGCCGATGCTGCTGCCCGACCCGGCCACCGCGGCGGCGCTGCGCGGCCAGACGGGCATCGCGCGGGCCTTCGACTACTTCGACAAGGTCACCGTCGCGGCCGTCTCCATCGGCTCCTGGGAGCCGGGCATCTCCACCGTCTACGACATGCTCTCCGAGGACGAGCGCGCCCACTACGCCTCGCTCGGCGCGGTCGCCGAGATGTCGGCGCACCTGTTCGCCGCCGACGGCCGCCGCGTCGGGCGCGACCTGGGCGAGCGCTGCATCACCGTGGAGGCCGACCGGTTGCGGCGCATACCGGAGGTCGTCGCGATCGCGGGCGGCAAGCGCAAGGCGGAGGCGATCGGCGCGGTGCTGCGTTCCGGGCTCGTCACCAGCCTGGTCACGGACACCGCCGCCGCGGAGTACCTGCTGCGGGAGACGGGCCCGGGCCCGCGCCCGGCGCTGGAGCGTTCCGACCCCGACGCGTAGGGCACACGTCCCGCTGACGTCCCGTCAACACCGATGAGCGACCTTTGACTACACCTTTGTAGACAGGTAAGGCTTACCTGATTAAGGTATGGCTTCGCTTATCAGTGCGGCCGACGGTCGCGTCGGCAGCCGTGCCGTCGTGCCCGCGGGGAGGACAATATGTGGGACGACGCGTTTCCGAGTTTTCTGATCGGCCTCAGGGAAGGACTTGAGGCCGGCCTCATCGTCTCCATCCTCGTCGCCACCCTCGTCCGTGCGGAGGCCAAGTCCCGGCTGCCGCAGGTGTGGACGGGCGTCCTGGCCGCCATCGCCCTGGCCATGAGCTTCGGCGCGGTGCTCACCTTCACCGCCGCGACGCTCTCCACCACGGCCCAGGAGGCCTTCGGCGGTGCGCTCAGCGTCGTCGCCGTCGCCTTCGTCACCGCCATGGTCTTCTGGATGCGGCGCTCCGCCCGCAACCTCTCCGGAGAGATCCGGGAGAAGGTCACCAGCGCCCTCGCCATGGGCGCGGGCATGCTGATCCTCACCTCCTTCCTGGCGGTGGGCCGCGAAGGCCTCGAGACGGCGCTGTTCCTGTGGACCACCGCACGCGCGGCCGGGGAGTCGGCCGGGCCGATGACCGGCGCGGGGATCGGCCTCGTCGTCGCGACGGCGCTGTGCTGGGGCCTCTACCGCCGCGTACTGAAGATCAACCTCACCCGGTTCTTCACCGCGACCGGCGCCGTGCTCATCGTCATCGCCGCGGGCGTCCTCGGCTACGGCCTGCGCGACCTCCAGGAAGGCGGCGTCCTGCCGGGCAAGACGGCGTTCGCCTTCGACCTCGGCGGGCACATCGACGCCGGGGCCTGGTACAGCACCCTGGTCCAGGGCGTGTTCAACCTGACGCCCGCCATGACCTGGCTGCAGGTCGTCGCCTACGCCGCCTACCTCGCTGTGGTGATGACGCTGTTCGTACGGGGCGTACGCACCCCCAAGGCGAAGCCCGAGCCGCAGCCCGCCGAGCGGCAGGAGGCCGCGGCCGAGAGCGCTTCGCGCCGCCGCCCGGCGTGGCTGATACCCGCGGCCGTGGTCGCCGTGCCCGCCGTGACGGCCGGTGTCGTGGTCGCCTTCAGCGGTTCCAAGCCCGCCGGCGCCCAGACCGTCGCCGTGTCGGAGAAGGAGTGCGGCAAGGGCTTCACCGCGCCCGAGCCCGGGCGGCAGACCTTCCAGATGCACAACACCGGCGACAAGGCGTCCGAGGTCTACCTCGTCGACCCGTCGACCAACGCCGTTTACGGCGAGATCGAGGGCCTGGCCCCCGGCACCACGCGCGACCTCGTCGCCACCGTCGGCAGCGGCCAGTACGCCTGGCGCTGCGTGCCCACCGGAGGCAAGGCCGTCACCTCGACCCCGGTCCGGGTCAGCGGCGGCGGCAACGTCAGAGCCGTCGCCCCCGTCTCCGAGGACGACCTGGCCAAGCCGCTGGGCGCGTACAAGGACTACGTCGGCAAGGGCCTGGCCACGCTCGTCACGCAGACGCACAAGCTCGGCGACGACATCAAGGACGGCGACCTCGACGCCGCCCGCACCGACTGGCTCACCGCACACCGCACCTACTCCTCCCTCGGCGCCGCCTACGGCACGTTCCAGGACTTCGACAAGAAGATCAACGGGCGTGCCGACGGCCTGCCCGACAAGGAGCGCGACAAGGACTTCAGCGGCTTCCACCGCGTCGAGTACGGGCTGTGGCACGGTGCCTCGGCCGATGACCTGCGCGCCCCCGCGGAGCAGCTCGCCAAGGACGTCGAGGGTCTCCAAAGCGCTTTCCCGAAGCAGGACTTCGACGTCAAGGACCTGCCGCTGCGCACCCACGAGATCCTGGAGAACACCCTCCAGTTCGAGCTCACCGGCGACACGGACCAGGGCAGCGGCACCACGCTGGCCACCGCCGACGCCAACCTCGCCGGCACCCGGGAACTCCTCGACGTGCTCCGCCCGCTGATCGCGGCGCGGGACCCGAAGCTGCTCGGCACCGTCAACGACGACATCGCCCGCGTCCAGGGACTGCTGGACGCCGCCCACCGCGACGGGACGTGGACTCCCGTCGACAAGCTCGACGCCATGGGACGGGCCAGGCTCAACGGGGCGACGGGCAAGCTCCTCGAGGACCTCGCCCCGATCCCCGATCTCCTCGAGATCCGCAAGTCCGCCTGACCGCACCACCGTTGCACCGCTGTACCGCGAAGGGAACCACTCCATGACCGCCGACCAGGACCGTCCGCAGGGCGTCCTCCGCACCGACCGCCGGAGCTTCACCAAGACGGTGCTGGGCGCGGGCGCCGCCGGGGCCGCCCTGGCCGGCGGCGGCTTCGCGCTCGGCCAGGTACGCACCGCCGAGGCCGCGGCCGCCGACGACGAGAAGGGCGGCGAGAAGGTCGCCTTCCATGGCGGGAACCAGGCGGGCATCCTCACCCCGCAGCCCGCCGCGGCCTCCTTCGTCTCGCTCAACGTCATCGCTGACAACCGCAAGGAACTCGCCGATCTCTTCAGGACGATCACCGAGCGGGCCCGCCTCCTGACCTCGGGCGGGGACCCCGTGGACCTGGGCGTCGGGGCCCCGCCGTCGGACAACGGCATCCTCGGGCCGACGGTGCCCGCCGACGAGCTCACCGTCACGCTCGGCGTCGGCTCCTCGCTCTTCGACGACCGCTTCGGCCTCGCCAAGGCCAGACCGCGCCTGCTCACCCCGATGCGGACCTTCCCCAACGACAACCTCCAGGCCGCCGAGTGCCACGGCGACCTGTCGCTGCAGATCTGCGGCGCACAGCCGGACGTCGTCCTGCACGCCCTGCGCGACATCGCCCGCCACACCCGGGGCGCGATGCAGATCAAGTGGCGCATCGACGGCTTCCAGAACAAGCCCCGCCCCGCCGGGGCCCAGCGCAACCTGCTCGGGTTCAAGGACGGCATCGTCAACCCGGACACCGCCTCCGGCCGCGAGATGGACCGCCTGGTCTGGGTCACCGACAAGCTCGGCGAGCCCTCCTGGGCGGTCGGCGGCAGCTACCAGGTGATCCGGATCATCCGCATGCTCGTCGAGTTCTGGGACCGGGTCTCGCTCACCGAGCAGGAGAAGATGTTCGGCCGGCGCAAGGACACCGGGGCACCGCTGGACGGGGCCAAGGAGACCGACTCCCCGAACTACGCCAAGGACCCCAAGGGCGAGGCCATCCCGCTCAACGCGCACATACGGATGGCCAATCCGCGCACCGCCAAGACGGACGACTCCCGCATCCTGCGCCGCGGCTACAACTACGACCGAGGCGTCGACAACGTCGGCAACCTCGACATGGGCCTGGTCTTCTGCAGCTACCAGCAGGACGTCAAGCGCCAGTTCGAGGCCACCCAGGAGCGGCTGATCGACGAGCCGCTGGTGGACTACATCTCGCCGACCGGCGGCGGCTACTTCTTCGCGCTCCCGGGCGTCAGGGACTCCTCCGACTGGCTCGGCAGGGGCCTGCTGGCGGGCTGAGCCGGGCCCGGGGAGGGTTTGGCCGAAGCCACACACCGGCTTGGCCGAAACCACAGAATGCGACACAGGTTCGCCAGGACCCGTCCTCATCGTGGATGATGGGTCCAGGAACCTCAGCCCGATCCGGTGCTGGTTCGAGCTGACTCCCCACCCGCTCCGTTACGCAAAATCGCAGGTGAGAGAGCCAGTATGCGTTTCCTTAACGATCAGAAGCCGCCGTACGACCTGACGTACGACGATGTGTTCATGGTGCCGAGCCGCTCCGCCGTCGGCTCCCGTCAGGGCGTGGACCTCTCCTCGCCGGACGGTACGGGCACCACCATTCCGCTCGTGGTCGCCAACATGACGGCGATCGCCGGGCGCCGCATGGCCGAGACGGTCGCCCGCCGCGGCGGCCTCGTGGTCATCCCCCAGGACATCCCGATCGAGGTCATCACCGACGTCATCTCCTGGGTCAAGGGCCGTCACCACGTGCTCGACACCCCGATCGTGCTCACCCCGGCCCAGACCGTCGCCGACGCGCTGTCGCTGCTGCCCAAGCGCGCCCACGGCGCCGGCGTCGTCGTCGACGAGGACCAGCGCCCCGTCGGCGTCGTCACCGAGCACGACCTGACCGGCGTGGACCGCTTCACCCAGCTGTCCGAGGTCATGTCCAAGGAGCTGCTGCTCCTCGACGCGGACATCGACCCGCGCGAGGCCTTCAACCAGCTCGACGCCGCGCACCGCAAGCTCGCCCCCGCCGTCGACAAGGACGGCAGGCTGGTCGGCATCCTGACCCGCAAGGGCGCCCTGCGCGCGACCCTCTACACCCCGGCCGTCGACAAGGACGGCAAGCTGCGCGTCGCCGCCGCCGTCGGCATCAACGGCGACGTGGCCGGCAAGGCCAAGGCGCTGCTGGCCGCCGGTGCCGACACGATCGTCGTGGACACCGCGCACGGTCACCAGGAGGGCATGATCGCCGCGGTCAAGGCCGTCCGGTCCCTCGACCCGCAGGTCCCGATCGTCGCGGGCAACATCGTTGCCGCCGAGGGCGTGCGCGACCTCATCGAGGCCGGCGCGGACATCATCAAGGTCGGTGTGGGCCCGGGCGCCATGTGCACCACCCGCATGATGACCGGCGTGGGCCGCCCGCAGTTCTCCGCGGTGCTCGAGTGCGCCGCCGAGGCGGCGAAGTACGGCAAGCACGTCTGGGCCGACGGTGGCGTCCGTCACCCGCGCGACGTCGCCATGGCGCTCGCCGCCGGTGCCTCCAACGTCATGATCGGCTCCTGGTTCGCCGGTACGTACGAGTCCCCGGGCGACCTCCAGCAGACCGCCGACGGGCGTCTGTACAAGGAGAGCTTCGGCATGGCCTCGGCCCGTGCCGTGCGCAACCGCACCTCCGAGGAGTCGGCCTACGACCGTGCCCGCAAGGGCCTGTTCGAGGAGGGCATCTCCACCTCCCGCATGTTCCTCGACCCGGCCCGTCCGGGCGTCGAGGACCTGATCGACTCGATCATCGCGGGCGTCCGCTCGTCCTGCACCTACGCGGGCGCGGGCTCGCTGGCGGAGTTCCACGAGCGTGCCGTCGTCGGCATCCAGAGCGCCGCCGGCTACGCCGAGGGCAAGCCGCTGCACGCCAGCTGGCAGTAGTCCTCACCTGCCCACAAGGGGCGCGGTCCGATTCCGGACCGCGCCCCTTTTTGCTGCCGCTTTATCTGCCGCTTTGCTGTCCGTGTACCGATTCATGACACGACCGTGCAACGATCACGCGTTCCGGGCGTCTCGACGCAACGTTCGCACGTGCATACGCAATAATGGTGCATTACGAGCGCAAGCACCCAGCTCATAGGGTCTGCGCTGTACGTGGAGTGGCGGGTACCGCTTGCTCGGCGGTTCCCCCTTCCCCTTCCCCGGGTTAGCTCCGCCCTGCCGTCGGTCACCGCGCTCGACTTCGCACCGATCAAGGAGCCGCCCCGTGTTGGACCAAGGCACAGCGCCCCCCGCCCCCTCTCAGGCATCCGCCGGTTTCGGCGCCCGCCTGATGCGGCGCAAGCCGGTCGAACAGCTGGTCGCCGAGGGCGGCCAGGGCGAGGGCGGCACCCTGCGCCGTTCGCTCGGCATGTGGCAGCTGACGATGATCAGCATCGGGGCCACGCTCGGCACCGGCATCTTCGTCGTGCTCGGCACGGCCGTGCCCAAGGCCGGCCCGGCCGTGATCATCTCGTTCGTCATCGCCGGCCTGACCGCGCTGTTCTCCGCGCTGTCCTACGCCGAGCTGGCGGGCACGATCCCCGTCTCCGGCTCGTCCTACTCCTACTCCTACGCGACCCTGGGCGAGCTCGTCGCCTGGATCTGCGGCTGGTGCCTGATCCTCGAGTACGGCGTCTCGGTCGCCGCCGTCGCCGTCGGCTGGGGCCAGTACCTCAACGAGCTGCTCGACGGCACGATCGGCGTCACCATCCCCGCCTCGATCGCCAACCCGCCCGGCGAGGGCGGCGTCTTCAACCTGCCCGCCCTGCTCGTCGTGCTGCTGTGCATGGCCTTCCTGCTGGGCGGCGCCAAGGAGAGCGCCCGCGCCAACGCGATCATGGTCGGCGTGAAGATCGCGGCCCTGCTGCTCTTCTGCGCCGTCGCCTTCACCGGCATCCGGGCCGGCAACTACAAGCCGTTCATGCCGCTGGGCCTGGGCGGCGTCAGCGCCGCCGGAGCCAGCCTGTTCTTCTCGTACATCGGGTTCGACGCCGCCTCGACGGCGGGCGAGGAGGCCAAGAACCCCAAGAAGGACCTGCCGCGCGCGATCATGCTCTCGCTGCTGATCGTCACCGCGCTGTACGTCCTGGTCGCCGCCGTCGCCGTCGGTGCGATGCCCTGGGGCAAGTTCGAGGGCTCCGAGGCCGCGCTCGCCGGGATCATGAAGGACGTCACCGGCCAGAACTTCTGGGCCGTGCTGCTGGCCGCCGGTGCCGTCATCGCCATCGCGAGCGTCGTCCTGACCGTGCTCTACGGCCAGACCCGCATCCTGTTCGCGATGTCCCGCGACGGCCTGGTGCCGAAGACGTTCGCCAAGGTGCGCCCGAACGGTGTCCCGGTCGCCAACACGGTGATCGTCTCCCTCTTCTGCGGCATCCTCGCCGCCGCCGTGCCGCTCGGCCAGCTCGCCGATGCCACCAGCATCGGCACGCTCTTCGCGTTCGCCCTTGTGAACGTTGCGGTGATCGTCCTGCGCTTCAAGCGCCCCGACATGCCCCGCAACTTCCAGGTGCCGCTGTCCACGGTCCGGGTGCCGCTGGGCAGGGGGATCAGGATCCCCCTCTTCCCCATCTTCCCGGCCGTCGGCTTCGGGTTCTGCGCCTACAACATGTTCAACCTCGACCTCGCCACCTGGGAGTACTTCCTCGGCTGGATGGCCGTCGGGCTCGTGGTCTACTTCGCCTACGGCATGCGCCGCTCGCGGCTGGCCCGCGAGGAGCAGCCGGTCGCGGAGGGATGACCGCCGGGTACGTGATCTACTTCTCGTAGGAACAGCAGACACCCGCAGAGAAGTGATCCACCCGCAGTGCGACTCAACGAGCTCGACGAACGCATCGTCCACGCCCTGGCCGAAGACGCCCGGCGCTCCTACGCCGACATCGGTGCCGAGGTCGGCCTGTCCGCCCCGGCGGTCAAGCGCCGGGTGGACCGGCTCCGCGCCGAAGGCGCCATCACCGGCTTCACCGTACGGGTGGACCCGGGGGCACTGGGGTGGGAGACCGAGGGCTACATCGAGCTCTACTGCCGCCGCAACACCTCGCCCGAGGCGATCCACCGCGGACTGTCGCGCTACCCGGAGGTGGCGTCGGCCTCCACCGTCACCGGTGAGGCCGACGCCATGGTCCAGATCTTCGCCTCCGACATGCGGCACTTCGAGCGCGTGCTGGAACGGATCGCGGGCGAGCCGTTCGTCGAGCGCACGAAGTCGGTGCTGGTGCTGTCGCCGCTGCTGAGGCGGTTCAGCTCAGGGGCGCCGTCCTGACGTTTCAGGCGACGCCCCGCAGGAACGCCGCCAGTGCGGCGGTGAGTTCCGCGGGAGCGTCCTCCTGCACCAAGTGCCCCGCCCCGGCGAGCGGTTCGAACGACGCTCCCGGTATCAGCGAGGCGAGTTCGCGCCCGCGCTCCACCGGGATCCAGACGTCCTCCGTGCCCCAGCACACCCGCACCGGCAGGGCGAGTTCGCCGTAGCGCCCCTGGATCTCGTCCGTGTACCGCTGGTCCGCCTGGGCGATCTGCCGGTAGAACGCGGGCTGCCCGTGCTCGCCGAGCCACGGCTCGACGAGCCGGTCCAGCACGGCGGGGCGCAGCCCCGGGTGGCTGGCGGAACCGATGTACTCGCGGACGAGCGCCGCGTGCAGCGCGGGCGGCAACTGCTCGAAGACCGGGGCGTGTTCGCCCACGAGCCGGAAGAAGGGCGACCCCCACGGCGCCAGCGCCACGGGGTCGACCAGGGCGAGCGCCCGGTACCGGGCGCCGTGCAGCAGATGCGCGCGCAGCGCCACCGCACCGCCGAAGTCGTGGGCGACGACCAGGGGTTCGGCGAGCCGCCAGTGCGCGAGGAGCTCGGTGAACACGCGCCCCTGGGCGGCCAGGGAGACGTCCTGGCCGTCGTGCTTCTCCGACGTGCCGTAGCCCGGCATGTCCCAGACGTACACCTGGTGGTCCCGCGCGAGCGACCGCGCGACCGCCCGCCAGACGTACGACGAGAAGGGCGTGCCGTGCAGCAGCACGACCGGCGGCCGGCTGGCGTCCCCGAGGCGGTCCCAGCGGACCTCGCCCGAGGTGCTCGCGAACGTTCTGGTCAGCTGCCAGTCGGGCACGGTGCGACTCCTCTCGCCTAGGCCCCCGTGGTCGATCCGGGCCTGATGATCATCAGCACCGTAACAACCGCCCAGGTCAGCGAGAACAGCCCGGTGATCATCGCCAGTCGCGGCAGCCGGGCCGCGACCGCCGCGAGCCCGGCGGGCTCGTCGTCGCGCTTCTCCAGCGCGTCCATGACGGCGTCCTGCGTGAACACGGCGAACGCCAGCAGCACCGCCGCGAGGGCGGTCAGCACCATCGACGCGATCAGCCAGGCGTCGCCCATGACGCCCATCTGCTGGGCGGTCACCATGCCGAACACGGGAACGGCCAGGGAGGCGGCGGCGTAGACGCGGGTCACGCGATGGAGCAGCTGGAGCGGCGCTGCGTCCTTGCCGTCCGCCTGGGGGGCCAGGGCCTGCCGCGCGTACCGGGGGAAGAGGCTCGCGGCAACCGTGGCGGGGCCTATCAGGATGATCGCCGCCAGGACGTGGATGCTGAGCATGAGCTTGGTCATGGGCGCGTACGCTTCCGTAGGTTTCAGTCCGGCTTAAACAGGCGGGACGCTAGCATCCGTGTGCGACGGGCCCGGCAGCGGGTCCGCGCATACCGACGGACGGAACACGGGAGCGGGTGGCACGGCGTGGCCGGGGAGGAACGCGGACCGCTGCCGTTCGCGCTGATGCTGATCGGTGCGGGCAGAGTGGTCCAGGACGAGGCCAACCGGGCCTTCGCCCCCCAGGGGCACTCGCTCCGGCTGATGGGCGCCCTCGGCCACCTCGCGCACGAACCGGGCCTGTCCTACAGCGAGTTGGCGCGCAGGGCCGGGGTCACGGCGCAGAGCATGCAGGCCACGGTCCTGCAGCTGGAGGAGGCCGGCGCCGTCGCCCGTTCCTCCCCCGCGGGGCGGGGGAGGACGGCGGTGCTGCACGTCACCGAGCACGGGCGGCGGATGCTGGACGAGATGCGGCAGACCCTCGCCGCGCTCGACGGGGAGCTGCTGGCGGGCCTGTCGGGGGAGGAGCGCGCCGTCCTCGTCAGGGCGCTCGGGCGCCTGATCAGTGCTTCGGGTACGGCGGCTCCCACGGCGCGACCTTGAAGCCGCCGCTCTCCACGTGCTCGTACGGTGCCGAGCTCACGCACTTCGGCAGGTTCCTGGTGTTGACGATGTCCTCCGCGGAGCGCCAGCTGTAGCCCAGGCGGTCACGGTGCGGGCCCAGGGCGTCGACGGTGAACCCGACCCGCCGGCCCGTGGCCCCTTTCACGTCGGTCTTCTCGATGATGCCGGTGGCCACGGCGACCGTGCCCCCGCTGACCAGACAGTCGATTCTGCCCTGCGCGTAGCCGTGATGGCCGTTCGGGAAGGCGTGGCTGAAGCGGAACGTGCCCTTGGCGTCGTCGAGGAGGCCGTGGGCGTCGAAGGTGAAGTAGATCTTGTCGCCGGCGGGGCGGTAGAGCTTGCCGGAGCCGGTGAGGCTCGGTTCCTTCGCGGGCCCGGGTGCGCTCTTGGCGGAGTCGGAGGCAACGGCGGAGCCGGCCGCCGAAGCGGCCAGCAATAGGGCGGCGCCGAGGGCGGCGAGACGGACGTGGGTGCGCGACGGACGGTTCACAGCAGGCCCTTTCGGGAGGCGGGGTGGATGACCTGGCATCACGATCCCCTCCGGCATCACCGGTGAGCGTCCGCCTGCGCTCCGATCACGGTCCGCCTCATGGCTGATCGGTCATGAGACCTCGGCAGGGCCGGTAGGGCCGGACTCCGCACAACGAATCGTCGCGAAGGTGTCGAAAGGCGCAACGTTTCGTTCAATATCGCGCAACATCCGTGGCTTGTCGCGCCTGGATCCGGAGCCGTACCGTCGTGGCGTTTAACGGAATTCTGACGACAAGGCGAGAAGAGGACCGATGACGCCGCTGCGTATCGCGCTGTACCAAGGCCCCAGTGGCGTGCCGTCCTCCACCGCCGACAGCCTGGCCTCGCTCGAGTCCGCCGCGCGGCGTGCCGCGTCCGCGGGAGCACGACTGTTGCTCGCCAACGAGCTGTTCCTGACCGGGTATGCACTCGGCGAGTCCGTACGTGATCTCGCCGAGCCCGCGGACGGTCCCGGCGCCGAGGCCGTCGCCCGGATCGCCGCCGAGCACGGCCTGGCCGTCGGCTACGGCTACCCCGAGCGGGACGGCGACACGCTCTTCAACTCGACCCAGCTCATCGGCCCGGACGGCGAGCGTCTCGCGCACTACCGCAAGACGCACCTCTTCGGCGCGTACGAGACCACCTACTTCACGCCCGGTCAGGAGCCCGTTGTCCAGGCCGAGTTCGACGGCATCACGCTCGGTCTGCTGACCTGCTACGACGTCGAGTTCCCCGAGCCCGTCCGGGCACATGCCCTGGCCGGCACCGAGGTGCTGCTCGTGCCGACCGCGCTGATGCGGCCGTACGAGATCGTGCCTCAGACGATCGTCCCGGCCCGGGCGTGGGAGAGCCAGCTCTACATCGCGTACGTCAACCGGTGCGGCGACGAAGGGGAGTTCACCTTCGCCGGGCTGTCCTGCCTCGCCGCGCCCGACGGCACCGTACGAGCGCGCGCGGGCAACGGCGAGGACCTCGTCGTGGGCGACGCCGACCCCGCGCTGCTCAAGGCCTCCCGCGCCGAGAACACCTATCTGAGCGACCGCCGTCCCGAGCTGTACACCTCGCTCGTCTGAGACGCGCTCGCGCTCGCACCGCCCTCAACACCCCCCGCCAGTAGGAGAGTCCAGCCGATGACGTCCACGGTGCCCACTGCCGTCCACGACGAGCAGGTCCAGCAGACCGAGCCGCCGATCACCATGTTCGGTCCGGACTTCCCGTTCGCCTACGACGACTATCTCGCCCACCCGGCGGGGCTCGGCCAGATCCCGGCCACCGAGCACGGCAACGAGGTCGCCGTCATCGGCGGCGGGCTGTCCGGCATCGTGGCCGCGTACGAGCTGATGAAGATGGGCCTCAAGCCCGTTGTCTACGAGGCCGACCAGATCGGCGGACGGCTGCGCACCGTCGGATTCGAGGGCTGCGGCGACGAACTGACCGCCGAGATGGGCGCCATGCGCTTCCCTCCGTCCTCGACCGCCTTCCAGCACTACATCGACCTGGTGGACCTGCGGACCGAGCCGTTCCCCAACCCGCTCGCGCCCGCCACGCCCTCCACGGTCGTCGACCTCAAGGGCGAGAGCCACTATGCCGAGAGCGTCGACGACCTGCCGCAGGTCTACCGCGATGTGGCGGCGGCATGGAACGCCTGCCTCGAGGAGGGCGCGGACTTCGCGGCGATGAACCGGGCCATGCGCGAGCGCGACGTGCCGCGCATCCGCGAGATCTGGTCCCGGCTCGTGGAGAAGCTGGACAACCAGACCTTCTACGGCTTCCTGTGCGACTCTCCCGCCTTCGCGTCCTTCCGGCACCGGGAGATCTTCGGCCAGGTCGGCTTCGGCACCGGCGGCTGGGACACCGACTTCCCCAACTCCATCCTGGAGATCCTGCGCGTCGTCTACACCGAGGCGGACGACCACCACCGCGGCATCGTGGGCGGCAGCCAGCAGTTGCCGCTGCGCCTGTGGGAGCGGGAGCCCGCGAAGATCGTCCACTGGCCCCACGGCACCTCGCTGTCCTCGCTGCACGGCGGCGCACCGCGCCCGGCCGTGACCCGGCTGCACCGCACGGCGGGCAACCACATCACGGTCACCGACGCCTCCGGCGACATCCGCACCTACCGGGCGGCCGTGTTCACGGCGCAGTCCTGGATGCTGCTGTCGAAGATCCAGTGCGATGACGAACTGCTGCCGATCGACCACTGGACGGCGGTCGAGCGCACGCACTACATGGAGTCCTCCAAGCTGTTTGTGCCGGTGGACCGGCCGTTCTGGCTGGACAAGGACGAGGACACGGGCCGGGACGTGATGAGCATGACGCTCACCGACCGGATGACCCGCGGCACCTACCTGCTCGACAACGGGCCGGACAAGCCCGCCGTCATCTGCCTCTCCTACACCTGGTGCGACGACAGCCTCAAGTGGCTGCCGCTCTCGGCGAACGAGCGCATGGAGGTCATGCTCAAGTCGCTCGGCGAGATCTACCCGAAGGTCGACATCCGGAAGCACATCATCGGCAACCCGGTGACGGTCTCCTGGGAGAACGAGCCCTACTTCATGGGCGCGTTCAAGGCGAACCTGCCCGGCCACTACCGCTACCAGCGCCGCCTGTTCACCCACTTCATGCAGGACCGCCTCCCCGAGGACAAGCGCGGCCTCTTCCTCGCGGGCGACGACATCTCCTGGACCGCGGGCTGGGCCGAGGGCGCCGTGCAGACCGCGCTCAACGCCGTCTGGGGCGTGATGCGCCACTTCGGCGGCGCGACCGACGCCACGAACCCCGGCCCGGGGGACGTCTACGACGAGGTCGCCCCCGTCGAACTCCCCGAGGACTGACGGCACTTCGCTCTGCTCACCCCAGCGGGGTGAGCAGACAGCGGCCCACCATGCCGGTGCCCGCGTCGATGCGGTCCGCGAACTCCTGGGCCAGCTCCGGGAGTTCGCGTATCGCCCACAGGGTCCGGAAGGCGGCCCACGCGGCACCCCTGGCCGCCTCGAGGGTCCACGACCCCAGCAGATGGGTCAGGGGATCGGCCACGTCCAGCAGATCCGGGCCCGGTATCAGCTCCTCGCGGATCCGCTCCTCCATGCGGACGAGCACCTCGCCGATCCGGTCGAAGTCGCCCTCCAGCTCCGGCGGCGCGGCCCCGAGGGCCCGGCAGGTGTCGGCGAGGGCGAGCGGAAGGTCGTGGCCGATGTGCGCGTTGATGCCCGCCAGCGCGAACTGCACGGGGCGCACGGCCGGATGGCCGCGCAGCTGGAACAGGGGCCGCCAGCACGCGGGCGCCCGCTGCCCCGTGGCCGCCAGGTCGACGGCCCCCAGATAGCGCTCGGCGAACAGGACGTCCAGCTCGGTGGTGGCGAGCCGGTCGCGGAAGCCCCCGGCCGCCACCCGCCGGCCCACCTCCTCGGTGACCGCCAGATAGACCCGGTTGAAGACCGCCACCCCGTCACGCGGCGGCAGGCCCGCTTCCAGCCCCCGCATCCGTGCCATCACCCAGTCGATGCCGGCGGGCGCCGCCGGTCGTGCCCGCGCCATCGTCATATACACAGAGTGACATTCGGGCACGGAGCGTGGGAGGGCTCGGGAGGGGATTAACCGGAACGGGTGACGATCCGGCGACGAACCCGTCAGGAGACTCCGTCAGGAGCGAGGAGGCTCGGGGACATCCTCCGAGAGCTTGTCGTACCCGCTCGTCCCCTCGTCCAGCAGCGGTTCCTGCTCCTTGAGGTGCGCCGGGGCCAGGGCGCGCAGCACGTGATAGCCGGTCAGGACCACGATCGTGCCGAGGGCGATACCGCTCAGCTCGAAGTGCTTGCCGAACTTGAGGCTGACACCGCCGATGCCGATGATGATGCCCGCCGCGACCGGCACCAGGTTCAGCGGATTGCGCAGGTCCACCTTGTTGTGCACCCAGATCTGCGCGCCGAGCAGCCCGATCATGCCGTACAGGATCACGGTGATCCCGCCCAGCACACCGCCCGGGATGGCGGCGACGATCGCGCCGAACTTGGGGCAGACGCCGAAGAGCAGGGCGAAGCAGGCCGCCGCCCAGTAGGCGGCCGTCGAGTAGACCCGGGTGGCCGCCATGACCCCGATGTTCTCGGAGTAGGTGGTGTTGGCCGGGCCGCCGACCGCGGTGGAGAGCATCGTCGCCGCGCCGTCGGCGGAGATCGCGGTGCCGAGCTGGTCGTCCAGCGAGTCGCCGGTCATCTCGCCGACCGCCTTGACGTGACCCGCGTTCTCGGCGATCAGCGCGATGACGACCGGCAGCGCGACGAGCGCCGCCGACCAGCCGAAGCTCGGGGCGTGCAGCGAGGGCAGGCCGATCCAGTCGGCCTTGGCGACCCCGGAGAGGTCGAGCCGCCAGTGGTCGACGGCCTGTCCGCCGCCGTGCACCGAGTGGATCCTGCCGAAGACCCGGTCGAAGACCCACGAGATCGCATACCCGAACAGCAGCCCGAGGAAGATCGCCACCCGGGACCAGAAGCCCCGCAGACACACCACGGCGAGCCCCGTGAAGAGCATGGTGAGCAGCGCCGTCCACTGGTCCTGCGGCCAGTACGTCGTCGCCGTCACCGGCGCCAGGTTGAAGCCGATCAGCATGACCACCGCACCGGTCACCACGGGAGGCATCGCCGCATGGATGACCCGTGCGCCGAACTTCCGTACCGCCAGACCGCTCAGGAGCAGCGCACCGCCGACCACGAAGATCGCGCCGGTGACGGCCGCACTGTCACCGCCCTGCGCCCGGATGATGGCCGCGACGCCGACGAAGGAGAGGCTGCACCCCAGATAACTGGGGATCCGCCCGCGCGTGGCGAGCAGGAAGAGCATCGTCGCGACGCCGGACATCATGATGGCGAGGTTCGGGTCCAGGCCCATGAGCACCGGGGCCACGAAGGAGGCGCCGAACATGGCCACCACGTGCTGGGCGCCCAGGCCCGCCGTCCTCGGCCACGAGAGCCGTTCGCCCGGTCCGACGACTGCCCCGGGGGCGGGGGTGCGCCCGTCGCCGTGCAGGGTCCAGCGCACGCCGAGGCCCATGACTGCTCCCGAATGTTCGTGTTGTGGTGATCCGGACCATGTTAAGCGGCGGTGCGGAGTGTCTTTGACGCCGTGTCCGGCGGCCCGGGACCGGTTCGCTGCTGCGATCGGACCAATTAATACCCCGTAAGGCTGTACAGCCGTGAACATCGGCTGATCATCCGTCAGTGCGCGGTATGGGTCACGATGTCCGATTTCCTGCAAACCAGGAGACATACATGCGTAAGCTCGTCGGCCGCACTGCGGCTGCCGCGATCGTTGCTACGGGCGTCATCGTTCCGGCCGCCGGGGTGGCTCAGGCCGCGCCGCAGTCGCCGTCTGTCGGTCAGACGGTGAGCTGGGACGGAGACCACGACCGTGACGGTGGGAAGGACAAGGGCCGTGACCGCGACTGCGACCGTGGCCGTAGCCGCGGCTGTGAATGGGGCCACGAATGGGGCCACGAATGGACCCGTGGCGGCTGGGACTGGGGTCGCGGTGATGACTGCGACCGCGGCCGCGAAGGCGGCTGGGGCTGGAACAACAACGGCTGGATCGTAGGCCTGCTCAGGCACCACCACAACAACTTCTGGGGTGGCGAGGACTGCGACCACGGCCGTGAGTGGAGCCGCGAGTGGGGCCGTGGCCACGACTGCGACCACGGTCGCGAGGGTGGCGGCCGCGAGGGCGGCAGCTGGGGCCGTGACCGTGACTGTGACCGTGGCCGCGACAGTGGCTGGGGTCGTGACCGCGACTGCGACCGTGGCCGTGACTGGGGCCGTGACCGCGATCGTGGCCGTGACTGCGACCACGGCCGTGACTGGGGTCGTGACCGTGACCGTGGCCGCGGTGACGACTGCGACCGTGGCCGTGAGGGCGGCTGGAAGGAGCGCGGCCGCGACTGCGACCGTGGTGGCTGGAACGAGCGGGGCTGGGGCGGTCACAACCACTGCCACAACCGTGGGATCAACCTGTTCGGCATCGTTCTCTGAGCCGACGGTTCGCCTGAAAGCCCCTTCCACCGCGGGCCGCGTGTCCGGGCACATCGCCCGTCACGCGGCCCGCGGTGGCGTGCGTGGACCGGTCCCGAGGACGCCCGCGGCCGCCACCGGGCCCGCCGCCAGCACAGTGACCAGGCCGAACGCGGTGCCGAGCGACGTCGCGTCCGAGATCTGCCCGATGACGGACGGGGCGATCAGGGACGAGGTGTAGGTGACCGTGGCGACCCCGGCGATGGCCGCGCCCGGGTCCCGGCCGCTGCGGGCCGCCGCGGCGAAGGCGAGCGGGACGACCACGGCGACCCCCAGCCCGACGAGGCCGAACCCGGCGACGGCCTGCGCCGGTCCGTGCGCGGTGACCACCAGCAGGCCCCCGCAGGTGGCCAGCACACCGCCGGCCCGTACGGTGCGGACCGGGCCCAGGCGCCGGACCAGGGCGTCGCCCGCGAACCGGGCCACGGCCATTGCGCAGGCGAACGCCGTCGGGCACACCGCCGCCAGGCCGGCCCCGGAGCCCATGCCCTCGCGCAGATAGACCGCCGACCAGTCCAGGCTCGCCCCCTCCGCGAACACAGCGCAGAAGCCGACGGCCCCGATCGCCAGAACGGACCGCGACGGCAGGGTGAAACGCGGCGGCGGACGCTCCCCGGCCGCCGCGCGCAGATCGAGCGCCCAGCGGCAGGAGGCGGCACCGAGCACGGCGAGCACCGCGGCGGCGACGGCCAGATGGACCCGGGCGTCGGTGCCGGCGTGCGCGGCGACCGTGCCCGCACCCGCCCCGGCGAGCGCTCCCGTGCTCCACATCCCGTGCAGACCGGACATGACCGAGCGGCCGAGGCGCTCCTCGGTCGCCACGCCCAGCGCGTTCATCGCGACGTCGGCCATCCCGGCCGTGGCCCCGTACACCGCGAGCGCGGCACACAGGGCGACCGGGCCGGGGGAGAGGGCGGGCAGCGCGAGGGACGCGCACCACAGCGCGATCAGCACCCGCAGCGCGGCCCTGGAGCCGAGGCGGTGGGTGACCCGGACCGCGAGCGGCATCGCGCACGCGGTGCCGAGCGCCGGGAAGGCCAGCGCGAGGCCCAACTCGCCCGTACCGATGCCCAGATGCTCCTGGATCCAGGGCACACGGGTGGCGAAGTTGCCGCTCACCGCGCCGTGGACGGCGAAGACGGCGGCCACGGCGTACCGCCCCCGGCGCACCTGCCGCTCCCGTGAAACCCCCACCTCCCGCAACCAACGTGACCTGGCCCACCTTGTCAAGTCCCCGTGGACACCGCGCCGCCCGGCGGCGTACGCTCCACAGCAGCAAACGTTCAACTCAACGCAGCGCACTCCGGGGTCGGTGAAAGTCCGAACCGGCGGTTACAGTCCGCGACCCGTCCGCAGCCAGCGGCCGGTTGACCAGGTGAAATTCCTGGACCGACGGTTAAAGTCCGGATGGGAGGCAGTGCGCGGCGGGCACGCATCGGCTCATCGCCGCAGGCGGCACGGGTCCCCCTTCCCGGGGTGGCTCGAGCGCTGCGTCGTCGGCTCTCCCGGTGCGGTGCACCCGCTTTCTCGTCGTCCCGTACGACGGCCCCGGAGTCCATGCCCGACGAGGCAGGAGGACCCGGTGGCCACCGCAACCGAAGCGGACGCGATGCGACGCGCCATGGCGCTCGCCGCCCGCGCACTCGGCGCGACCAGCCCCAACCCCGTCGTCGGCTGCGTCCTCCTCGACACACACGGCCGCACCGCCGGCCAGGGCTGGCACCGGCGCGCCGGAGGGCCGCACGCCGAGGTCGAGGCCCTGCGGGCGGCAGCCGCGGCCGGGCACGACGTACGGGGCGGCACCGCAGTCGTCACTCTCGAACCCTGCAACCACACGGGTCGCACCGGCCCCTGCGCTCAAGCGCTCATCGACGCGGGCGTCACCCGCGTCGTCTACGCCGTCGCCGACCCGAACCCCACCGCGACCGGCGGCGCCGCCACCCTCGCGGCGGCGGGCGTCGACACCGAGGGCGGGCTCCTCGCCGCCGAGGCGGCGGCCGGCAACGCGGCCTGGCTCACCTCCGTGGTGCGCGGACGCCCGTACGTGGTGTGGAAGTACGCCGCCACCCTCGACGGCCGCAGCGCCGCCGCCGACGGCAGCAGCCGCTGGATCACCTCCGCCGAGTCCCGCGCGGACGTGCACCGGCTGCGTGCCGAGGCCGACGCCGTGGTGGTCGGCTCCGGCACCCTGCACGCCGACGACCCGCACCTCGCCGTACGCGGCATCGCGGACGTCACCCAGCCCCTGCGCGTCGTGGTGGACACCACCGCCTCGATCCGGCCGTCCGCCCGGGTCCTGGACGACGCGGCACCGACCCTGATCGCCGCCGGAGCGGACGCCGACACCCGGCACCTGCCGGGCGCCGACGTGGTGCGCCTGCCCCTCGACGGGGAGCGCGTCGACCTCGGGGCCCTGCTCGCCGAGCTGTACGCGCGGGGCGTCCGCTCCGTGCTGCTGGAGGGCGGGCCCGCGCTCGCCGGCGCCTTCCTGGCGGCCGGGGCCGTCGACCGCGTCGTCGGCTATCTCGCCCCCGCGCTGCTCGGCGCCGGCCCCGCCGCCCTCGGCGACGCCGGCATAGGAACCATCGCCGGGGCCCTGCGCCTGGACGTCACCGACGTGACCCGGCTCGGCCCCGACCTGCGGATCACCGCCACCCCCGTACCCGCTCCCAAGGAGGACTGACACGTGTTCACCGGAATCGTCGAGGAACTCGGTGAGGTCGTCGCCGTCGAGGACCTCGGTGACGCCTGCCGGTTCCGGCTGCGCGGCCCCGTCGTCACCGACGGGGCGGGGCACGGCGACTCGATCGCGGTCAACGGCGTCTGCCTGACCGTCGTCACCACCGGGGACGGCGAGTTCACCGCCGACGTCATGGCCGAGACCCTGAAGCGCTCCAGCCTGGGCGCGCTCGCCCCCGGCTCCCGCGTCAACCTCGAGCGCCCCATGACGCTCGGCGGCCGGCTCGGCGGCCACCTGGTGCAGGGCCATGTGGACGGCACCGGCGTCATCACCGGCCGGGAGCCCGGCGAGCACTGGGAGGTCGTGACCGTCTCGCTCCCCGCCGGGCTCAGCCGGTACGTGGTCGAGAAGGGCTCCATCACTGTCGACGGCGTGAGCCTGACCGTCGTCGAGGCGGGCGACGAGCACTTCACGGTCAGCCTCATTCCCACCACCCTCGCCCTGACCACGCTGGGCATCAAGCAGACCGGCGATCCCGTCAACCTCGAGGTGGACGTGCTCGCCAAGTACACGGAGCGGCTTCTCGCGAAGGGGGAGGCATGAGTGCCCTGGACTGGCTCGGCAGTGAGGCCTTCACGGCCTTCGGCCAGCATGTGATCTGGTCCGACGCCATCGGCAACACCTGCGGCCTGCTGGCCCTGGCTCTCGGCTGGCGCCGTTCCATCTGGACCTGGCCCACGCAGTTCCTGTCCGGCCTCATCCTCGTCGTCGCCTACGCCTCCGCCCACCTCAGCGGCGGAGTGGGCAAGCAACTCCTCGTCATCGGCGTGTCGTTGTGGGGCTGGCGGCTGTGGCAGCGCGGCGGACGGAAGACCGAGGGCGGCCATGTGGCCGTACGCTTCGCCACCGGGCGCGAGCGCCTCGTGCTGCTCGCCGGCACCGCCGCCGGCACGCTGGCCGTCGGCGCCCTGTTCACCGCCCTGCCCGACCTGTCCTGGAACCCCTGGCCGGACGCGTACATCTTCGTCGGCACGCTCGCCGCGATGGTCGCCCAGGCCCGCGGGCTCGTCGAGTTCTGGTTCGCCTGGCTGCTCGTCGACGTGGTCGGCGTCCCGCTCGCCTTCTCCAGCGGCCTCGCCTTCTCCGGCATCGTCTACGTCGTCTATCTCGGCCTCGTCCTGTGGGGCATGCGCGACTGGTGGCTGCGCTCCCGCACGGCCGGCCGGCCCGCACCGGTCCTGGAATCGGCGCTCTCGTGAAGTAGGTGAGCACCGTGACCGAGCAACTAAGGAGACACAGCATGACCGCCACGCTCCGCCGGCCCCCGGCCGAGGACACCCGCCTCGACCCGGTGCAGCGCGCCATCGCCGACATCGCGGCCGGCCGGCCCGTCGTCGTCGTGGACGACGAGAACCGGGAGAACGAGGGCGACCTCGTCGTCGCCGCCGAGGCGGTCACCCCCGAGATCGTCGCCTTCATGATGAGCGAGTGCCGCGGACTGATCTGCGTGCCGATGGAGGCGGAGGACATCGACCGGCTCGACCTGCCGCAGATGGTCGAGCGGAACACCGAGACGATGCGCACCGCCTTCACCGTCTCCGTGGACGCCACCGCCGCGCACGGCGTGGGCACCGGCATCTCCGCCGCGGACCGGGCCACCACCATCCGGCTGCTGGCCGACCCGGACAGCGTGCCGGGCGACTTCATGCGGCCCGGGCACGTCTTCCCGCTGCGGGCCCGGCCCGGCGGCGTCCTGGTCCGCCCCGGCCACACCGAGGCCGGCTGCGAGCTCGCCCGCCTCGCCGGATTCCGGCCCGCCGCCGCGATCGTGGAGATCGCGGGCGAGGACGGCCGCATGCTGCGGCTGCCCGACCTGATCCCCTTCGCACGCCGTCACGGCCTTTCGATCATCTCCATCGAGGACCTGGCCGCCTACCTCGGTTCGCCCGAACCCACCGTCCGGCGGGAAGCCAGCACCCGGCTGCCCACCGCCTTCGGCGACTTCCGCGCCTACGGCTACCGCTCCACCCGGGACGGCGTCGAGCACATCGCCCTGGTCGCCGGCGACCTCGGCGACGGCGAGGACGTCCTGGTGCGCGTCCACTCCGAGTGCCTGACCGGCGACGTCTTCGGCTCCCTGCGCTGCGACTGCGGCCCGCAGCTGAGGGCGTCCCTGGAACGCGTCTCCGCCGAGCGGCGCGGCGTCGTCCTCTACCTGCGCGGCCACGAGGGCCGCGGCATCGGCCTGCTGTCCAAGCTGCGGGCGTACGAACTGCAGGAGAACGGCCACGACACCCTGGACGCCAACCTCGAGCTCGGCCTGCCCGCCGACGCCCGCGACTACGGTGCCGGTGCCCGGATCCTGGCCGACCTCGGGGTGCGGTCCCTGCGGCTGATGACCAACAACCCCGACAAGACCACGGCCCTCGAGCGGCACGGCCTGCGGATCAACGGCCGCGAGCCCATGCCCGTCGCGGCCGGGGAACACAATCTGCGGTACCTGCGCACCAAGCGGGACCGGATGGGGCACGACCTGCCCTGGCTGGACGCCGACAAGGTGTCCGCCTGCGAGAACCAGTGACCCGAGAACCAGTGACCAGCGAACAGCAAGCATCCCGAGGAGACTCATGAGCGGCGAGGGCGCGCCCCGGCTGACCACGAAGAACTGCAAGGACCTCCGCGTGGCCGTCATCGCCGCGCAGTGGCACGAGAAGGTGATGGACGGCCTGGTCGACGGCGCCCTGCGCGCGCTGCACGAACTCGGCATCGACGAGCCGACGCTGCTGCGTGTGCCGGGCAGCTTCGAACTCCCCGTCGCCGCCAAGGTGCTCGCCGGCCGCGGCTACGACGCGATCGTCGCCCTCGGCGTCGTCATCCGTGGCGGCACCCCGCACTTCGAGTACGTGTGCCAGGGCGTGACCGAGGGGCTGACCCGGGTCTCCGTCGACACCGGCGTCCCCGTCGGCTTCGGCGTCCTCACCTGCGACACCGAGGAGCAGGCCCTGGACCGGGCCGGGCTCGAGGGGTCCGCCGAGGACAAGGGACACGAGGCGGTGTCCGCGGCCGTCGCCACGGCGGCGGTCCTGCGCTCGGTCTCGGAACCCTGGCACTGAGCTCCCCCGCCGCGGGCGTAGGGTAGGACCACCATGTCCAAGAAGACGTTCGAGGAGCTGTTCAGCGAGCTCCAGCAGAAGGCACAGGGCGATCCCGCCACCTCCCGTACCGCGGAACTGGTCGGCAAGGGTGTCCATGCCATCGGCAAGAAGGTCGTCGAGGAGGCGGCCGAGGTGTGGATGGCCGCCGAGTACGAGGGCAACGAGGCCACCGCCGAGGAGATCTCCCAGCTCCTCTACCACCTTCAGGTGATGATGGTCGCCAAGGGCATCTCGCTCGACGACGTCTACGCCCACCTCTGACAACCGGCCCGCTCCGAACCGCTCTCTCCCCACCTCGCACAAAACTTCGCACGAAGGAAACCGCCTCATGCTGCGCATCGCCGTTCCCAACAAGGGTTCTCTCTCCGAGCCTGCGTCGGAGATGCTCCATGAGGCCGGTTACCGCCAGCGCAAGGACCGCAGGGAACTGGTGCTCGTCGACTCCGTCAACGAGGTCGAGTTCTTCTTCCTGCGCCCCCGCGACATCGCGGTCTACGTGGGCTCCGGCAAGCTCGACATCGGCATCACCGGCCGCGACCTGCTGCTCGACTCCGGCTCCCAGGCCGAGGAGATCATGCAGCTCGGCTTCGCCGGGTCCACGTTCCGCTACGCCACCCGCCCGGGCACGGCCACGGGCGTCGCCGACTTCGGCGGCATGACGATCGCCACCTCCTTCTCCGGCCTGGTCACCAAGCACCTGGCCGACAACGGCGTCGACGCCGAGGTCGTCCACCTGGACGGCGCCGTCGAGACCGCCATCCAGCTCGGCGTCGCCGAGATCATCGCCGACGTCGTCGAGACCGGCACCACCCTGCGCAACGCCGGCCTCGAGGTCATCGGCGAGCCGATCCTGGAGTCCGAGGCCGTCGTCATCCGCCGCTCCGGCGCCCCGGCCGACGACCCGAAGGTCCGTCAGTTCCTCCGCCGCATGCAGGGCGTTCTCGTCGCCCGGCGCTACGTGATGATGGACTACGACATCCGCGTCGAGCACGTGGAGCGCGCCGTCGCGCTCACGCCCGGCCTGGAGTCGCCGACCGTCTCCCCGCTGCACCACGAGGGCTGGGTCGCGGTCCGCTCGATGGTCCCCGCCAAGGACGCCCAGCGCATCATGGACGAGCTGTACGAGCTCGGCGCCCGCGCGATCCTCACCACGGGCATCCACGCCTGCCGCCTCTGACCCCTCGTCTCGTCCGTACGCAAGAAGAGAACCCATGCCCGAGCTGCCCGTCACCTTCCGTCCGACTCGTACCCGGGTGGTGCTGCTGGGCATCGGCTTCGCCCTGCCCGCCGTGCTCGCGGTGATGTCCTTCCTGCAGGAGTCCTTCACCGCGGGCGACCGGGCCTCCTTCATCGGCACCGGCCTGCTGGGCCTCGCCGTCCTCGCGATGCTCAGCAGGCCGAAGGTGGTCGCCACGCCGGACGGTGTCACCGTGACCAATCTGACGACGGTGCGCCGCCTGGAGTGGGCCCAGATCGTCCGGGTCAACCTGCGTCCCGGTGACTCCTGGGTCCACCTCGACCTCTCCGACGGCACGTCGCTGCCCGCCATGGGGATCCAGACCGGCATCGACAAGAAGCGGGCCATCGCCGACGCCCGCACGCTGAACGAGCTCGTCGCGCAGTACGGCACCGGACGATCCGCGACGTGACGTGCGGCTGCCCGTCCCCATTTCACATTCCTTGATTACTCTGGTCCCCACGGGCACACCGTGCCCGGCCCCGTATCCACCGGCCGCGTGTTCGCGCGGCCCGCGGGGCACCTGCGAACCGAGGAGTGAATCCCTCCGGGATGGACGGATCGTCCTGTAGTACCGGCGCCGCCCCGCATAGTGAGGCGGCGCGATGAGCATCACCGTTTCCCTCCTGCTGCTCGCCGCAGCACTGCTCCTGATCCTCGCGAACGGCTTCTTCGTCGCCGCCGAGTTCGGCCTGGTGACCGTCGAGAGGCCGGAGGCCGAGCGGGCCGCGGCCGACGGCGACCACCGCGCCCGGACCGTGGTCGAGTCCCTGCGCGAGCTCTCCTTCCAGCTCTCCGGCACCCAACTGGGCATCACCATCACCTCCTTGGTGGTCGGCATGCTCGCCGAGCCGGCCCTCGGACGGCTGCTCACCGGAGTCTTCGACGTGGCCGGGCTGCCGGCCGGTGCCGCCCCCGGCGCCGCCGTCGTGACCGGCATGCTGCTGGCCTCGGCCGTGCAGATGGTCATCGGCGAACTGGTGCCCAAGAACTGGGCGGTCTCCCGGCCCCTGCAGGTGGCGCGCTTCGTCGCCCGCCCGCAGAGCCTGTTCGCCCACCTCTTCCGCCCCGTGATCACCCTCCTCGACACGGTCGCCAACCGGCTCGTCCGCGCCCTGGGCGTGGAGCCCGCCGAGGAGCTGGCGTCGGCCCGTACCCCCGGCGAACTCGTCTCGCTCGCCCGGCACTCGGCGCGGGCCGGTGCCCTCGAGCAGGACACCGCCGACCTGTTCGTACGGACCCTGTCACTGGGTGACCTGACGGCCCAGCATGTGATGACCCCTCGGGTGAGGGTCAGCGCCCTGCAGACGGACGCGACCGCCGAGGACGTCCTCAACCTCACCCGTGCCACGGGTCTGTCGCGCTTCCCGGTCTACCGCGAGCGCCTGGACGAGGTCGTCGGCATGGTCCACCTCAAGGACGCCCTCGCGGTGCCCCGCGACGAGCGGCTGCGCACGCCCGTCGGGCGGATCGCGGTGCCGCCGATGCTCGTCCCCGAGACCCTGCCCGTGCAGCCGCTGCTGGAGCAGCTGCGCAGGGAGCAGCCGATAGCCGTCGTCGTCGACGAGTACGGCGGCACGGCCGGCGTGGTGACCCTGGAGGACATCATCGAGGAGCTCGTCGGCGAGGTCCGCGACGAGCACGACCACGCGGACGCCGCGCGCCCGGACCTGGTCCCGGTCGCCTGCGAGGACGGGCGCCTCGCCTGGGACGCGGACGGCGGCTGCCGTGTCGACCTGCTGCACCGCATCGGGCTGGCCGCCCCGGACGGGCCGTACGAGACCGTGGCCGGTCTCGTCGCCGACCTGCTCGGCCGCATCCCCGTGCCCGGTGACCGGGCCGAACTGCCCGGCTGGCGGCTGTCCGTGCGGCAGGTCGGGCATCACCGTGCCGAGCGGGTCCGCCTGATGCGGACCACCGGCGCCCCGGTGCAGGGTCCGGTACAGGGGGACGCCCGATGAGCGTGCTGCAACTTCTGTTCGCCGCCCTGCTGGTGCTGGCCAACGGCTTCTTCGTGGGGGCCGAGTTCGCGCTCGTGTCCGTACGGCGCAGCCAGATCGAGCCGCTCGCCGCGGAAGGGTCGAGCCGGGCCTGTACGGTCCTGAGCGGGCTGGAGAGCCTGCCGCAGATGATGGCGGCCGCTCAATTCGGCATCACCGTCTGCTCGTTGACGCTCGGCGCGGTTGCCGAGCCGACGGTCGCGCAGCTGCTGGAGCCCCTGTTCGACGCCGTCGGGCTGCCCGCTGGGCTCGTGCATCCGCTGGGCTATGTCATCGCCCTGGCCCTGGTGATCTTCCTGCACCTGGTCATCGGGGAGATGGTCCCGAAGAACCTGGCCATGTCCGCCCCGGACCGGGCGGCGCTGTGGCTGGGGCCCGGCCTCGTCGCCTTCGCGCGGCTGTGCCGTCCGGTGACCCGGCTGCTGGGCGCCTGCGCCCACGGTGTGCTCCGGCTCTTCAGCGTCGAGCCCAAGGACGAGATCGAGGCGGTGTTCACCAGCGAGCAGCTCACGCACCTGGTCGAGGACTCCCGGCAGGCCGGGCTGCTGGACCCGGTCGAGCAGGAACGCCTCGAGGACGCGCTGGAACTGGGCAGCCGCCCGGTCACGGACGTCCTGCTGGACCCGGCCGCCCTGGTGACCGTCGAACCGTCGGTCACCCCGCGGCAGGTCGAGGAGCTGACCGTACGGACGGGCTTCTCCCGCTTCCCGGTGTGCGCGCCGGGCGGCGCCGTGATGGGGTACCTGCACGTGAAGGACGTCCTGGACCTCGAGGACCGGGACCGTGCCGTGCCGCAGCGCATATGGCGGCGGGTGGAGACCCTGCGGGCCGAGCTGCCGCTCGACGACGCGCTGACGGTGATGCGGCGGGCTGCCGCGCATCTGGCGGCGGTCGCCGATGCGTCGGGGAGGGTGCTGGGGCTGGTGGCGCTCGAGGACGTGCTGGAGATGCTGGTGGGTGAGGTGAGGGATCCCTCGCACCGTGAGGTGGGGCCGGTGGCGGCGCCGCGGTCCGGTGCGCGGGAGGAGGAGGTCGTGCTGGCGGGGTGAGGTTTGCCCCGGACCCGCCCTTTCACCGTTTCCTCCGGGGCTCCGCCCCGGGCCCCGGAACCGCGCTTCGCGCGGTTGTCCTCAATCGCCGGACGGGCTGGATAGTGTCGGGCCGGGCGCGAAATTTCAGCCCGTCCGGCGTTTGAGGACGAGCGGCGGAGCCGCGACAAGCGGGGTCTGGGGCGGAGCCCCAGGAGACGGGGAGAGGGCGGGACCGGGGCATCCATCCGGGCCGGTGGACAGGCTACGGCGGGTCCTGGGGATCGCGTAGCTTCGGGGCGCGGCCCGAGAGGACCTCGCCGTAGGCCTGCATGAGGTCCGGCAGGCGCAGGGTGGCGAGGTCGTCGCGGCCGGGCGTTCCGGCGTAGCCGGACAGCCGCAGGTCGCGGTAGGCGCAGCTCTTCTCGTACAGCGTGCGCAGAAAGCGGCCGTTGCCCAGCTCGTCGATCCAGCCCTGGCCGACCACGTGCTCGCTGATGCTGCGCAGCTCCTCGAGCGCCTCCTCGTCCCAGGCGTCGCCGTTCTCGTCGGCCAGGACCTCGCCGATGGCGGTGAGTTCGGGCGGCCGGTAGCTGGGGAAGTCCACGCGGCTCGTGAAGCGGGAACCGAGGCCGGGGTTGGCGGCGAGGAGGCGGTCCATGCCCTCGGGGTAGCCCGCCAGGATCACCACCAGCCGGTCGCGGTTGTCCTCGGCGCGCTTGAGCAGGACCTGCAGTGCCTCGTCGCCGTAGGCGTCGCCCTTGCTGTAGGCCGAGTTGGACAGGCTGTACGCCTCGTCGACGAAGAGCACCCCGCCGAGCGCCGAGTCGATCAGCTCGTTCGCCTTGACCGCGGTCTGGCCGAGGAACTCGCCGACCAGGTCCGCCCGTTGGGCCTCGACCAGGTGGTCGCCGCCGAGCAGGCCGAGGGCGTAGAAGACCCGGCCGAGGATCCGGGCGACCGTGGTCTTGCCCGTGCCCGAGGGGCCGGAGAAGACGAAGTGTCGCTTGGGCGGCTGGACCGGCAGGCCCTGCCCGGCCCGCAGCCGCGCCATGTGCAGCTGCGCCGAGAGCGCCCGCACCTGCCGCTTGACCGGTTCCAGGCCGACCATGCGCTCCAGTTCGGCCAGCGCCTTCGCCAGCAGCACCGGGTCGGAGAGGCCGGGCAACGGCCGGTCGGAGGGCCGGTCCGGGACGCGGATCTTCTCGCGGAACCCCCCGGCGAACGCCGGGGCGGGGCCGGAGGGCCCCGGGACCATGCCGGTCAGGACGTCGGAGGCCAGGACCTCCGGGCCGCCCGCCGGTTCCGCGGCCTCCTGGCCCGCCCCGGTCAGGGGCACCGGGGCCAGGTCGGTGTGGTCCTCCAGGCCGTCGCCGTCCGCGATGGCGGTCAGCCGCGCGGAGGTGTCCATGAAGGCGGGGTCGACGCGGTGCACGGCGCGGTAGAGGGGGAGGGCGGCGGCGCTGCGCCCGGTGCCCTCGTGGGCGCGGGCCAGCCAGTAGCGCAGCTCCTTGCGCTGCGGCTGTTCGCTGCGGCAGCGCATCAGCGCGGTGGCGAGCAGCAGTTCGGCCTGTCCGTACATCTCCAGCCGGACCCGGGCCATGCCGCCGAACAGCCCGGCCTCGATGCCGAGCAGGGAGTCGTCCAGTAACGGATCGGTCTGCCGGACGAGTTGTTCCCAGTCCTTGACCAGATAGGCGCGGCACCCGTGCAGGAAGCGCACCTGGGGGTCGGTGTCGGCGGGCGGGCAGGCGGCGAGCGCCCGGTCGAGCTCGGGCACATGGCGGCCGTCGAGCCAGTGCGAGGCATGGGCGAGCCGGAGGTCCCGGCCGCTCTCCAGCACCGGCTGCACCCACCACCCCAGCCAGTACCAGGAGTTCAGCGCCCGCCGGTGCCGGGCACGCTGCTGGCCGAAGCGTTCGCGGTGCCGGTACATGCGCAGCAGAGCGGTGGAGGTCTCCGCGCGCAGCGCGTGCAGGCCGAGCCAGGCGTCGGCCATGCCCGGGTCGATGCGCACCGCCGTGCGGAACTCCTCCTCGGCCTGCGGGTACGCGCCCATCGTGTAGGCGTCCACGCCGCGCAGCCAGGCGAGATCGGCCGGGGCGGGAGGGCCCTGAGTGCCGAAGTCCATCACATCCCCCACGAACCTGCCCCCGTAGCGCGAACCGCTCCTCTGTGGACGGGAGTTGATCAGAGCACGGTCGGCGCTCCCGCGCGGGTGCGCCGTCTCGCATCGTACCTGCGCAATCGCCGTCGGCCGTAGGGTGCCGTACCGCTGTTCGCGGCTCGCGGGCGATCCCGGGCGCCCGGGAAAGCGCCCCGCAGAACGGTCACCCTGGGTAATGCGAAACGCCCGGACGGTGGGACGAAATACGCAGAACGCCGGTCCCCGGGCAGTACGAAACCCCCGGTCACGGGGGAACAACCGGGGGCTTCGCGTCCGCAAGCGGCCTGCGTCGGCCGCACATTCAGAACGTAAGTCCTGTAAGCCCCCCGGGTCAAGCCGAGTTGGGACGCGCGACAGGGATCGTTCGGGTGCCGGACAGGGGCACGTCGGAAAGTGACTACGGAGCGTAGGGGTGACGGGGGTTCAGGCCGTCCCATGAGGCCCTGACAGCAACTCATATCCCTCTGAACACTGATGCACCAGGATCTCGGCATACGGACGAGAAGGATCCGTTGCAAAATGCTTGCGTTCCGCTCTCTTCCAGTCATCCCAGAAATCGTTCAGGGTCGGACCGTCGCGGAGTTGACCTCTCTCCCAGGAGTGTTCGTGAGGCAACTCCATCCACAACAGGCACGCCAGATAAGGGCGTACCGCCTGCCGGCCCGCGCCCACCCCCTCGAGCAGGACCACGGGAGCCGCGGGCAGCTCGTGCTCGCCGGTGAACCGGCGCGCCACCCAGTCGTACGCCCGGTAGTGCGCGGCCGAGCCCCGGGCGAACGGGGCGAGGACCCACTCGCGCAGCCGCCCGGTCCACTCGAACAGCTCCTCGTGCGTGGCCAGATCGTCGAGGTGCAGCACGGGGGCGCCGCCCAGCGCCGCGGCCAGCACGCCGGCGAACGTGGTCTTGCCGGATCCCGCGTGCCCGTCGACGGCGACGAGCCGTACGGGCCCCACGGACGGCGGAAGCGCCTGCAGCCGCCGGGCCAGCGTGTTGAGCGAGGGGAGGGGGGAGTTACCTGACACCGGACCACCCTAAGGGGCACGGTACGGACCTAAGGGGCACGGTACGGACGCGCCGGTTGCCGCATCACTGGCCAGGCGCGGGCCGGACCGAGGATAGTGGTCCGCCCGGACCACCGCGCTGCCGACCGAGGGATCGACGCCATGTCCAGCAGACGGACCCCCCGCCGTACCGTGCTCGCCTCCGTTCTCGCCGTGACCGCCGCGGCTTCCCCGCTCTCCCGGGCCACCGCCGCCTTCGCGGCCCCGCCCGGCGGTGGCCGCGGCGGGGGCACCGGCACCATCGACCACCACTCCTGGACCACCCTGCCCGACTGGCGCAGCGGCACCGCGAACGGGGTCCGGGCGGTCGACGGGCACCGTCCCGGGCTCGTCATCGGCCGTCCCGCCGGCACCTTCGCCTACACCGACCCGCACACCGGCACCACGTCCTCGTGGGAGTACGCCACCTGGGTGTCACCGGTGCGCACCCTGCCGCCCGCGACCGAGCTCATCGCCTCCTGGAACGCCCACACCCCCGAGGGCACCTGGCTCCAGGTCGAGGCGCGCGGCACCTATACCGACCACACCCGCACCCCGTGGTACGTGCTCGGCCGCTGGACGTCCGGCGACGCGGACGGCGACATCCGGCGCACCTCCGTCGACGGGCAGGGCGACAAGAAGAGCAGCGTCTCCACCGACACCCTCGTCGTCGACGCCTCGAGCGGGCTGCGCCTGGCCTCGTACGCCCTGCGGCTCACCCTCTTCCGCAGGCCCGGCACCCGGCTCACCCCGACGGTCCGGCGGCTGGGTGCCATGGGGTCCGACATCCCCGACCGCTTCACCGTGCCCGCCTCGCGGCCGTGGGAGGGGGACGGGCACCGGCTGTCGGTGCCCCGCTACTCGCAGGAGATCCACAAGGGCCAGTACCCGGAGTACGACAACGGCGGCGAGGCGTGGTGCAGCCCCACCTCCTCGGAGATGGCCATCGAGTACTGGGGACGCCGGCCCACGCCCGAGGACCTCGCCTGGGTCGATCCCTCCTACGCCGATCCCCAGGTCTGCCACGCGGCCCGGTTCACCTACGACCACCAGTACAAGGGCTGCGGCAACTGGCCCTTCAACGCCGCGTACGCCGCCACATATCACGACATGCAGAGCGTGGTGACCCGGCTGCGCTCGCTGAACGACGCCGAGCGGCTCGTCCGGGCGGGGATCCCCGTCATCACCTCGCAGTCCTTCCTGGCCTCCGAGCTCGACGGCGCGGGCTACGGCACCGCGGGCCACCTCATGTGCGTCGTGGGCTTCACCGGTGACGGCGACGTCGTCGCCAACGACCCGGCGAGCAAATCCGACCGGGCCGTGCAACGTATTTACAAACGGCGGCAGTTCGAGAACATCTGGCTGCGCACCAAGCGGCACGACGCGCAGGGCCGTGTCAAGAGCGGCTCGGGCGGTGTGTGTTACCTCTATTTCCCGCTGCAGCTGACGCCCGCTCAGCGGCGCGTACTGCGCTCGGTCGGAATCCGCTGAGAGATCCGCTGAGAGAATGGAAAGGGCGACCACGGAATCCGTGGTCGCCCTTTCCATTTCGAGCCGCCTTATGCGGCGCCCGCCTTGGCGCGGCGCTTACGGCCCTGCTGGGGGACGGTCTGTGCCTCGCGCGAGACCGCGATGAACGGCTTGAGGGCCTCCTGGAGCTTTTCCAGGGATGCCTTGCCGAGATCCATCTCGCGCCGCTCGTGGGTCACACACGGACGAGAGGCGATCTTCCGGCTGCCGTCCTCGTTCATCTCGTCGGTCTCGTACTCCTCGGTACCCATGACCGGTACGAGAATTTCGACGGTGAACACTTCCTCGGTCACCTCGGGATCGAGGTCGTCGTGGAGCATCCTCCGCCAATAGGTCGTGATTTCCTGCCCGCCGAGCGGAACGGCTACCGGTTCGACTCCCGGTGCGTTCTTTTCGGATTCGTCAACCTGCTCAAATTTGACGGCCATGACCCAATTTCCCTTCGCGCTGTCGGTCCAAACGATATAAGAGACAGACCTGTTGAGCCAAACTGCAAAGAGGCCCGGCGGGCCTTTGGGGTGAATACGACAAGGGGTGCGGAGCCGCCGGGTCCGGGGCCGGGGGAATCGTGTGCGCCCGAACGGCCCCCATCGCTCCGATGTGTGTATAAGCTGTGTGGCCCGCACCGGAGTTGACGGGTCCTCGTCACCCGGTGGCGGCGGCTTGCCCGGCAACCCTGCCCGGAACCACGCTGGTTGAGCGTGCGCCGACGCCACCTGCTGGTCCGCCCTGGTGAACCTCCGTGCGCGGACGCGTACTTGCACCGCCGTACCGCCTGGCAGCCGATGACAGCAGGAGGGGAAGCGCGCATGGAACGCCGACTGTTCCGTCGCACGGCGCGGCGCACCCGGTCCCGCGACCCCGCGACCGAGGCCCTCGACCGGCATCCGGCGCGCGACGACCTCCCGCTGCGCGCCGCCATGGAGGACGCCGCGATGGGCCGCTGGGAGGGGCTGCGGGACCTGCTCGCCCTCACCGGGCGCGACTGGGACCGGCGCGTCTTCCGGCTGCAGGTGCTCGCGCGGGCCGGGGTGAACCTGCGGTTCGCCGAGACCTGGGTCCGGGCCGAGCCGGCGTCCGCCGACGGACTGGCGCTGCTGGCGCACGTCCAGGCGCTGCGGTCCGTGATCGCCGGCCGCGCCGACGGGCGGCAGCTGATGGAGGAGGCGTGGCGCACCTGCGTGGCCGCGGCCGAGGCGGAGCCGGCGGACCCCTCGCCCTGGGTCGTCCTGCTCGCGCTGCTGCGCGTCCACGCCCCCAACAGACAGCTGCTGCAGCAGGTCTGGGGCGAGGCCACCGCCCGCGACCCGTACAACCGCGAAGCGCACCACGAGGTGCTCACCTACCTCTTCGACAGCAATCACGGCACCGGCGGGGAGATGTTCCACTGGGCGCTGGAGCGCGCCGAGGCCGTGCCGCGGGGCCTGCCGCTCGCGGTGCTGCCGCTGGTGGCGCTCGCCGAGTCGTACCGGCACCGGCTGGAGACCGGCGGGCCGGGGCCGGTCGTCCACCCCTGGCACGACTGCCCCCACATCGACAGGGTGCTCGAGGGCTGGTGGCGGCACCGCTCCCCGCGGCCGCACGCGCAGTTCGCGGACGATGCCAACTTCCTCGCCCATGCGCTGAGTTTCGCCGGCCGGGACGCCGAGGCGCACGAGGTGTTCACGGCGATCGGCCCGTACGCCGCCGACGTCCCCTGGGCCTGCTGCGGGGACGCGCGCTCCCTGTTCCTGCGGCACCGCGCCCGGGCCGCGCGTGCCGCGGGGGCCGCCCCGCCCCGTTGACGCCCCCTGTTCCGCCTGTGCCGCCTGTTCCGCATTCCGCACGAGTTCGACCACGACCGAGGAAGCCCCGACCGAGGAAGCCCAAGACCGAGGAAGAGGATCACGTGCCGCTCGATGCCCCCGGCGTCTCCGACGAGGAACGTCTCGCCCAGCTCGGCTACCGGCAGACCCTGGCCCGCAGCATGAGCGGGTTCGCCAACTTCGCCGTCTCGTTCACCATCATCTCCGTCCTGTCCGGCTGCATGACCATGTACAAGTACGGGATGATCACCGGCGGCCCTGCCATGATCACCTGGGGGTGGGTCGGGGTCGGCCTGATGACCCTGTTCGTGGGGCTGTCCATGGCCGAGGTCTGCTCCTCGTACCCGACCAGCGCCGGACTGTACTTCTGGGCCCACCGCATGGCCCCGGAGCGCAGCCGGGCCGCGTGGGCCTGGTTCACCGGCTGGTTCAACGTCCTCGGCCAGATCGCGGTGACCGCGGGCGTCGACTTCGGCGCGGCCTCGTTCCTCAACGCCTATCTCGACCTGCAGTGGGACGTCGCGGCCACTCCCGGCCACACCATCGCCCTGTTCGGCGTCATCCTGCTGCTGCACGCCTTCCTCAACACCTTCGGGGTGCGGATCGTCGCCGTGCTCAACAGCGTCAGCGTCTGGTGGCACGTCCTCGGCGTGGCCGCCATCGTGGTGGCCCTGGTGGCCGTGCCCGGGCACCACCAGTCGGCGTCCTTCGTCTTCACCGAGTTCACCAACCGGACCGGCTGGGGCTCGGGGCTCTACGTCGGCCTGCTGTCGCTGCTGATGGCGCAGTACACCTTCACCGGCTACGACGCCTCCGCCCATATGACCGAGGAGACCAACGATGCCTCCGTCGCCGGGCCCCGGGGCATCGTCCGCTCCATCTGGACGTCCTGGATCGCCGGGTTCGCCCTGCTGGTCGGCATGACCTTCGCCATCCAGAGCTACAACGGGTCGGTCGATTCCGCCACCGGCGTGCCGCCGGCCCAGATCCTGCTCGACGCGCTCGGCGCGAGCGCGGGCAAGGCGCTGCTCCTGGTCGTCATCGGCGCCCAGCTGTTCTGCGGCATGGCCTCCGTCACCGCCAACTCCCGCATGATCTACGCCTTTTCGCGGGACGGCGCCCTGCCCTTCTCCCGTGTCTGGCACCGGATCAACCCCGCCACGCGCACTCCCACCAACGCGGTGTGGCTCGCCGCGGGCGGGGCGTTCGTCCTCGGCCTGCCCTACCTGATCAATGACACCGCCTACGCGGCCGTCACCAGCATCGCCACCATCGGCCTCTACATCGCCTACGTCATCCCCACCTTCCTGCGGCTGCGTCTGGGGGAGCGGTTCGAGCGCGGCCCCTGGCACCTGGGCCGCTGGTCCCGGCCGGTCGGCATCGTCGCCGTGGGCTGGGTGGCGCTCATCACGGTGCTGTTCATGCTGCCGCAGCTCTCCCCGGTCACCATGGAGAACTTCAACTACGCACCCATCGCGGTGGCGGTGGTGCTCGGCTTCGCCGGCGTGTGGTGGCTGGTCTCCGCCCGCCGGTGGTTCCTGCGGCCCGGCCACCCCAGGAACGCGCCCGCGCACCCGGAACCGTCCGACCTGCCGGGCACCGTCCACCCTTAGGGGGGTGGGGTAACACCCCGGGCGCCTGACGCCACGACAGGGACCGCACTCCCGCCGTGCGGTCCCTGTCGTGCGTCCGCGCGCCGGGACGAACCGGGACGCGCCCCTTGCGCGGGCGGCTGACCTCCATGATCATTTCCTGTAGTCGCCAACGATCTGATCGGCAAGGGTGGAAGAGACGCATCTCACGCGTATACGCGGTTTCGAACTTCCTTGCACGGCACACCTGCTGGAGGCGGGGGTGAGCGACGGCCCCATGCGGACGGCCGATGTCCACTTCTTCTACCATTCGAACGAACGATCAGTAGCCTCTGCTCAAACCCCTCAACACCCCCTGAGATGAGCTGGAGAGACAGAGTGACGCAGCGTCCCGGCCGGGCCTTGGCGGGCATCGATCTGTCCGCGCCTGGCGTGTCCCGCATCTACGACTACTACCTGGGCGGCTCGCACCACGCCGCGGCCGACCGGGAGGCCGCCCGACGGGCGGCCGAGGCCTATCCCGGCATGCCCGGGATCATGCGGGCCAACCGCGCCTTCCTGCGCCGCGCGGTCCGGTTCGCCGTGGCGGCCGGGGTGAACCGGTTCCTCGACATCGGTTCGGGCATCCCCGCAGCCGGCGGCGTCCACGAGGTGGCCCTGGCGGCCGACCCCGGCGCGCGCGTCCTCCACATCGACCGCGACCCCGTCGCCGTGGGGCACGGCCGGACCGTCCTCGCGGGCCAGGAGCGCGCGGCCATGGTCACCGGCGACCTGCGTCATCCGCGGGACATCCTGCGGCTCCGCGAGACCGAGGAGCTCCTCGGCGAGGGCGAGCCCGTCGCGCTGCTGCTCGTCGCCGTCCTGCACTTCCTCGAGGACCGTGACGATCCCTGGCGCGCCGTGGCCGAGTTGCGCGACGCCCTCCCCTCCGGGAGCCTGCTCGTCCTCAGCCACGCCTCGGCCGGGGAGGGGCCGATGCGGCCCGAGGAGAACGCACGGGTGCAGAGTGTCTACCGGAGCATCGGCAGCCCCCTGTGCCCCCGCCGGCGGGCGGACGTGGCGCGGTTCCTCGACGGCTTCGCCCCGGTCGAGCCGGGCCTGGTGCCCCTGCCCGACTGGCGGCCCGACGCGGGGGAGCCGGACGAGGCGGCCGGTGCCGCGGGGCTCGCCGGAGTGGGGCGCAAGTCGTGACGGGCCGCACCAACGGCCGGATCCTGTACGGCACCGCCGCGCCGCTCGAGCACCCCGGCCCGCACGGCACCGGCCCGCACGGCACGGGCCGGCGGACGGCCCGTGACGACGAGCGGATCCGGCGGTTCGCCGCGCTGTGGAGCCGGGCCATCCACCCCGCGGCCACGACGCCGCTGACCCGCGCCGAGTTCGAGCGGCACCTCGTCCCCCTCGCGGGTCGGCTGCGCGACGCGCTGCATTCCCAGCCCTTCGACCCGGAGCCCGGTGCCGAGGTCGGCGCCGCCCTGGTCCGCGGGCACTGCACCGACCCCGACGCCCTGCCCCTGATCCTCGGCGCGGTCGACGCCTACCTCGTGCTGTACTGCCCCGCCGAGGGCGCCGTGCCGAAGGACGAGAGCCGCACCCGCTGCGTCCGCCTCCAGCACGCCATCGCCGCCGGCTTCGCCCGCGCCCTGCGCGAGCGTACCCTCGCCGAGCAGGAGGCCGTCTCCCGGGCCGCGCTGGTCGCACAGGCCCGTACCGAACAGGCCCTGCACACCAGCGAGGCCCGCTTCCGCGCCGTCTTCGAGGGCGCCTCCATCGGGGTCGGCATCGCCAGCGTCGACGGCCACATCCTCGACGTCAACGACGCGCTGCTGCGGATGTTCAACACCATGGGGCAGCCGGTGACGGGCCGCAACGTCGGCGAACTGGTGCACCCCGACGACTCGCCCGACGTCTGGGGCCTGTACGCCGAGCTCGTCCGGGGCGACCGCGACCACTACCGCGTCGAGAAGCCCTACTACCGCGGCGACGGCACCGTCCTGTGGACCGACCTCACCGTCTCCCTGCTGCGGGACTCCGCCGGCTGCCCCCAGTACCAGATCGCCCTCATGCAGGACATCACCGAACGCCGGCTGCTGCACGAGCGGCTGCGCCACCAGGCCACCCACGACGACCTGACCGGGCTCCCCAACCGCGCCCTGTTCTTCGAGCGCCTCGACGCCGCGCTGGAACACACGGGCGACGACGGCCAGTTCGGGCTGTGCTATCTCGACATCGACGGCTTCAAGGCCGTCAACGACAGCCTCGGCCACGCCGTCGGCGACCAGCTCCTCGTCGCCGTCGCCGGTCGGCTGAACTCCTGCGTCACCGGCCCCCACGAGCTCGTGGCACGCCTGGGCGGCGACGAGTTCGTCGCCCTCATCACCGGCCCCGCCGCCCAGCGCGACGTCACCGCCCTCGCCCGCCGGATGCTCGCCGCGCTCGCCGAGCCCGTCCTCCTCGACGGCCGGCACCTGTCCGTACGGGCCAGCATCGGGATCGTCGGCGGCCACGGCGGCGAACTCGGCGCGGCGGAGGTGCTGCGCAGCGCCGACATCACCATGTACCGCGCCAAGGCCGCGGGCGGCAACCGCTACGAGCTGGCCGACGCCGACTCCGACGCCCGCGCTATCGCCCGCCACGACCTCACCAACTGCCTGCCCGGCGCGCTGCAGAACGGCGAGTTCTTCATCGAGTACCAGCCGCTCGTCCGCCTCGCCGACGGCACCGTCCGCGGGGCCGAGGCGCTGGTGCGCTGGCTGCATCCCGTCCACGGGGTCCTCGGCCCGGACCGGTTCATCCCGCTCGCCGAGAGCACGGGCCTGATCGTGCCGCTCGGCCGCTGGGTCCTGGAGGAAGCCGCCCGGCAGGCCCGCGCCTGGCGCAGTGAGGGCACCTGCGGCGCGCCCCTGCGCGTCAACGTCAACCTCTCGCCCTCACAGCTGCGATGCCCCTCCCTCGTCGCCGACACGGTCGCCGTCCTGAACAACGCCGGCCTCGACCCCTCCGCCCTGTGCCTGGAGGTCACCGAGAACGCCCTCATCGGCGCCGACGAGGAGGAGCTGCGCCCGCTGCGCCAACTCGCCGACCTGGGCGTGGACATCGCCCTCGACGACTTCGGCACCGGCTACTCCAACCTGTCCTATCTGCGCCGGCTGCCCGTCAGCACGCTCAAGCTCGACCGCTCCTTCACCCGCGGCATGCAGTGCACGCCCGCCGACCCCGTCGACGTGAAGATCGTCGAGGGCATCGTCTCCCTCGCCCACACCCTCGACCTGTCGGTCACGGTCGAGGGCGTGGAAACCGGCGTCCAGGCCGACCACTTGCGGTTACTCGGGTGCGAGACCGCACAGGGCTGGTACTACGCGCGCCCCGGACCGCCCGAGCGCCTGCACACGCTGTCGCTGGCCGACGCGCCCTCCTGATGCCCGGTCTAGCCCAGCCGCCGCGCCTCCTCATCGGTCAGCAGCCGGGAACGGATCAGGAAGCGCACCCCTTCCGGGGCCTCGAGCGAGAACCCGCTGCCGCGCCCCGGGACGACATCGACCGTGAGATGGGTGTGCCGCCAGCGCTCGAACTGCTCGGCCGACATCCAGAATCCGACCCGCTCGTCCACCCCGTCCACCGCCAGCTCGGCCAGCAGGACGTCGGAGCCGCCCACGCGGAACTCGCCCCGCTGGTAGCACATGGGCGAACTACCGTCGCAGCAGCCGCCGGACTGATGGAACATCAACGGACCGTGCTTGTCGCACAGTTCACGGATCAGCCCGGCCGCCTCGGCGGTGAGGGCGATGCGGGACACTGCTGCTCCGCTCATGGCCGGCTCCCGGGATCGGTTGCGTACGGCTCTCGTGCGCGTACGGCTCTCGGAATGTTCAGGATGAACATGACGGCCCGGCTCGGCAAGTGCCTGTCAGGGCATTCGGGACATCAGTAGTGCCAGCGGCGGCCGTTCTCGCCGCCACAGGTGATGAGCCGCCCCTCGGCATCATGCGTGCTCGAGCCGACGTCGGCCTTCCGGCAGAACTGGCCCGCGCGGTAGCAGTGGCCCGCGTTGGAGACGATCTCGCAGGCGGTGCCGCCGGTGCGCGCGGCCCGGGTGTGCTCGGCCACGGTCGGTTCGGCGGTGGCCGGTTCCGGCGCGGCTTCCGTCGTGGCCGGCGGCGCGATGGCCTCCTGTGTCGGCGTCGGCTTCGGGGACTTGGAGACGGAAGCCGAAGGGGACGCCGGCGACGAGGCCTTGGCACCGGCGGCCGACGACGACGTGTCGTCGCTTCCGCCACAGCCGGTCAGGGCGAGCACTCCGGCGAGGAGGAGCCCGCAAACGGCGGTCCGGCGACGGGTGTTGTGAGTGGTCATGCGCAGCACGAAGAACGAACTCCACGGTCGGAACGGGCAGGAAAGCCGCGTCCGGCGATGCCGACACGTGGGGGGATGGCTTCGTCATACACTAACCGGTCGTCAGGCCGCTCCGGAACCGGGAGGAGGAGCGGTGCGCCCCGCCCCGGTGAGATAGGCGGACACCACCACATTGGCGGTGTACTGGTGCTGGTCGCGGTTGTAGTCGCCGCCACAGGTGATCAGGCGCAGTTCGGCGCGCTTCGTGTCCTGCGGCCCGTAGACCTTGTCGACGTCGAAGTGGTCGTTCGCCACGACGGAGACGTCCTCGACCGTGAACTCGGCGGTGGAGCCGTCCGCGCGCGAGACGTCGATCTTCTCGCCGCGCTTGACGTTGCTGAGTTCGTAGAAGACGGCCGGTCCGGTGAGCGTGTCCACATGGCCGACGAGGACGGCGGAGCCCGCACTGCCGGGCTCCACGCCGTCCTTGTACCAGGACACGGAGCCCGCCCGCTCGTACGGCGGCGCCTCGACGCCGCCCTCGGCGTCGAGGCCGTGACCCTCGACCGGGGCGTTCAGCCCCATGGCCTTGATGGCCAGTGTCTGGGGGCCGGCCCCCGGCAACGGTTCGTGTGCCGGGGGCAGGCCGAGCGCATGGGAGTGGTCCCGGGCCGCGACGTCGCCGCTCTTCGGCGCCCTTGCTATGGGCTCGTCGGCGATGTCATGGCCCCGTAGCCACAGGGCCAGCAGCAAGGCCGCCCAGGCCACTCCTGTCAGCAGGCGGCCGTAACCACCTGTGCGCGTTTCTGACATGATGCCGGTTCGCTTCCTGTCAGCGCTTGGCCGCGTTGGCGCGGCGGCGGGTCCAGATCAGACCACCGGCGATGCCCGCCGTGGCGCCTGCGAGCAGGATCGCCGCGGTGTCGGGGGACGAGGAGTCCGACGCGGCGAGCTGCGCGGTGGCGCCGCCGCCCGCGTGGGCGTGACCGTGAGGTCTGCCGTGGTCGTGGCGGCCCTCGTCGCGGCCGTGGTCACGGCCGTGGTCCTCGTGGTCGCGTCCGTGCTCACGGCCCTCGTCGTGGTCACGGTGCTCGCGGCCCTCGTCGCGGCCGTGGTCTTCACGGCCCTCGTCACGACCGTGGTCCTCGCGGCCCTCGTCGTGCTCGCGACCGTGTTCACGGCCCTCGTCGCGGTCCTCGCGACCGTCCTCGCGGCCGTGGTCACGGCCTTCGCGGTCGCAGTCGTCGCGTCCGTGGTCCTCACGACCGTGGTCCTCGCGGCCCTCGTCGTGGTCGCGACCGTGGTCGCAGTCCTCGTGATCGCCGTGTTTGGCGACGACGCGGCTCTCGGCCTTGACGGTGGCGGCCGGAGTCGAGGACAGGGCGTACGCGGCAGGAGCCGCGCAGACGGCCACGGCCGTCAGTGTGCCGCAGACAGCGGTACGGATTGACTTCATTGGTGTACCTCCTTGATCCGAGGTTCACCCGGGAATCCGGAAGGAGCATCCGGAGGGTAGTTGTATTGCTCCATTCGGTAACCAGGCTGAGCCGGACGGATGGGGTCCGGGTCAACTTCCGGCCGTGAACGGCCGGGTCGGGTTGACCGTGGCGCGCCCGGTGACGTATTGACGCAGCCCCGCCCCGCCCGCCGGCGGTGGTCATGCCGGCCGGACGCCGTGGGCGAGATCGTGCAGCCGCTCGGCGAGGCGCCGGTCGGGGCAGCTGACGATGCCGTGGGCACCGCTCGTCGCCGCGGCCAGGCGGTGGACCTCGTCCTCGAGGTCCTCCGCGGCGAGCCGGCCGGTGGTGCCGTGCCGGCGGAGGTAGCAGGCGGCGGCGGCCAGGACGTCGAAGTAGTCGGAGCCGGTGAGCGGTGCCGCGGAGAGAGCGGAGAGAGGGGAGAACCGGTCGAGCCAGAGCAGGGCCGTGCTCTCCTCGCCGAGCTGCAGATGGTGCAGGTGCAGGCAGTACGACGAGGTGCGGTTGCCCGCACCGGCCGCCACCTGCCACCAGAACTGGGCGCTGTCGGGATATCCGGTCAGCCGGAGCAGGCAGGCGAAGACGAGGATGCCCTCGACGTCGACGCTCCGGTCCCCGGCGAGCTGTTCGAGCTGCCCGGGCGCCTCGGGGAGGTTGACCACCCAGCGGGAGACCACGTCCAGCGTCCAGCGGGCCTGCCGGGCCCGCTGCGGCAGGCCCGGGCCGTGGCCGTGGCCCCGGCACCGGCACGAGGCCTGAGCCGCCAGGCGGCGCAGCGCGGCGGGGACGTCGAAGTCGGTGGCGGGAACGGTGGGCACGGCGGCGTCGGCGAGGAGGTCGTCGATGCCGGATCCGCGGGTCACTTGGTGGCCTCCACAGTGTTCGCGGGGATGTTGAGCCGACGGCCCAGGTGCTCCTTGCCCTTGCGGCCGTGGTAGTCGACGGTGCGCCGGTCCAGGCCGAGGAACCAGGCGATCGTGCGGGTCTCGTAGCCGAGGACGTAGCGCAGGACGATGACGTCGAACTGCCGGGGCGGGAGCTGGGCTATGGCGGAGTAGAGCCCGATGCCCTCCTCCAGGGCCATCAGCTGGTCGCGGGTCGCGTCCAAGGCCTGGGCGAAGGCACCCTTGGCGACGAAGGCGGGCCGCCGGTGCTCGCGGCGCAGCCGCTGCTCGGCGGCCAGGCGGAGGACGGCCCAGGTGTCCTCCTCGAAGTTGCCGCTGCCGAGCAGGTCGCTCCAGGTCGCCAGGATCTGGCCGAAGACCTCGTGCACGAGCTCCTCCGCCTCGCGCCGGTCGCCGAGGAGCCCGGTGGCGTAGTCGTGGTAGAGCTCCTGTCGGCAGACGTAGAACGCCTGGAAGTCCAGGGGGAGTTCGAAGTCCTCCTCGTCGCCGAGCGGGTCCTCGTCCCGGAGGGGCGCGTCGTCGTTCACGGGCAGCCCCGTTGCTTGGTGTACATGAATTCCCTTCGAGAAGCCGCTCGCCCGGCTCAACTCGCCGGTGGCGGACGGGCGTTGACGCCCCACACTTCCCAGTGAAGCGATTTCGGTTCGCGAAGACTCATGACAGAAAGGAGCAGAAACCCACAGGGCGGCGGGGCGGGGACACAGCGTGATCACGGCGGGCGGGCAGGCTCCGGTGCGCCGGAACGCATGCCGACATTCCACTTGTTTTCGAGCGCGCGCGACGCTGCGAAGGGTGACGCCGGCGTGCGCGAACGTGACGACCGTCACGCGGGCGCAGGGGCTTGGTCGGATGGCCGGGGGGCGAGGAGCCGTACATCCGGCGCCACTTCACGCAAGAGTTCTTTCGCAGGTGATCAGGTGATCAAGCGATGAGGGCGTCGGCGACGACCCGGGAGCGCACCGAGCAGCAGATCCTGGACCGACACTTCCGCAGGAGCGCGGAAACCCGGATCAGCGGCAGACGCGTGACGGTCTACGAACGGACCTGATCAGCCTGATCAGAGGGGCCCCAGCTCCGGAAGCGGACGAGGCCCCGGCTCCTGCCGCGCGAACCACACCGCGTACCAGGTGACGAACGGGGCCAGAGCCGCCCACGCCCCCAGGATGAGCCAGAGCGGTGCCGCGAGCAGCCAGGCCGCAAGGCTGGTGAGACACGCGGCGCTCGCCAGCCCCAGCGCAAGCCGCAGGAGGGACCTCATCGACAGGCTCGGTTCCGGCTCCCGGATCCGCCGCAGTCGCCAGACACAGGCGACGACGATCAGCAGCCCGGAAGGACCGAGCCCGAGCCCGAGCCCCAGCGATGCCTCCGCGAGGTCGGCCGGACTGTCCTCCGTGTCCTGCACAGCGCCCTTCGCGGCGACCTTCACCACTCTCCCGCGCCACACGGTGCCCACCACCCGGTCCCCGTCCCTCAACTTCTCCAGAACCGGCCCGTCGTTGCGGAACCCGGTCGGCCACACTCCGATCCGGGTGCTGGTGAGGGTGGCCCTGATGTGGCTGCCCTTGCCGCTCCAGAGATGAATGCCCGAGACGGTGAACTCCTCGGACCACACACACTCCGCCGACGCCGTGCGCGGCGGGGCAGGACAGGACGCCGCGGACGTGAACGCCCGGTCGTTGCGCGCCCGTTCCGGCGTATCGACGGCGATCAGCCATACGGAAGCGGCCACCGCCGCGATCCCCATCAGCAACCAGACGATCGCCGTTGCTCTGTTGTACAGAGGGTGTCTGAAGTCGTACACCGCTTGATCCTTACGCCCCGGGGCCTTGCTGATGATGCCGGAGTGATTCTGACAGGGGGCCACTCCACCCGTACGACCAGCGCACCACCCATGGGGTGCTGTACACACATGCGCTCCCTGTCCAGGGTGGACTCCGTCCATACGGCGGTGTCCAATCAAACATGCAGGTGGTAGCGGGTCCGGCGAACTTTGTGGGGACTTGGGGGTGGTGCGACGAGGAGCACGGCTACCCGGGGCAACTCTGGCTGTAATTCCCAGCGTCGAGCGGATCGTGGAGCCGGAAGAGATGGAATATGCGGGCGCTGTCGGCACCACTGCGGATTCACTGATAGACCTTGTCAACACGAAGAAGGGCATCGATGCCGTCCTGGCCGAATTTCTCGAGGAGAGGGCCCGGGTTGCGGTGTTGCACCAGTGGCCTTCGGAAATCACGGATGTTCTGCGCAGCTTCACCTTCGTCGGCGGAAAACGCCTGCGTCCTCTGATGTGTGTGGTCGGCTGGCATGTTGTGGTGGGGAGCTGTACCACCCCCGTGTCCGTTCTGAAGGCAGCGGCCTCGCTCGAAATGTTTCACGTTTTCGCCCTCATCCATGACGACATCGTGGACAACAGCGATATCCGGCGCGGATCCGCCACGGTGCACCGTGTTCTGGCCGCACACCATGCTGTCGGCCGCACCGGTGAGGCGGCCGACCGGCTCGGAGTCAACCTGGCTCTCCTCATCGGGGACGTCGCCCTGGCCTGGGCGGACCGACTCCTGCACTCCGCCGGTCTCAGCCATGCCCAGCTCGGCGCGGCGCTGGTGCATGTCGACGCCATGCGGAGCGAAGTGATGTACGGCCAGTACCTGGACGTCATGTCCGCTGGGCGCCCTGCGCCGGACGTCTTCACGGCACTGCGGATCGCCCGCTACAAGACCGCCGCCTATACCGTCGACCGGCCACTGCGTATCGGTGCCTCCCTGGCAGGGGCAACCGAAGCAGTTCACCGGGCGCTTTCCGCGTACGCCTTGCCGTTGGGCGAAGCCTTCCAGATGCGCGACGACTTCCTTGGAGTCTTCGGCGACCCCCGGGAGACCGGCAAGTCCGCCGTGGACGATCTACGCGAGGGCAAGCGCACGGTGCTCATGGCCTTGGCGCTCGAACGCGCCGACCCGCGACAGCGCGCGATCCTCTACGAGTTGATCGGCGACAGGAGTCTGAGCGAGGGCGACACGTCCCGCATCAAGGGCATCGTCGCCGCCACGGGCGCGTGCGACATCGTCGAGCGGATGATCAACGACCGTTATGAACAGGCCCTCCAGGCGCTGGGCAGCGTACCGTTCGCACCTCCCGCGGCGCGGGCACTGAGGGCGCTGGCCGAGGCTGCCACTACGAGGACATCCTGATGGCTACATCCCATCGCCGTCGCGGCTAGTGCATGATCGGCCACAGGCCGGCCATGCGGCAGGGTCGGCTGATCTCCCGTATCCGAACGGGTGGTTCTGCAAGTGGGCTCCGGGATCGGCGCAGACTCGGCCGTTCATGGACGGTGGCATCGTGATCTACCAGACACGGTGGCACCCTGCGCGCACCTCACCCTTATTGCCCGCGCTTGGGTGCGGGTGCAACCCCCCGATGGGGAGAATCTGGTGTGCCACTTCAACCACTTCGCCTTCGCGGTGGATGGCGCATGCGTTCACTCACCCTGCGGGAAGCCGTCCAAAGCAGCGCTGCACCTGCTCCCCATTCACGAGGTCGGGGGACTGTATAGGCCTGGCGTCACCATGCGGGAGAGTATCCGGCCTGGGACCTGTCCTCGATCGGTGCCTATCGTAAGTGGGCGCGCCAGTTCTATCCCCTGAGTCGGCCACACCTCCCGCGAGGAGGGAGACATGACTGACGCGATGCCGGATGGCAACAGGCGGTGTTTCGCTTCCTCAACTGACGATCCGTACCTACTTCATTGACTATGCCTCGCGAAAACTGTGACCGGGTGGCGGGTCAACTTACGGATGTGATAGCGGGGGCAAGCTCGCGCCCAAGCGTAGTGCGCGTCCGTCCAGGCCCCGATTGCTTGTGCGTAGCGGCGAGATTCTGGCGATTCGTGTGGGTCCCGACAGATGTCTCGCAGAAGCTGGTCATGTTGGGCCTTCACCGTGGTGGCTATCGCGACCATGACAGGGAAGGCGCAATCGACCGGAATCTCGTACTGGCTGGTGACCACTTTGAGCAAGGTGGGTTCTGTTCCACACTTGAGTTCCTTGTAGGAACTCCAGATATCGTTTTCCAGGCCAACTAGCAGCGACATCAGTTTGACCAGGCGCTGCGCATTATCAGAGGCGAACTTATCCGGCGATGTCATACCCATGGACAGGCGGACGAAAAATGCCCCCGGGCTCATGTGGATTGTCATGCCACGGGCGTTGAGGTAGTCCGTCAGCGACAGGTCTGTACCGGTGGAGGCACGGTTCGCCTCTTCGACCACCCAGTGGGTGAGTGTTTCATCCATTTCGTCGGCAAGCTGGTCGATGACGGGATCTCCTCCCTGTTCGACGATGAGCTCCCGCACGTCCAGGCACATCTGATGCAGGGCGTCTGGATTATGGGGGAGAGTGCCGGTGCGGAGGATTTCTCCAAATGTCGTCACGTAGGCGTCCAGTGGCCGTCCTGCCTCTGCCACGCAATCATCCAGGAGGGTGGTCAAGCACATGTAGGCGTTGCTCAGGAGCACGATTTCGGGAGATGCTCCCGGGTAGAGCAACGTGGAAAAACAGTTGATGCGGGCATCCTTGAGTACGGTGGTGAACTTCGGGTTACCGAATCCGCGTTCGTTGAGCCAGGCGACGCACTTTGGATGGGGCTCCGGGGCGGCAGGTTCGTCGGGTGCGTTCGGGTGGAGCCGATCAATTTGGGAAACTGCCCAGGAGATAAGTGAGGACAGCTCTTGAAAGGAGACCTGGGGAATCTTGGCGCCCGCTGGCGTCTTCGAGTCTTCGCTATATACGGATTCTGTGAGGATGTCAAAGGCAGGGCTGGCGTGCTGTGACATCGTGGCTGCCTTTCATGTGGTTGGAGACCGTGGATGAAGCAGGCATTGCCGAGTTACAGGGGGGCTTGTTGGCTGTTGGTCGGCCAGTGACCTCGTTCGAGGTGCCGAAACGGGCTGCCGTCTCGACGCATTAGGAGGCCTTTGCTGCGGTCTTGCCGGGCGACGGGGGTGCCTCAGGTCAGGGTTTCCGTGCTGTCTCCCGTGGCGTGTGGGGCGGCCTGGTGCCGGGGCTTCTTTATAGGGTGCAGGGCGTCCGTCGTGGCGGGAGCCCATTGCGGTGCGCGAAGGGCTTGGTGGTACCGATCGGCGATCAGGAGCTCGACTGATCCCCGGGTGTCCGTGGCGATGCCGCTATTCTCCTGCGAGTGGAGCTTCTGGCCAAGGCCAGCCAGAAATCTGTGCGGGCACGGCAACCGCCCTGTGAAGGGCTGTGTGATGCTGCCATAGGGATACCTGCCCACTCCGTGGTGAAGCGTCAGGTGCATCTCATCCCGGGGCTGCCCAATCGGCGTGAACCAGCAAACACAAACGGCTCATGTAAATGGAGCGCCGGGGATGGTGTTCCATGTGATGGCGTAGCCGATCATCCGCCGGTGGTGTTCCGGGTGTTGGGGAGTGCGCGGGGGTGTGGTCGATGTATTCGTCGGCGTGGGTGGCAGTCATGCTGGCCTCGGGGGATAGATGCGGGGAAAGCGATCCACCTGTTGCGTATCTCGCTGATTACTGTGGTGATAAGGAATTCGAGGGCGACAGTTTTTCGGCAGATGCTGCGGGGGCTACTGTGGTAGCCAGGCTGGGCAGTGAGTTTGGGTACCAGCTGGTCTGATGATCTGGGACATGCCGATTTCGCTTTTGACGACACCCGCTGGGTCGGGACATATCCGACTGTTCCTTGCTGTCGACACAGAGCTGTTAAAGGAGTCGGCCGGACCGCTGCACAAGTTCGTCTTCGGCCCGGTGTCCCGAGCTGTTAACCGTTTGCTGGTCCGCCAAACGGTGCGTGACATCGCGAAAGGTGCCCTGATCTGGCATCACCAGCATTACCAGCCGTATCCCAGGCTCAGCCAGGACGACGGCCCGATCGGCGCCTACCGCAAGTGGGCACGCCAGTTCTATCCACCGGAGTTCACCGCTTACCATGCCAGGCATGATCGCATCGATAACTCCCAGTCAGCCGACCGGACTTGACGGGCGAACTGCGTTGGTCACCGGTGCGGCCAGCGGCATCGGCGCCGCTTGCGCCCTGCGCCTGGCCGCTGCCGGGGCATGCGTGCGAGCACTGGACCGTGACACGGACGGCCTGGCCGAACTCCTGGGGCGAGCCGGGGAGCTGCCGGGCACCGTCGATCCGGTGGTGCTCGACCTCGCGGATCTCGACGCTGCCGAACGGGCCGCGACCGGTGCCGACATCCTGGTCAACAACGCGGGAATCCAACGGGTGTGCCCCATCGAGGACTTCCCGCCGGATGCCTTCCACGCCGTGCTCACGGTGATGCTGGAGGCGCCGTTCCGGCTGATCCGGGGCGCCCTGCCCGGGATGTACGAGCGGGGCTGGGGCCGGATCGTCAACATCTCCTCCGTGCACGGCCTGCGCGCCTCCGCCTACAAGTCCGCCTATGTCGCGGCCAAACACGGGCTGGAGGGCCTGTCCAAGGTCACCGCCCTGGAGGGTGCGAACCGCGGCGTCACCTCCAACTGCGTCAGCCCCGGCTACGTACGCACCCCACTCGTGGAGGCACAGCTCGCCGACCAGGCCAAGGCCCACGGCATCCCCGCCGAGCGCGTGCTCGCCGAGGTCCTGCTGGCGGACTCCGCGGTCAAACGGCTGATCGAGCCGGAGGAGGTCGCCGAGGCGGTGGCCTACCTCTGCGGTCCGTACGCCTCCGCCGTCACCGGCACCACCCTGGTCATGGACGGTGGTTGGACGGCCCACTGAGCACCGCTCAGCCGGGGAGGCGGAGGAAGCGCGGCGGGACTTCGTCCACTAGCCACACCCCGTTGGCGCTGCGCCGGAACACATGCCCGGCCGCCCGCATCGCCCCGGCGTCCACCACCAGCACCACCGGCTTGCCGCGCCGTGCCCCCACCCGGACCGCGGTCTCGCGGTCCGCGGACAGGTGGACATGGTGTCGGTCCATGGGCCGCAGCCCCTCGGCGCGGATGGCGGCCACGTTGCGGACCACGGTGCCGTGGTAGAGGAAAGCGGGCGGGTCCACAGCCGGCAGACCCAGGTCGACCGGCACGGTGTAGCCCTGGCTGGCCCGGATCCTGCTGCCCTCGATGGCGAATCGCTGCTTGTCGTTGGCGGCCACGACCTGTTCCAGTTCCCGCCGCCCGATCGGGAAGCCGTGGGCGGCGGCCGCCGCGAGCAGAGTGTCGATCCCGACCCAGCCCTGGGGGTCGAGCTCGATGCCGATACGGGCGGGCTGGTGCCGCAGATGTCGGCTGAGGTACTTCGACACCCGGACGGTTCGTGCGTGATCCATGCTTCCAGGGTGCCTCGGGGCGCTCCGTCGGCGCAGCCGGATTTGTTGCGGCGTGTGTCATCCGGGGGTGCTTATGGCTTGCGCCCATCAGCGGCGGCTCTTACGAAGCTGTGCCATGTGACGGAAGGGAAATGGACGGGTGCGCGCCGCTGGAGAAGGGCATTGCCTGAATGGCCAAGTGAGGCTGTTTGCCTGCTTCGAGGAGACGCCGGAGTTGAGCGCGCATGATGGCTGGGCTGCCGCAAAGACGCCTCACGTAGGCCGCAAATGACCCGTTGCGTCAGGACAAGGCCCGGCTCGTGACTGATGCGCTCAACGCGTACAGGCCGCCGCACGACCACCAGTTGAGTGATGAGCTGGCGGCCGTCAACGCACGGAGCCGAAAGGGGGGGCTGCGGTGACCGGTCAGCCGCAGGGGAAGTCGGCGCTGTCCAGGCGTTGTTCGGAGTGTGCGCGGATCCAAGGAGCGCTACTGGCGAGTCGGGTACCGGTTTCCCCACGAGAACTGCCCTCGGCCGTGGGGAAACCGGTACCCGACTCGCCACCCAGCCGAAGGGTGGAAGTGCCTCACCGCGCCCGGCAGGTCGACGTCGGACTGGTGACGGCCCGGGCTGGGGGATATCCCCCTGTCCGATCCTGGGGTGCGCCGGATCGTGGCCCGTTGGGGGCGAAACTAGCGTTCAGCCATGACGCCGACTCTGCGACAGCACCTCGCCATGGCGCTCGCGGTCACTGCACTGCTCGCCGCTGACGTGGCCACCGCCCTCGCCCAGCCCGCCTGTCCCTCCCCTGCGGAGCAGTTACGCCGGGACACCGAGGCGATACACGCCCTCGGCGTCAGCGGTGTGCAGGCCCGCGTCATCGCGCATGACGGCCGGCAGTCGGTCGCCACCAGCGGCACCGCCGACCTGAACACCGGCCGCCCGGTCTCGTCCGACGGCTACTTCCGCATGGCCAGCACGTCCAAGACGCTGGTCGCCACCGTGGTCCTCCAACTCCAGGCCGAGGGCAGGCTGTCCCCGGACGGCACCGTCGACCACTGGCTGCCAGGAGTGGTGCAGGGCAACGGCAACGACGGCAGCCAGATCACCGTCCGCCAACTGCTCCAGCACACCAGCGGCATCCACGACGACCTGCCCGGCTACACCACGCCCCAGGAGTACTACCAGCAGCGCCACGACATCTACGGTCCCGAGCAGTTGGTCGCCCGCGCCATGACCCACGCGCCGGACTTCCCGCCCGGCAAGGGCTGGGAGTACTCCAACACCGGCTACGTCCTGCTCGGCATGATCATCCAGAAGGCCACCGGCCACCCTGCCCACCAGGAGATCGAAGACCGCATCCTGCGCCCGCTCGGCCTCGACCGGACCCGGTGGCTCGGTACCTCGCACACCCTGCCCCGGCCACACGCCCAGGCCTACCAGCTCTTCGGCCCCGGTTCCCGGGTGGACGTCACCGACCAGATACCGGTGGACCACGAAATCCTCTCGTTCGTCACGACCACGCGGGACGAGAACCGATTCCTTCGCGCGCTGCTCTCCGGTCGTCTGCTGTCGACACGGCAGTTGGCCGAGATGAAGCAGACCGTCCCCGTGAGCGCGGAGGTCCAACAGCTCTGGCCCGGCGGCCGGTACGGGCTCGGCCTGGTCGAACGCCCCCTGAGCTGCGGAGGAACCTACTGGAGCCACGAGGGCGGGGACGGCGGCTACATCACCCTCAACGGCGTCACCGACAACGGCAGACGAAGCGCCGCGGTCTCCATGTCCGAAGCACGCGGCGATGCCCCGAAGCACATCCGGGACCAAGAGAACGCTGCCAGCGCCCTGATCGACCACGCACTGTGCGCCGGGAGCCCCAGCACCCCGTGAGCGGAGGGGTTGTCGCGGTGGCCGGTGGGTGGGTGGACTGCGGGGTCACATTTGGCTCTTTGGACAGGCGCTGACGGAAGGGTGTAAAGATCCGTCGTGACGAAGACGCAGGACTACGGTGACGACGGCGATCGGTCCACGGCGTGGATCGTGCATGACGAAGCGCTCCTCTACGAGAACCGTTGGGTGACACTGGCGAAGGCCGATGTGCAAACGCCGGACGGCGAACGCTTCGATCACCACAAGGTCTACCTGCCGGCGGCGGCCATGACCGCCATGCTTGACGACCGTGATCGCGTCTACATGGTGTGGCGGCACCGGTTCGTCTCCGACACCTGGAACTGGGAACTCCCCGGTGGCGTCGTCGACGAGGGCGAAGACCCCAAAGACGCGGCAGCGCGGGAACTCCTCGAGGAGACCGGCTACCGGCCACGGGGAGAGCTCGAGCACATCGTTTCCTTCGAGCCGATGATTGGCACGGTGACGAGCCCCCACCATGTCTACGTGGCTCGAGGTGTCGAGTACGTTGCCCCTCCCAGCGAGCACAATGAGGGAACGCGATCCGAGTGGATCCCGCTCACCCGGATCCCCGAGCTCATCGCCCGGGGGCTGATCTCCAATTCCGGGAGCCTTGTTGCACTGCTGTACCTACGTTCCGCAGGCGCCGACTGACGCGCGTACCCTTCTCGCTCAGGAGCCTGCCTCCTGGAGTTGCCGACGGCCGGGGAACAAGACCCGGCCTGTGCATCTCGAAGGCGTGGGCACAGACCGGGGCGTGGCATGGCTCTTACGACTGATCCCGGCTGCTCTCCCGTACGCAGTCGAGGCAGACCCACCCCTTGCGGATGAGTAGTTGCGTCCGCTCCTTCGGGTGCTTGCCACACCACTCGGAGGCACCCGCCCTGTCGGGAAGGTCGCGTTTGATCATCATGCCGATCAGGGCACGGCGGCTGGGCGGTTCGTCCGGGAAGGGAGTGTCAGTCATCGTCGCCTTCACCTTCCTGTTCCGGCTCAGCCGGGATCACGACCTCGTTCTCATAGACGTCGTACCCATTGATCTCCTGCTCGCCACCCATGGGACACCTCCTTCCTTCGATCAGCCAACTCAGGTCTCGCTGAATGCACTTCGTGCGCACGTGGCCAAGGGCCGTAGGGCAACCCGGACCTGGCGCCCGCGCTGTTGACCCGACAGCGACACGCTTTGTCACGCGTGTGCAAACCGATGGTGCCGCCCCATGGCAATGATCATCGCCTCCACCATCCGGGAATTTCCCTCCCGGACGGCTTCGTTGTGCTTTCTTTTGATCTCTCGACACTGCGCGCAACGCGCCGAAGCGACCGAGCCGCTAACCTGGACATGCATCGAACCTCCTGCTCAGATCAGGGGTGAGATGACGGCCTCGGCGGCGCCTCACGGTGATAACGGCACCAGTGAGCCCATACCGCCGGGGCTTCTTTCATGTCGCAGCGCTCAGAACCGCGGCGCCGCGAGGCTGCCTTCGAGCGTCTCGATCACGCCGAGTAGCAGCTCAACTACGAAGCTAGTCACAGTTTTTCTGCGAGTCAAGAATATCTGCGGCTACCACCGTTATCCCCGCTCTGAGAGTCTTGGTGTGACTCGAGAGGAGAGTGAACATGACCGCAGGCTTCGGTCTGGTCGTACGCTTCACGCTGCATGACGCGGTCGCGGCAGACGCGTTCGATGAGCTGGTCTCCAGGACACTGGAGGGCATCCGGCGGCATGAGCAGGGCACCGTCGTGTACGTGAACCACCGTGTACCGGACGAGCCGAACGTACGGATCTTCTACGAACTGTACGAAAACCGTGCAGCCTTCGAAGCGCACGAACGGCAGCCACACACTCAGCACTTCCTTGAAGCTCGCGAGAAGTTCGTCGCCTCGACCGACGTGACCTTCCTGGAACGCATCGACGGCAAGGCGTGAAGAGAGCAGTGAAGCCTCAGTTGCCGCCTTCGTTCGGCGCGCGGGTCGCACGACTGCGTATTGAGTGCGGGCTGACTCAGAAGGAACTGGCAGCCGAGGTCGGTCGCACGACGAGCTGGCTCTCGCAGGTGGAACGGGGCGTCCAGCCGGTCAATCGGCTGGACGTCCTTCGCCTGCTGGCCGACGGACTCGGGGTGACGCTTCAGGAGCTACGGCCCGACGCACCGCCGGAGGAGGACGCGGCCGAAACGGCGCCCGAGCCGAACGACCTCGACCAAGCCCGTCTCCTCATCACCGGGCATCCGGCGCTGGACGCCGTCCTCGCCCCAGAGCTCATCGCAGCACAGTCGTCGCTCTTCGAACTGGAAGCAGCCGTGGAGCGCGCCTGGTTCCTCGTCCATCGCGGCAAGTTCGCAGAGCTCAGCGCACTGCTGAGTTCACTCGTCCCAGAGCTGGAACGAGCAACGCGGACAGCAGATACGGACGGGCGGCCCAAGGCTCATGGCCTCCTCGCGCGCACCTACCAAGCGTTGTCGGCAGCCTTCGTCCGCCAGAACGAAGCCGACGCGGCGTGGGTGGCAGCCGACCGCTCGATCTCCGCTGCCGAGAGATCCGGCAACGCCTTGGATGTGTTCGCGGGCATCTTCCGGCTCGCGCATGCCTTCGTCCGGCTCAGGCGCTACGACCAAGCAGAACACGCAGCCCAGTCCGCGGTGAATGCGCTCAGTCAGCACGCCGGCCGTGAGCGTCCAACTCCTGAGTTCCTCTCGCTGCTGGGATCCATGCACCTGGCGCTCGCGCTGACCCATGCACGTTGCGCGAACCGTGCAGGCGCGCGATGCGAAACGGAACTCGCCCGCAGGGTGGCACAGCAACTCGGGGAAGATCGCGACGACTTCGACCTGGAGTTCGGTCCGACGAATGTCGAGATCCAAGCTGTCTCCGTTGCCGTCGATCTCGGCGATGCGGGCGAGGCCGTTGAGATTGGTGAGCGACTGGACGCAACCCACCTGTCCGTTGAGCGCCAGGCGCGGCTCGCTCTCGACATGGGGCGGGCACATGCTCAGCTTCGCAACGAGCATGCGGCCGTCCGGTGCTTTCTCCAAGCGGAAGAGCTTGCTCCCGAAGCGATCCGGTCACACGTCACCGCGCGCTCAGCGATCAGGGACTTGCTGCTCGTCTCCGGCCGTTCCGCTTCCTCCGAGCTGCGGGCTCTCGCTCATCGGACGGATGCCATGTCATGAACCCGGGTACCGGGCCGCCGAGCGCCGTACGCGCAGCTCAGCGGCCCTCCCAACTCCCCTAGAACAGCCCCAGCTTCTGCGCCGAGTAGCTCACCAGCAGGTTCTTGGTCTGCTGGTAGTGGTCCAGCATCATCTTGTGCGTCTCCCGCCCGATCCCCGACTGCTTGTAGCCGCCGAAGGCGGCGTGGGCCGGGTAGGCGTGGTAGCAGTTGGTCCAGACGCGGCCGGCCTGGATGGCGCGGCTGGCGCGGTAGGCCGTGGTGCCGTTGCGGGTCCAGACGCCGGCGCCGAGGCCGTAGAGGGTGTCGTTGGCGATGGAGACGGCGTCGTCGAAGTCGGTGAAGGGGGTGACGGCCACGACCGGGCCGAAGATCTCCTCCTGGAAGATCCGCATGCGGTTGTCGCCCTCGAAGATGGTGGGCTCGATGTAGTAACCGCCCGAGAGTTCGCCGCCGAGGTGGGCGCGGGTGCCGCCGGTGAGGATGCGGGCGCCCTCCTGCTTGCCGATGTCGAAGTAGGAGAGGATCTTCTCCAGTTGGTCGTTGGAGGCCTGGGCGCCGATCATCGTGGCGGTGTCGAGGGGGTGGCCCGGGACGATGGCCTCGGTGCGGGCGAGGGCGCGTTCCAGGAAGGCGGCGTAGTGGCCGCGCTGGATGAGGGCGCGTGAGGGGCAGGTGCAGACCTCGCCCTGGTTGAGGGCGAACATGGTGAAGCCCTCGAGGGCCTTGTCGAGGAAGTCGTCGTCCGCGTCGGAGACGTCGTCGAAGAAGATGTTGGGGCTCTTGCCGCCGAGTTCGAGGGTGACGGGCTTGAGGTTCTCGGAGGCGTACTGCATGATCAGGCGGCCGGTTGTCGTCTCGCCGGTGAAGGCGATTTTGGCGACGCGGGGGCTGGAGGCGAGAGGTTTGCCCGCTTCTGCGCCGAAGCCGTTGACGATGTTCACCACGCCCGGCGGGAGCAGGTCGGCTACCAGGTCGAGCCAGACGTGGATGGACGCCGGGGTCTGCTCGGCCGGCTTGAGGACGACCGTGTTGCCCGCGGCGAGGGCCGGGGCGAGCTTCCAAGTGGCCATCAGGATCGGGAAGTTCCACGGGATGATCTGGGCGACCACGCCCAGCGGCTCGTGGAAGTGGTACGCGACGGTGTCCTCGTCGATTTCCGAGAGGCCGCCCTCCTGGGCGCGGATCGCCCCCGCGAAGTAGCGGAAGTGGTCGATGGCGAGCGGGAGATCGGCGGCCAGGGTCTCGCGGACGGGCTTGCCGTTCTCCCAGGACTCGGCGACGGCGAGGGACTCTAAGTTCTGCTCCATGCGGTCGGCGATCCGGTTGAGCATGGTCGCGCGCTCGGCGGGGGACGTACGGGACCAGGCGGGGAAGGCCGCGTGGGCGGCGTCCAGGGCGCGCTCGACGTCCTCCGCCGTGCCGCGGGCGATCTCGGTGAAGGGCTGTCCGGTGACGGGAGTCGGGTTCTCGAAGTAGCCGCCCCGCGCCGGCGGTACATAGGCGCCGCCGATCCAGTGGTCGTAGCGCGGGCGGAAGTCGACGACCGCGTCGGGGGAGCCGGGGGCGGCGTACCGGGTCATGATGAGGGCCTCCTCGGACACTGCCACCCGCTCCATCGCGGGCGGCGACGGACAAGTAGTTACCCAAGGACCGGTTTCCGAAGCGTCGTTGGTGTGGTGTACACATCAGGCGAGTGATATGTGTCCACACCGCCGAGGAACGGAAGAACCCATGAACAAGAAGGTGCTCATCGACATAGCCGAGCGCACCATCGCCGCGTACGTGACCACCTTTCTCGGCCTGATCCTGGCCGACGGGTTCGACCTGACCAGCATCTCCGCGCTCAAGGCCGCGGCCATCGCCGCCCTGCCGGCCGCCCTCTCGGTCATCAAGGGGGCGATCGGCAGGTACGTCGGCAACAAGGAGAGTGCGGCCTGGCTGCCGGACGACGGTCCGGCGAAGGAGCCTCAGGCGTCCAGGCCGTAGCGCCGCGCGGCCTCGGCGACCGTGTCCGCCTTGACCTCGCCGCGGCGTGCCAGGGCGGCGAGTGCCGTGACGGCGACGGACCGCGGGTCGACGCCGAAGTGACGGCGGGCCGCCTCGCGGGTGTCGGAGAGGCCGAAGCCGTCCGTGCCGATGGACGTCCAGTCCTGCTCGACCCAGGGCGCGATCTGGTCCGGTACCGCCCGCATCCAGTCGCTGACGGCCACGACCGGGCCCTGTGCGCCGCGCAGCGCCCGGGTGACGTACGGGATCCGGTCCTCGCCCTTCAGGCGTGCCGCGTCACAGGCCAGGGCGTCGCGGCGCAGCTCGGTCCAGGAGGGGGCGGACCAGACGTCGGCGGCCACACCCCAGTCCTGCGCCAGCAACTCCTGTGCGTCCAGCGCCCAGTGGATGGCCGTGCCGGAGGCGAGGAGTTGGAGGCGAGGGGCGTCGGACGGCAGGGCGGTGGTGGACTGCCGGTAGCGGTAGAGGCCCTTGAGGATGCCCTCCTCCACGCCGGGCGGCATGGGCGGCTGGGCCTTGGGCTCGTTGTAGACCGTGAGGTAGTAGAAGATGTCCTCGGCGTCCCGCCCGTACATGCGGCGCAGGCCCTCGCGGACGATCACCGCGATCTCGTAGGCGAAGGCCGGGTCGTAGCTCACCGCCGCGGGGTTGGTGGAGGCGATCAGGTGGGAGTGGCCGTCGGCGTGCTGGAGGCCCTCGCCGGTCATGGTGGTACGGCCGGCGGTGGCCCCGATGACGAAGCCGCGTCCCAACTGGTCGGCAAGTGCCCAGAACTGATCGGCCGTCCGCTGCCAGCCGAACATCGAGTAGAAGATGTAGAACGGGATCATCGGTTCGCCGTGGGTGGCGTACGACGTCGCCGCCGCGGTGAAGTCCGCCAGTGAACCGGCTTCCGTGATGCCCTCGTTGAGGATCTGGCCGTCCCGGGCTTCCTTGTAGTAGAGGAGCTGGTCGCGGTCGACCGGGTCGTAGGTCTGGCCGACGGGCGAGTACAGGCCGGCCGACGGGAAGAGCGACTCCATGCCGAACGTCCGTGCCTCGTCCGGTACGACGGGCACCCAGCGCCTGCCGGTCTCCTTGTCCCGCATCAGGTCCTTGACGAGGCGGACGAACGCCATGGTCGTGGCGATCTCCTGCTGCCCCGAGCCCTTCGCGAGCGCCTCGAAGGGCTTCGCGGACGGTTCCGGCAGCGGCTTGGCGACCACCTTGCGCACGGGTGCCGGGCCGCCGAGCGCCGCCCGGCGCTCGCGCAGGTAGCGCACCTCGGGGGAGTCGGGGCCGGGGTGGGCGTACGGCACCAGCTCGCCGTCGAGCGCCCGGTCCGGGATGGGGAGCTCCAGCAGGTCCCGCATGGCGCGGAACTCCTTGCCGGTCAGCTTCTTCATCTGGTGGTTCGCGTTGCGGGACTCGAAACCCGGGCCGAGGGTGTGGCCCTTGACCGTCTGCACGAGGATCACGGTGGGCGCGCCCCGGTGCTCCACGGCGGCCCGGTACGCGGCGTACACCTTGCGCGGCTCGTGGCCCGCGCGGGAGGTGTGGAAGAGCTCGAGGAGTTCGGCGTCGCTGAGGCCGGTGCCGATGGTGCGCAGGCGCTCGCTGGTGAAGAAGTGGCCGCGGAGGTAGGCGGCGTCCCGGGTGGCGTACGTCTGGAACTGGGCGTCCGGCACCTCGCGCAGCCTGCGGACCAGCGCGCCGTCGGTGTCCCGGGCGAAGACCTTGTCCCAGGCCGTTCCCCACAGCGACTTGACCACGTTCCAGCCGGCGGCGCGGAACTGCGCCTCGAGCTCCTGCACGATCTTGGCGTTGGGGCGGACCGGGCCGTCCAGGCGCTGCAGGTTGCAGTTGATGACGAAGGTGAGGTTGTCCAGGTGCTCGCGCCCCGCCAGGGCGAGGGCGGCGGTGGACTCCGGCTCGTCCATCTCGCCGTCGCCGAGGAACGCCCAGACCCTCGAGCGCGAGGTGTCCTTGATCCCGCGGTGCTCCAGATAGCGGTTGAAGCGCGCCTGGTAGATCGCGGAGAGCGGGCCGAGCCCCATCGAGACGGTGGGGAACTCCCACAGCCAGGGCAGCCGGCGCGGGTGCGGGTAGGACGGCAGGCCGTCGCCGCCGGCCTCCTGCCGGAAGCGGTCCAGCTGCGCCTCGGTCAGGCGGCCCTCGAGGAAGGCCCGGGCGTAGATGCCGGGGGAGGCGTGGCCCTGGATGTAGAGCTGGTCGCCGGAGTCGCCCGACTCCTTGCCGCGGAAGAAGTGCTGGAAGCCGGTCTCGTAGAGCCAGGCGGCCGAGGCGAAGGTCGCGATGTGGCCGCCGAGCCCCGCCCGCTGGTTGCCACGGGAGACCATCGCGGCGGCGTTCCAGCGGTTCCAGGCCGTGATCCGCCGCTCCGTCTCCTCGTCGCCGGGGAAGGCCGGCTCGTCGGCGGTCGGGATCGTGTTGAGGTACGGGGTCTCGAGGAGCGGGGGCACGTCCAGCCCGGTCCGCTCGGCGTGTTCGGCCGTCCTGCGCAGCAGGTGTGCCGCCCGGTGCGGGCCGCCGAAGCGGGCGGCGGCATCCAGGGATTCCCGCCACTCGGCGACTTCCGACGGGTCCGTCTCGGGCAGTTGATCGAGCTGGGACACGGGCGGGACCCCTTTCGTCCAGTGGAACCGTACTTCCGTGATCGATGATCGATCATCCATGAGATCAGGTCAAGGCCGGACTCCGGAGGGCCACCTTCCACACGGGGTGTGTGCTGTGCACCCGAGCGCGTCCCGTGCACACGCTCCCGTGCGGTACCGCCGGACGGAACACTGGCTTCTGCGAGTCCCACTTGGCGCGACGGGACCGGACTGCCGGTCTTTCCCCCCGAGCCGGCGGCCCGCCGCCCCGTACCGCCGGGCGGACGGTACGGGGCGGAGCCGTGCGCCCGGGCGAGGGGAGTGCGGGGCGGTCAGGCGCCCCCCGCTGCCGCGCCGCGGGGGGCGGGTGCAACGATGTCCCCGTCATGAGAACAGGGCAGCGGGCGGGGCACGGACCCAGGACGCTGCGAGCCGCGGTGTTCGCAGCGGTCTGCGTGCTGCTCGCGGCTCTGGGGCACGCGGTGATGTCCGGGACGCACGTTCCCTGGTGGGCCGTTGCTGTCGCGCTGTCCGGTACGGGCAGCTGCGCATGGTTCCTGGCGGGGCGCGAACGCGGACCGCTGCTGATCACGCTCGCCACGGTGGGCGCGCAGGCGGGGCTGCACTCCTTCTTCTCGGTCGCCCAGGCCGTCACTCAGAACGCGGCGCATGCGGCGTCCGGTGTGTCCGGTGTGTCCGGCGCGGGTGGTTCGGGTGGGCACGGCATGCCGCCCATGGACCTGGGCCGGATGCTGTGCGGGCCCGCCGCGATGGCCATGGGGCACTCCGCGCCCGGCGCGTCCGGTGCGGGCGGGGGCATGGACGCCATGTCGTCCATGCACGGGGGCCACGGCGCTCTCGGCATGTGGTCGGCGCACGTCGTCGTGGCCCTGATCTGCGGCATCTGGCTGTCGGGCGGCGAACAGGCCGCCTTCCGGCTCGGCCGGGCCGTGGCCGCCCGGCTCTTCGCCCCGCTGCTCGTCCTCTTCCACGACGCGGTGCCGGTCTCCGCACCGCGCATCCGTGCCGACCGCTCGCGCGCGGCGCAGCGGCTGCGACAGCTGCTCTACGCGCACGTTCTCGCCACGCGTGGTCCTCCGCCGGCCGGCTGCGTCGCCGTCTGCTGATCCTGCTTCTGGGGTTGTTCCGACGGCGACCGGTGTCAGGCCGTATCCCGTCACCGGGTGCCCGCGCGCGTGTCGTGCGACGGAGCGCCCGGACTCCAGGAAGGACCCAGGGTGATGACCCCTGCCTTTACCCGGGACGTGCCGCGATGGCATCTCCCGCAGGTCACGGATTCAGCTCCAGTTTCTTCGGCCTCGGTTTCCGCGGCCTCAGCCGGTGTCCAGAACCGCCGCCAAGGCCTTGAGCCGGCGCGCTCGTTCGCCCCAGTGGCAGCACTCGGCGCAGTCCCGCAGATGTGTGTCCAGCACCGCGCCGGTCATGCCCGGCGGCAGCTCCTCGCCGTCGACGCGGGCGGATATGGCGGTACGTACCTCACAGCAGTGCACCCCGCCATGGTCCCCGCCGCCGCCGTGGTGCACCGCACCGGGGGCCGCCGTGCGTGACGACGAGACGGTGACCGCCTGGGCGCTGACCGCGCGCAGCGGGGACGCCGACGCGGTGGAGCGCTTCATCCGCGCCACGCAGAGCGATGTCCGCCGGTACGTGGCGCGGCTGAGCAACGACCCGCAGGGTGCGGACGACCTCCTGCAGGAGACATACCTGCGGGCGCTTCGGGCGCTGCCGCGCTTCGAGGGGCGCTCGTCCGCCCGTACCTGGCTGCTGTCGATCGCCCGCCGTACGGTCGTGGACCGGCTGCGCTTCAACGCGGCCCGGCCCCGGCTGTCCGACACGGACGACTGGCAGTCGGCGGCGGAGCGGACCCAGTCCGCGGAGCTGCCGGGCTTCGACGAAGGGGTGGCGCTGTCGCAGCTGCTCGACCGGCTGCCGTACGAGCGCCGCGAGGCGTTCGTGCTGACGCAGATGCTCGGGCTGCCGTATGCGGAGGCCGCGGTCGTCGCGGGGTGCCCCGTCGGCACGGTGCGGTCGCGGGTCGCGCGGGCGCGGGAGGCGCTGATCGGGCAGTTGGAGACGGCGGAGCGGGACGCGTGCGCGCGGGTGCCGGTTCTGGCCGGCGCGTCGGCGTGACCGGGTGACCGCGTGATCGAGTGACCTCGTGACCTCGTGATCGGGGGCCGTTGGACTTCGGGTCCGGCGGCCCCCTTTGCGTTATGGCCTGGTCATCGGGCCGTCGATGCGGAAGAGGCTGCCGTTGGGGGCGCCGAGGCGAGCGCGAAGGTGCACGTGGTGCGGGGTGTCCGGTACGGATATGTCTTTGGCGGACTCGGCCAGGCGCGTGGTGTGTTGGCCGCGGTAGCGGAAGTAGACGCTGATGTGGTGGCGGCCGGCGGGTACGGCGATTGTCTGGCTGCCCCACTTCGCGGGGTGTTCGGTTCCGTCGATCTCGACGTGGGGGTGGGTGAGGAGGTGGTGGAAGGCCGCGGCGATGGGGGCGGGGCGGATGGAGAGGTGGACTGTGGGCATACGGAGAGTTGATCACGGCGAAGTGGGCGCGCGCCAGGGGGAGTTGTTGGCTCGAGCGGCTGAAGGCAGAATCTCGAGCAGCTGGAGTCAGAGTGTTCTCATCGGAAACGGGAGGGCGCGATGTCGAATTCGAATGATCCTGTCGAGTTACGCGACGAATGGCTTGTGCTGTACCCCCTTATCTGGGGGCATATGTCATCGGCGCTGATCACCACGGTTATTCACTACAAGCTCGCCGACCACCTGGGCGACGGCGCGCGAACCGGTGAGGAACTGGCGGCGGAGACCGGCACGCACGCGCTGTCGGTGACCAGGCTGCTGCGTGCGCTGTGCAGTGTCGGGATCACCCATGAGCCCGCGCCCGGCCGTTTCGCGCTGACCTCGGCCGGGACGCTGCTGCGGTCCGATGTCCCCGGCTCGGTGTATCCGTCCGCGAGCATGTTCCTCGGCGAGGAGATGCGGCGGGCGTGGGGCGAACTGCCCTATAGCATCCGCACCGGCGAACCCGCCTTCGACCGGGCATTCGGCATGGGCTATTTCGAGTACGTGGCGCAGAGGCCGGAGCTGTCCCGGCACGTCAACGAGACCATGAGCAAGAACACCCGGATCATCGCCCCCGAAATCCTGCGGACGTACGACTTCTCCCGGTTCCGGACGATCGTCGACCTCGGTGGGGGCGAAGGCACCCTGCTGGCCGCGATCCTGAGCGCGGCGCCGCGGTCGAAGGGGATCGTGTACGACAGCCCGACCGGGGCGGCGGCCGCACCGCAGACGCTCAAGGAGGCGGGCGTCGCGAACCGCTGCGAGGTGCGCACCGGCGACTTCTTCGTCTCGGTCCCGGAAGGCGGGGATCTCTATGTCCTCAAGAACGTCATCCATGACTGGGACGACGAGCGCAGCCGCACCGTCCTCGACAACTGCCGTCGGACCATGCCCCCGAGCGGCCGGCTGCTGCTCATCGATCTCGTGCAGCCGGAACGGGCCGAACGGCCCACGCCGTCCGCCGACTTGTCGAGCGATACGTTCGCCACGTTCGCCTGCCTGATGGACCTCCACGTACTGGTCACTCTCGGCGGCCGGGAACGCACCGTGGACGACTTCCGGGCACTGCTGTCCGCGTCCGGATTCCGGGTCACCGAAGTGACGCCCGTGCCCGGACCGATCGGGATGTCCCTGATCGAGGCCGTTCCCGTCTGATGGCGCGTGCCCCGGCTAGGAGGTGTTGCCGGGTCGTACGACCCTCGCCTCCGTACGGATCGTGCCGCTCTTGCGGAACGTGAGGGTGAGCGGAAGACGGTCGCCGAGGCGGAGGCGGGGCGGGCCGGAGATCATGATGTCGAGGTCGTGGGGGGACATCGACAGCGAGCCGTGGGCCGGGACCGGCGCGGAGGACGCCATTTCCATGTGGCCCACGCCGTTCCTGGTCACCGTGCGGCTGAGCATGGAGTGTTCCGCCGCCGGCACGGCCACGTCGACGAGTTCGTCGTCCTCGTCGCCGTCGTTGTCCAGCCGGACGAACGCCGCGGTGTCGTCGGTGCCGAAGGGGAGCAGCACCCGGGCGTCCGAGACCGTCACCGCCGCCGGGCGGCCCGCCGCGCCGGAGGCCGTCCAGGCGCCGAGGGCGCCCAGCGTCACGGCGCAGGCGGCGACCGGCACGAGCGCCGCCCGTGCGGTGCGCAGCAGGGAGTCCTTCATCGGCCGTTCTTCCTTCCAGATGTGGTCTTCCGGCCGCGGGCCGGCACCGGCTGCCAGCCGCGCAGCCGCAGGCTGTTGCCCACGACCAGGAGCGAGCTGGCGGACATCGCCGCCGCGGCGAGCATGGGGTTCAGCAGGCCGACGGCGGCGAGCGGCACGGTGACCAGGTTGTAGCCGAAGGCCCAGGCGAGGTTGGACCGTACGGTCACCGCGGTGCGCCGGGCGAGGCGCACCGCGTCCGCGAGGGCGCTCATGTCCTCGCGGACCAGCGTGACGTCCGCCGCGCCGATGGCCGCGTCGGTGCCGCTGCCCATGGCGATGCCCAGGTCCGCGCCCGCCAGCGCGGCGGTGTCGTTGACGCCGTCGCCGATGACGGCGACGCGGTGGCCCTCCGCACGCAGGCCGCTCACGAGCGCGGCCTTGTCCTCGGGCGTGGCCCGGGCGTGCACCTCGGTGATGCCGAGCTCGGCGGCGACGGCGTTGGCCGCTGCCTCGCCGTCGCCCGTGGCGAGCACGGGGCGCAGGCCGAGCCGCTTGAGGTGGTCGACGGCGCGGTAGCTTCCGGCCCGTACGGTGTCGCCGAGGGCGATCACGGCCTTGGCCGTGCCGTCCACGCGGACGACGACGACCGTCCGCCCCTCCTCGCCGGCCCGCCGGGCCGCCTGCTCCAGCGCCTCGGGCAGGGTGCCGTCGGGGCGTACGACCTCGACGGTCCGTCCCGATACGACGGCCTTGACGCCCACACCCGGGGTGGCCGTGAACTCCTCGGCGGGCGGCAGCGGTTCGGCGTCCGTCCGCTCCAGCGCGTGGGCGTGGATCGCGCGGCCCACGGGGTGCTCCGAGGCCGCCTCGGCCGCTGCCGCCAGGCGCAGGGCCACGTCGCGGCCGATGCCGTCGTCGGGGAGGGCGGTCACGTCCGTGACCGTCATCGAACCGGTGGTCAGCGTGCCCGTCTTGTCCAGGACGACCGTGTCCACGCGGCGCAGTCCCTCGAGCGCTTGCGGCCCGCGCACCAGGATCCCGAGGCCCGCGCCCCGGCCCGTGGCGGCCAGCAGGGCCGTGGGGGTCGCGAGGCCCAGCGCGCAGGGGCAGGCGACGACGAGCACCGCGACCGCCGCCGTGACCGCGGCCTGCGGCGTCGCGCCCGCGCCCAGCCAGAAGCCGAGCACGGTGACCGCGACCGTGAGGACCGCCGGGACGAAGACGCCCGCGACGGCGTCGGCGATGCGCTGCACGCGCGCCTTGCCGGTCTGCGCGTCCTCCACCAGCTTTGCGATCCGGGCGAGTTGGGTGTCCGCGCCGACCGCCTCGGCCCGTACCTCCAGTACGCCGCCGGAGTTGACGGCGCCGCCGATCACGGCCGTGCCGGGCTCGGCCTCCACGGGTGCGCTCTCGCCCGTCACCAGGGACAGGTCCAGCGCCGAGCTGCCCGACATCACCACGCCGTCGGTCGCGACGCGCTCGCCGGGCCGTACGACGAAGTGGTCGCCGACCCGCAACTGCTCGATGGGGATGCGGCGTTCGGACCCGTCCGTCGCCCGCACGACGACGTCCTTGGCGGCGAGCGAGGCGAGCGCCCGCAGGGCCGAGCCCGTACCCTGCCGCGCCCTGGCCTCCAGCTTCCGGCCGACCAGGACGAACAGCGGTACGCCGACCACCGCCTCCAGGTACACGTCCGCCGTGCCGCCCATCGCCGAGGGCGTCAGCGAGAACGGCATCCGCATGCCCGGTTCCCCCGCGTCACCGAAGAACAGCGCGTACACCGACCAGGAGTACGAAGCCAGGACGCCGAGGGAGACCAGCGTGTCCATGGTGGCCGTCGAGTGCCGCAGCCCACGCAGGGCCCGCTCGTGGAAGGGCCACGCGCACCACACCGCGACCTGGCTGGCGAGGACGAAGCACAGCCACTGCCAGTTGCGGAACTGCAGGGCGGGGACCATGGACAGGACCAGCACCGGCACCGACAGCACGGCCGTGACCAGCAGCCGCGGCGTGGCCTGCGCCGTCTGCGGCGCGTCCGGCTCCTCGGCCCGCTCGGGCTCCGGCAGCGCGGCGGTGAAGCCCGCGCCCACGACGACGGCCATCAGCTCGTCGGCGGTCACCTCCGGCGGGTGGCTGATGCGTGCCCGGCCGGTGGCGAGGTTGACGCTCGCGGTCACGCCCTCCAGCCGCCCGAGCTTCTTCTCGATGCGGGCGACGCATGCCGCGCAGGTCATGCCGCCGACGATCAGCTCGGTCTCGGCGGTGGACGTGGATGTGGACGGTGCCGTGGCGGTGGTGGTCATCAGTGGTCCATCCCCGGCATGTCGTCCATGCCGCCGCCGGAGCCGCCCGATCCGCCGCCGGAGCCACCGCCGGTGCGGTGCATGCCGGGGGCGACGGGGCCCGCGGCGGACCCGGCGGCGTACGCGACGCCGAAGAGCGCGGCCAGCAGCAGGACGAAGCCGATCAGTGCTGCGTACGGACTGAGAGGGTGACGTGCGGTCATCGACGCATCGTGGCACGGCGGCGCGCGCGATCCACAACCCGCGCCGCCCGTACGGCGCGTGAGGATTGTCCCTTTCGCCCTCGGGAACCAGCGGGCCCTCCCGGCCGACTACCTGAGGATTACGGGGAAGGTGCCGGGCAACCGGAACAAATGTCCGGGAACTCGTTCCCCGCACCGTACGACTTCCTCAGGGTCCATGACATCGCGAGGAGACCGTCACCATGCCGCTGCCCGACCCCGTACCCCTGAGCGGTTCCGCGTACAAGCGCGATCCGTACCCGCTCTACGCGCGGATGCGCGAGGCCGGGCCCATCCACCGGGTGCTGTTCCCCAGCGGGGTCACCGCCTGGCTGGTGACCGGCCACGCCGCGGCCCAGCGCACCCTCGCCGACCCCCGCCTCGGCAAGAACCACTCCCTCGGCAACGACCGCTGGCGCGAGCGCGCCTCGATCATGCCCGAGCCGCAGCACTCCCAGCTCCAGGTGCACCTCCTGCACCAGGACGCGCCGAAGCACACGGCGATGCGCCGCCTGATCACCGACGCGTTCGCCCCGCGCCGCGTCGAGGAACTGCGGCCGCGCTTCCAGGAGATGGCCGACGCGCTCGTGGACGCCATGCCCGAGGAGGCGGACACCGCCGACCTGGTGCGCTGCTTCGCCGCCCGCTTCCCCTTCCAGGTGCTCGCCGAGGTCATCGGCCTGCCCCCGCACCTCGCCGCCCGCTTCCGGCGCGAGTGGGGCGGCGTCGTGGCGCCCGTCGGCCCCACCGACCCCCGGCGGCCCGCCTACGAGGCGCTGCTGCGCGGGCTCCAGGGCTACATCGCGGACGTGGTGGCCGAACCGGGCGACGGACTCCTGGGCCGTCTGGTCGCCGCCCGTGACGAGGGCGAACTGACCGCGGAAGAGCTGGACTCCATCATCTTCCAGCTGCTCGTGGCCGGGCAGGAGCCCGTCACCAACCAGATCACCACCGCCCTGGTGTCCCTGTTCCGCCACCCGGAGGCCTTGTCGCGGCTGCGGGCCGAACCGGAGCTGATGCCTGCCGCCGTCGAGGAACTACTCCGCCTCGACAGCGCCTTCGAGCTCACCACGTGGCGCTTCCTCGCCGAGGACGCCGACCTGCACGGCACCCGTGTCCCGGCCGGCGACTCCGTGATCGTCTCCCTGTGCGCCGCCAACCGCGACCCCGAGCGGTTCCCCGACCCCGACACCCTCGACCTCGACCGGGCGCAGGGCCCCCACCTCGCCTTCGGGCACGGCGTCCACTTCTGCCCCGGCGCGGCCCTCGCCCGCATCGAACTCCAGGTCGCGCTCGGCACCTTGCTCGGCCGCCTCCCGGGCCTGCGCCTCGCCGTCCCCGACGAGGAACTCTCCTGGATCCCCGCCGTCCTCGGCCGCGGCACGGCCGAGCTGCCCGTCGCCTTCGACCGACCCGTGTGCCCTCGCTCCCGTGGATGACCCCAGCATGTCTTCAACAACCGCCGTCGCAGCCCCCGTCGAGACCCGCATCCTGGGCCTCCTGCTGCCCCACCACCGCACCACCGGCCCGGCATCCCCGGACCCCGCCGACCACCCCGAACAGCTCGACCAGATACGACAGTTCACGGACGCGGGCGAGCCGGTCGTGTTCACCCTGCCGGGCTTCCCCTGCAAGTCCCCGAACCCCGCGAAGGTCCTGGGCCACCTCCCCGACGAGGGCGAGCGTCTCTCCCTCGCCTTCCTCGACCGCCTCTGCGCCCGCATCGGCGAGATATACGAGCCCGGGGCGCGCATGGTCATCTGCTCGGACGGCCACATCTTCGGCGACCTCATCAACGTCCCCGACGACCACATCGACGCGTACGGGGACGCACTGCGCGCCCTGATCGACGGCGAAGGCCTGCGTCACCTCGACCTCTTCGACCTCCGCGACGTCCATGGCGACCTGCCGTACGACACCAAGCGCGCCCTGGTCACCGACGCCTTCGCCCCGCCGCTCGCGGAACTGCGGGAGCAGACCCGCGCGGACGAGGAGACGGCCCGCCTCTACCGGGGCATCACACGCTTCCTCGTCGAGGACACCGCCGACTTCGCAGGGTCGCGCTCGGCACTGCAACGGGCGTGCCGGGAGCGGGCGTACGGGGTCATCGCCCGCAGCCGTGCGTGGGGCGACCTGATCGCCGCGTGGCATCCGCAGTCCGTGCGGCTGTCGATCCATCCGCAGGCGCTGGGGGCGGCGAAGTTCGGCATCCGGCTGCTGGAGTCCGGCGACGCGTGGGCCACGCCGTGGCACACGGCGGTGCTGCGCACGGCGGAGGGGGAGGCGCGGCTGATGCGGCGTGCGGATGCGGAACGGGTGGGGCGGCTCGTCCTGCGGGACGGGCGGCCGAGCCACTACGTGGCGGGGTAGGGGCTGCCCCGGACTGCCTCTCGGCAGCGCCCTGTTCACACGGATCGAGCACGTTGTACTGGCACCGCGCCCGCCAGGTGCGGGTCCGCTCCTGATGCTCCCGACGAGCCGCCCCGTACGTATTACCGCCGGCGTTGCCGCGGCGAGACCGTGGGGCGGCATTCGCCGAGCCCGGCGGACAACGAACAGGAGCACCCGGCCATGGCCATCATCGTCACCTTCGACCTCCAGGACGCAGCCGCAGGACAGAAGTTGTACGACACCTGTACCCGTCGGCTCACCGGCGGCCGCGACTTCACCTCACCCGGAGACCTGCCCGTGCCCGGGCTGCTCGCCCACATCGCCGGTCCCGTCGGGGGCGGTTGGCGGGTCACCGATGTGTGGGAGTCCCCGGAGGCGTTCGGGGCCTTCGCCGAGATCCTGGGCCCGGTCATCTCCGACCTGGGTTACGGGCACCTCCGGCCGGACGTCACGCCAGCCCACAACGTCGTCCTTCACTGAGCGTCTCCGATCAGCTATGCGGTCTTGACAGACCCGCCCGCCGGCCTGCCGCTGCGGTCTGCGCGATGCGTGCGAGAGTGGTTCGCATGCCGGCCCGGTTGAGTGCGACCCGGCGGGCGGGGTTCGTCCCGGCGAAGACAGTCCCGAGCAGGTCAGCTCCCCTGGCCCGCCACCCGTCGATCCGCAGGTCCTGCCAGAACTCGGTGATCCGGGTCGCCGTGCCCTCCGGCTCGAACCTGTAGCCCCAACGGGCAATCGGCAGTCCGAAGACGCTGACGTCAAAGGCGAACTCGCTGTCCTGACGCGCCTGGGTCACGCACCCTAGGGTGAACCAGACGAACGGCCCGCGCCGGTTCAACCCGATGAACCGCGTTCCCGTTCTCACCGGAGTCCGCAGCACCCACACGGACCGGCACTCCGAGCTCCAACGCCCCATGTTCCGCAGGTCCGACACCAGCCGGTAGACGACTGCCGGCGGCGCGTCGACGACCGTGCTCTCCTCCAGTCTCCACTGCCGCTCCATGCCCTCTCCCCTCGCACCGTGCAGGACGGCCGTCCCGGCTCCTACTCACCGGTACGGTAGCGGGTGCGTATGCACCGCGCGGGCGACTGACGCATCCAGACGTCACCCGCGTTCTACGGGCTGGGGTTGCCGACAGCCTGAGCCGCCGAGTTGGCGGGATTTCGGGCGCCGGAAGCCGCCCGTCCCTTCCACGATGGGAGCCCCCCTCAACCGGAGGTGTCCCATGGAACCCCAACCGATATCCCGCCGCACGGCCCTCAGGAGAGCCACGGGCGCCGCCCTCGCCGCAGGCACGGCGCTCGCGGTGGGCGGGTCCGCCACGGAGGCCGCCGCAGCCGGCACGTTCCAGGACGTCTGGGCCTTCCACGGCACGTGGAACGGAGCGTACGACGGCCGCCGGGCCGGCTTGCAGATCGTCGTCCGACCGCAGCCGCGCAGCAGCGACTACACGCTCTTCCTGACCTTCGTCGAGGAGGAGCGTGGCGAGACGTACAGTGGCGTCGTCCGGGACGTTCCCCAGGATGCCCACGAGATCCGCAACATCACCCTCACCGGGCCCAGCACTCTCAGCTGGCCCAGCCTCCTCGTCCACACCTGGAACACCGACTACCTCTCCGGCACGAGCGTCTGGGGCAACGACAGTTACTCCTTCGCCTTCTGCCGTTCCACCGTCGCCCCGCCCTTCGCCGCAGGCCGCGGCTTCCGCGACTTCAACGACTGGTTCGGTCAGCCCAATGACGAGGCGTACTACAACGGGAACATAGACGGCCGGAACGCCCAACTGCGGGTCAGGCGCTACCGCAACAGCGAAGGCACGCAGATTGAGTTCACCCTGCGCGACCTCGACCGCAACGCGACGTTCGGCGCCAACTTCCCGAACGCCGACTTCGGCCGATGGTCGCTGTCCCGGCAGCGCGACCCGCTCAGCGGAATCCTTATGGGAGGCAGCTCCGGGACCAAGTTCATCGCGTACCTGCGTTGGCACTCCTGGAACGCCATGTACGTCAGCGGCGCGGACATCTGGCAAGGCAACTACTACGGCATGTCCTTCATCCGCACGACCCCATTGCCCCCGTGAGCCTCCGGCGCCCCCACCGCCTCCCGATGGTCGAAAGCGATCAACGGGTCGCCCGTGAGCGGGTGTTCCACCACCGCGGCCCGTACCCCGAACACCTCCGCCAGCAGCTCCGGTGTCAGCACCTCGCGCGGCGTGCCGGAGGCCACCACTGTGCCGTCGTGCAGGACGTGCAGCCGGTCGCAGACCGAGGCGGCCGCGTTGAGGTCGTGCAGGGAGAGCAGGGTCGTGCGGCGCTGGGCGCGGAGGAGGGTGAGGAGTTCGACCTGGTGGCGTACGTCGAGGTGGTTCGTGGGCTCGTCCAGGACGAGGACCTTCGGGTTCTGGGCGAGCGCGCGGGCCAGCAGTACGCGCTGGCGTTCGCCGCCGGACAGGGCGGAGAAGCGGCGGCGAGCCGAGCCGGTCATGCCGACCTGGGCCAGGGCCGCCGCCACCGTGTCGCGGTCCGTGTCGTCCTCGCCGGCGAACGCCCGCTTGTAGGGCGTCCGTCCCATCGCGACGACCTCGTGGACCGACAGCTCGAAGTCCGTGCCCCGCTCCTGCGGCAGCGCCGCCACCCGGCGGGCGGACTGCGCGGCCGTGAGCGTGCGGACGTCCGTATCGCCTACCAGGACGCGCCCGGCATGCGGGCGCAGATGGCGGTAGACGGTGCGCAGGACCGTCGACTTGCCGCTGCCGTTGGGGCCGACGATGCCGGTGATCTCCCCTTCCTCGGCGACGATCCGGACGCCGTCGACGACGGTGCGTCCGGACAGGACGACTTGCAGATCCTCGACGGAGGTCCTCATGACCGCTCCAGACGTCGGTCCAGCAGATACAGCAGCGTCGGCGCGCCGATCAGCGCGGTGACCACACCTACCGGAAGCTCCTGGTCGGGCAGCGCGGTACGGGCGACCAGGTCGACGACGACCAGGAGGACGGCGCCGAACAGCGCCGACATCGGCAGGAGTCGGCGGTGGTCGCCGCCCACCACCATGCGGCATGCGTGGGGCACCATCAGGCCCACGAAGCCGATGGCACCGGAGACCGACACCAGGACGCCCGTCAACACGCTGGTGACGACGAACAGTTCGCGCCGCAGCCGGGCCACCTCGACGCCGAGGCCGGCTGCCGTCTCGTCGCCCATCAGCAGCGCGTTGAGCGCACGGGCTCGGGCCAACAGTGCGATGAAACCCAGCAGGACTGCTGCGGCGGGGACGCCGAGTGTCTGCCACTGCGCTCCGCCGAGGGAGCCCATCAGCCAGAACAGCACGCCGTGCGTCTGCTGGTCGTCACCGGCCTGGAGCACCAGGTAGTGGGTGAAGCCGGACAGGAACTGCCCGATCCCCACCCCCGCCAGCACCAGCCGCAGCGGCGAGAACCCTCCGCCGCGCCGGGCCACGGCCCACACCAGGGCGAAGGAGGCGAGCGCACCGGCGAACGCGGCCGAGGACAGGCCCAGTCCGAGCACCCCGCCCGCCCCCGCGCCCAGCACGATCGCCGAGACCGCGCCGAGCGATGCCCCGCTCGAGATGCCCAACAGGTACGGATCCGCCAGCGGGTTGCGGACCAGAGCCTGGACGGCCGTGCCGACCAGGCCCAGGCCCGCGCCCACCACGGCCGCCAGCAGTGCGCGCGGCACCCGCAGGCGCCACACGATCAGGTCGTGTGTGCCCGGCGCCGGGGACTCGCCGGTCACCCCGCGCGTCACCGCCGACCACACGTCCCCCAGCGGCACCCGGGTCGAGCCCAGGCACACCGAGGCGATCAGTGCCAGCAGCAGGGCGATGCCCAGTACGGCCGCGAACAGGACTGTGCGCGGCTGTCGTTCCCTGTCCGCGGCGACCGCGGCCATTTACTTGACCCGGTCCGGGTACAGCGTGTGCGCGATCTCGCGGACCGTGTCCGCGCTGCGGACCCCGCCGATCGTGGTGCGCTCGGAGCCGATGCGCAGGAAGTGCCCCTCCTTGACCGCCTTGAGGTCCTTGGTCGCGGGGAAGGACTTGAGGAAGTCCGCCGCCTCGTCGAAGGCCTTGCGGTTGGCCTCCTCGCTGCCGCGGTTGCGCACGGCGAGCTGGATCCAGTCCGGGTTCTTCGCCACGACGTCCTCCCAGCCGACGGGCTTGAAGTCGCCGTCGCAGTCCGCGAACACGTTGCGCGCGCCGGCCTCGGTCATGACCCCGTTGGCGACCTGCCGGTTGCACACGGCCATCGGCTGCTTGGTGCCCGCGTCGTAGTCGAAGAGGAAGTACGTGGGCCGCTTGTCCTGCGGCACGGACTTGAGCGCGTCGCGCACCTCGCCCGTCTTCTTCCGCATCCCCTCGACCAGTTCGGCGGCCCGCTTCGAGGTGCCGGTCACCTTGCCGAGCTCCTCGATGTCGGACTCCACGCCGGACAGGTCCGTGCGCGGGGACTTGTTCATCGCCGCGCACGCCGTCGACTTGAGGAAGACGTGCTTGATGCCGGCGGCCTTGAACTCCTCGGGCGTCGGGGCGTCGCCCATCTTGCCCATGTTCTTCATGGAGGAGAAGGAGTCGACGTACAGGTCGGCGCCCGAAGCCAGCAGCTTCTCCTTCGGTATCACCGTCTTGCCCAGCACCGGCACCTTCGCCGTCTGCCCGGCGAACTGCTGCGGCACCGCGCCCTTGCCGGGCGGGAAGCCCGTACCCGCCACCCGGTCGCCGGCGCCCAGCCACATCAGCAGCTCGAGGCCCGAGGCATTGCTGGTGACGATCTTCTTCGGCGCCGAATCGAACGTCGTCTTCGCCCCCATGCAGTCGCTGACCGTCACCGGGAAGCCGCCGCCCGCGGCCTGCGTGTCGGCGGAGCTCTTCTCCTCGCCGCCGCCACCTCCGCCACAGGCCGTCGCCGACAGGGCCACCGCGGCCAGCACGCCGCACCACGCACGAGGGCGCATCAGAAACACTCCAGGAACTCGTTGTGCACGGGACCGCAGACGCGGGCCCGGAACAGTAGTCGGGCCGAACACCCGCCGAGTTCCCGGGCAGTGCGATGATTTCGCCCATGACCGATCAGCTCCGCGAGATGCCCACCGACTGGCGCCGCGCGCTCGCGATCGTCGCCCACCCCGACGACCTCGAGTACGGTGCCGCGGCCGCCATCGCCACCTGGCTCGACGACGGGCGCGAGTGCGCGTACGTCCTGGCCACGGTCGGCGAGGCGGGCATCGACCACCTCGACCCCGTCGAGGCCGGACCGCTGCGGGAACGCGAACAGCGGGAGAGCGCCGCCGCCGTCGGCGTGGACACCGTCGAGTTCCTCGGCCACCGCGACGGTGTCATCGAGTACGGCACCGCGCTGCGCCGCGACTTCGCCGCCGCCATCCGCCGCCACCGGCCCGAGCTCGTCATCACCCTCAACCACCACGACACCTGGCACGGCGTCGCCTGGAACACCCCCGACCACCGGGCCGTCGGCCGCGCAGCCCTCGACGCCGTCGCCGACGCGGGCAACCGCTGGATCTTCCCCGAGCTCACCCAGGAGGGCCTGACACCCTGGGACGGCGTGCGCTACGTCGCCGTCGCGGGCTCCCCGCAGCCCACCCACGCCGTCGACGCCCGCGCGGGCCTCGACCGGGCCGTACGGTCACTGCTGTGCCACCGCACCTACATCGAGGCGCTCACAGAGGAGGAGCCGGAGCGCTACTGCCGCTCCTTCCTCGAGGGCAACATGGCCGGTGTCGCGGAGCGGTTCGGCGGGCGGCCGGGCGTCGCCTTCGAGCTGTTCGCCCGCTGACGGTCAAAAGACAGATCAGAGCTTCCGGTACGAACGGGCCTCGTCGGCCGCGGCCATCACCGCGGCCAGGTCCCCGCCGGCCGACGCCGTGACGACGGCCGCGACGGCGCCCTCGACGAAGGGGGCGTCCGCGATGCGCGCGTTCTTCAGCTCGTGCGCGGCCAGCAGCTCCTTGACCGTGAGGACGGCGCTGCCCATGTCGCACACGACCACCACGCCCGCACCCTCGTCGGCGGCCTCGACCGCCTTGCGGATCAGCGTGGCGCTGGTGCCGACGGAGCCGTCCGGCAGACCGCCGGCCGTGGTGACGGGGGAGGGGGAGCCGGTGCCGGACAGGGCCCCGGCGAGTTCGGCCGTCGCGGCGGCCAGCTCACGGCTGTGCGAGACCAGGACGATGCCGACGCGCGCCGCCTTGGGCTGCTGCTCCTCTTCCTCCTGCGCCGCCGCCCCCTCGGGCTCCACGGCGCACAGCGAGGGGTCGGTGGCCTCGTACAGTGCGGTGACCAGCATCGCCGAGGAGGTGGCCCCCGGGTCCTGGTGGCCGATGCTGCGCTCGCCGAGGTAGCTGGCCCGGCCCCGCCGGGCCTGGAGCGGAATCGTCGCCTCCGCGCCGTTGCGAGCCGCCTGTGCCGCCGCGTCGAGCGCCGCCGTCGCATCGCCGCCCGACGCGAGGGCGGCGGCGTACGCGTCGGCGGCCGGCTGGAGCGCGTCCACCATCGTCTTGTCGCCGGGCCCCGCGTCGCCGAGCCTGCGTACGCTCGCCACGGCTGCGGACAGCGCCTCGCCGAGTGCCTCGGCCGTGACGGTCTCGCTGTCGCCCAGCACCTTGCCCATTCGGCGCAGCACCGTGCCGTACAGCGGTCCCGACGCACCGCCCACGGTGTTGGTCAGGTGCACGCCCACGGTGGTCAGCAGCGCCCCCGGGCTCGCCGGGTGCTCGGCGGCCACGGACTCGGCGACGGAGGCGAAGCCGCGCTTGAGGTTCGCGCCGTGGTCGGCGTCGCCGATGGCGGCGTCGAGGTCGGTCAGATACGCCGCCTGGGCGATGATGACGCGCGTGGCACGGTCCACGAAGCGCTGGAAGAAGGCCAGGTCGAGCGGGGCGGCGGTCATGGCGGCGGACTCCTTCGCTGGGTACGGCTGCGCGGCCTCAGCGTAGTGCCGTCCCGGTGCCGGTGGCCCTGAGGACGAGCCCTTCGGCGCCGATGAGATCGGAGGTGACGAGGGCCTGCTCGGCGTGGACATCGGTCATGTAGACGAACGGCGGGATCACGGGTGGCGCGGGCAGGCCGTCGGGGGAGAAGGTGACGCAGAGGAGCCCCTCGATGCAGCCGCGGAACTCCTTGAGATAGAGCGTCACGTCGCCCGTGAGGTCCAACTTGCGTGCGCCCAGGTCGAGTTCGTTCCCGCCGTCGTGTGTCCTCAGCCGGTAGTCGCTGAGCGAGGCCGCGCTCATCCTCAGGACGAGCACCTTCAGCGGGCCCCTGGCCGTGGGGATCCGGCCGATGCCGGCCAGCGAGAAGCCGTGGGGTGCGAAGCGCGACGCCGTGACGGTGGGCGGTACGGCCGCGGCGTGCACGTCACCGGCGCGTCCGGCCGCCTCCGCACGGCCCGCTGTCGGTCCGTTCACCGCGGCGAGCAGGGCGAGCGGCAGCACGACGGAGAGCGTCCGGTCGCCCCTGGGCGTCCAGCCGAACCCCATCGCGCTGCCCGCGATCCCGAGCGCCATGCCGATGAGGAACCCGCCCAGGTTCGTCGCCGCGAAGGAAAGCACCGACAGGATCAGCGCGTTGACGCTGACGTAGTGCCGCGCCGACGGTACGAACCACAGGAACAGCCCCGCGACGACGAGCGCCAGCCCGATCCCGATCGCCGCCAGCCCGCCCAGCCCCAGGCTGACCAGCACCGTCAGCGGTGCCAGCGGGACCGTCACCAGCTCGGTCCCGCCGAGCACGAGCAGCAGCCCGGCCCAGAAGGGCCGGGTCCGCCGCCAGGTACGGAACCGGCGGCGGCCGTCCTTCCTCAGAAGCGCTGCCTTCCTCACAAGCACTGCCTCCCTCAGAAGCACTGCTTGCCGCCCAGGTGCACGTTCAACTTCAGCCCCTTGAGGTGGAAGTTGCCCCCGGTCGCCGACCAGGCGTGCGAGCGCACCCCCGCCACCGTGACGTCCCCGGCCTGGAGGCCGAACCGGCCCGCCTCGCCCTTGGTGCCCGGCACCTGGTCGAGCGTCGAGGCGTCCCGGCCGATCTGTGCGCTGCCGAAGTCGGCGTCCCCGACCAGGTCCTCGCCGTCGATGACGAGACGGCTCGCCGTCACCTCGCCGGCGTCCCCGCCCGCCGTGAGCTTGAACGTCACGTCGCCGAGCGGCGTGGGGACGACCGCCGCCTGGCAGATGTCGCTGAGCCTCGCGTCCCCGATGCCCAGCAGGGCGACCGAGTGCCCCTTGCCGTCCACCGAGTGGTCCGTCTGTACGAACGACGCCAGTCCCTTGCTCGTCAGCCGCCCCGACGACACCTGGAAGTGGGCCCCCGACACCGCGAACGACGCGGCGAGCACCCCCTCCGCCATGGCCGTCGCCATGCCGCCCACCGCGAGCACGGCCGGTAGTGCGACCAGAGCCGTTCTTCTCCAGGCGGTTCTGCCTTCGGGCAGGCTGCTTCCGTTGGACTTTCCGCTCACGGCTTCCTCCCGCAAGAGAGTGCGTGGTCTGCAGTTGCTGCGCGATACTGCTGCGGATATCCGGCAGTTGGAGACTAGGGCCGAATTTGAACAAGAGTCAACAGAGCGGCAGCACGGAGCGAGCACAGGCCCGCCGGGCCGAACTCATCGCGATCGGGCGGAAGTTGTTCGCCGACACCTCCTACGACGCCCTGTCGATGGACGACATAGCCCGCCAGGCGGGAGTCGCGAAGGGGCTCGTCTACTACTACTTCACGAACAAGCGCGGCTACTACCTCGCGGTCATCGAGGACGCGGTGACCGAGCTGATCGCCCGCGCCGTCTCCACGCACGACCTGCCGCCCGTCGAACGCGTCCAGCGCACCGTCGACGGCTACCTGCGCTACGCGCAGCACCACCAGGCGGCGTACCGCACCATCGTCACCGGCGGTGTCGGCTTCGACACGGAGGTGCTCGCGATCCGCGACCGGGCGCGCGAGCAGCTGCTCGCCGCCATCGCCCAGGGGGCATGGGGACGCTCGGACATCCCGCCGATCGCGCGCACGGCACTGATCGGCTGGCTGTCGAGCGTGGAGGGCGTCGCGCTCGACTGGCTGGGCCGCCGGGAACCGGACCGGGAGGCGGTGTGCGCACTGCTGGTACGGGGGCTGGGCGACGCGCTGCGGGCCGTCGAGGAGTACGCGCCGGAGTACCCGGCACCGGTGCGTCAGCCGTAGTCGTGTGCTCACGTCGGGTGAGCTGGAGGGCTTCCCGGCGTGAGGCCGCTCATGAGACGCGCGTCACTTACGATGTCGTGTCGTGGCCCCATTGCGGGGTAAATCGGACATTTTTTGGGGTTGTGGGGGTGGGTTCCACGAGGCGGGGTCGTAGGTCACACCCTTTGTCAGGGGGTTTTCGGGCCGCTAACAATGGCTGAGTCGCAGGGCGCCGTCGGATCGAGACGCGGCGCTTCTTTGGTGCCGGAGTTACTTCCGGCCGCTGCGGCACAAGCGACTGGAAGGTTTCGTTTCCGCTCATGCGTTCCACTCACTCTGGCTATACCCGTCTGACCAAGGTCCACAAGTTCTCCGCTGCCGGTATGGCCGCGGCCGGTGCCGCCGCGGTGGCGTTCGCGGTGGTGGGCGGTGCGGGCTCGGCCCAGGCCGCCACTGTCAAGCCGGTCGCCTGGAACACCAAGACCTTCGCCACGCAGGACCAGGGCGAGCTGTCCCGCCAGGCTGACGCGGATGCCGCCAAGGCCAAGGCCGACGCGCGGGCCGTCAAGGCCGGCAAGGCCGCGGAGAAGGACCGTGCCGCGCAGGCCGCGAGCCGTTCCGAGGCCCGCAAGCCCGTCAAGGCCGCCCCCGTGGCCGCCCCGGCCGCTGCTGCGCCGAAGGCGTACGGCGACAACCTGGACGGCTGGATCAGCCAGGCGCTGGACATCATGAAGGCTAAGGGCATCCCGGGTTCGTACGAGGGTCTGAAGCGCAACATCATGCGTGAGTCGACCGGTAACCCGCAGGCGGTCAACGGCTGGGACGTCAATGCCCAGGCCGGTATCCCGTCGAAGGGTCTGCTGCAGATCATCGACCCGACGTTCAAGGCGTTCCATGTCGAGGGCACGTCCTGGGACATCTACGACCCGGTCGCCAACATCGTGGCCTCCTGCAACTACGCGGCCAAGACCTACGGCTCGATGGACAACGTCAACTCCGCCTACTGACCCGCACCGACCCGCGGACGGACAGTACAAAGGGCGGCACATCCGGAACACCGGATGTGCCGCCCTTTCGCGTACTTGCCCCCTACGGCCCCCTCAAGATCGCTGTCAACCAGTGACGTCCGCCCGCCGATCGGGCATACTCCAACCCGCCACAGCCGCAGGTCACACCATTCCGCGACCCGGCACGTGACCATCGACTGGGCAGTTCCGGTGACGGCGCCGACACCCCTTTGGCCGCCGCCATCCCAGCGCCCGACACGGGAGGAGAGCCGCCGACATGACCGAGCACGGCCCGCAGCCGGTGGAGCGTCAGTTGCCCACCGAGGAAGCCCGCGATCTGATCGCGCTGGTACGCGATCTCGTGGTGAGGGAGATCAGGCCGAAGGCCGCCGAGGAGGAGGCCGAGGGGCACTTCCCGCGGCAACTGTTCACCCTGCTGTCGGAGTCGGGGCTGCTGGCGCTGCCGTACGCCGAGGAGTTCGGGGGCGGCGGCCAGCCGTACGAGGTCTACCTCCAGGTGCTGGAGGAACTGGCCGCCGCGCGGCTGACGGTGGGGCTCGGCGTGAGCGTCCACACCCTCGCCTGCCACGCGCTCGCGGGCTACGGCACCAAGACCCAGCAGGCGGAGCACCTGCCCGCGATGCTCGGCGGCGGACTGCTGGGCGCGTACTGCCTGTCTGAGCCGTCGTCGGGGTCGGACGCGGCGTCGCTGCGCACCCGGGCGACGCGCGAGGGCGACACATGGACCCTCGAGGGCACCAAGGCATGGATCACCCACGGCGGGATCGCCGACTTCTACACCGTGCTGGCGCGTACGGGCGGTGAAGGGCCGCACGGCATCACGGCGTTCCTCGTCCCCGGCGACGCGCCCGGGCTGTCCGCCGCGGCGCCCGAGCGGAAGATGGGGATGAAGGGCTCGCCCACCGCGCAGGTGCACTTCGACGGAGTGCGGGTGCCGAACGCCCGCCTGATCGGCGAGGAGGGGCAGGGCTTCTCGATCGCGCTGTCCGCACTCGACTCCGGGCGGCTCGGCATCGCCGCCTGCGCGATCGGAGTGGCACAGGCGGCCCTGGACGAGGCGCTCGCATTCGTGCGGCAGCGGCGGCAGTTCGGCCATCCGCTCGCCGACTTCCAGGGCCTGCGCTTCATGATCGCGGACATGGGGACACAGATCGAGGCCGGCCGCGCGCTGTACCTGGCGGCGGCCCGACTGCGCGACCAGGGGCTGCCGTTCTCGAAGCAGGCGGCCATGGCCAAGCTGTTCTGCACGGACGCCGGGATGCGGGTGACCACGGACGCCGTGCAGCTCATGGGCGGTTACGGCTACACGGCGGACTTCCCGGCGGAGCGCTATATGCGCGAGGCCAAGGTGCTGCAGATCGTGGAGGGGACGAACCAGATCCAGCGCATGGTCGTCGCCCGGCACCTCGCGGGACCCGAGTCCCGCTGACGCGATCAGCGCGTCAGCTCGGCCAGTTCGGGGATGCGGTCGGCCGCGTCCCCGGCGGGGGCCGCGCTCGCGATGTCCTTGAGCCCGGTCGCCGTGCCGATCGTGACGACCCGGCCGCCGTGTGCGCGAAGCCACCGGCGCGCGGCGGCGACGCCCACCGCCGAGGACGGCTCGAGGAAGACGCCCTGCGCGCCCAGCGCGCGATGCTCCGCCATGAACTCCTCGGCGGGGACGGCGATCGCGGTGCCGTCCGACTGCCACAGGGCGTCCAGGCCCTGCCAGCTGGGGGCTTCCTCGCCGAGCGAGAAGGCGGGGGACGCCCCCTGGACCACGGTCGTCCGCTCCTGCGCCGCCCGGTCCGTGTGCGCGAGGGCGGCGGTGAACGGCGCCGCGGCGGCGGGCTCGGCGACGACCAGCCGGGGCGTACGGGCCAGCAGCCCCGCCGTGCGCAGTTCGCGGAAGCCGCGGGCGATGCCGGAGAGCAGGTCGGCGCGGCTGGTCGGCACGACCACCGCGTCGACGGTGTCGCCGAAGTCGCGGGCGATCTCGTAAGCGACCGACTTGTAGCCCTCGTTGGCGTAGGCGTTGCCGCCCGGGCGCGGGGAGGTGAAGGCGGTCAGCGGGTACCAGCCGAGCCGCTCGACGGCCTCCCGCATCGCCGCGTTCCGCGCGTCGAAGCCGTCCCGTACGACCCGTACCGCGCCCAGCGCGTCGATCTGCGCGCGCAGCGGAGCGGGCACCTTGTCCGTGGTGAACACGACGCAGCGCAGCCCGGCCCGGGCGGCGTAAGCGGCAGCGGCCGCGGCGGCGTTGCCGGACGAGGCGGCGGCCACCGTGTCCGCACCGGAGGCCAGCGCCGCCGCGGCGCCGACGGACATGGCGCGGTCCTTGTGGGAGCCGGTCGGGTTGGCGCCCTCGTACTTCACGAACAGCTCGCCGCAATCCGCCTGCGGCAGCGGGATGTTGGGGGTGGCGCTCTCGCCCAGGGCCACCGGCGGGCCGGGGACGGGGAGGGCGGAGGGCCAGCCCCAGGGGCCGCCCGGGTAGCCGTCGAGCGTGAGCCCGGTCAGGTCGGCGAGCGGCGGCACCGGGTTGGCGCCGATGCCCTCCGCGCGGCAGACGGCACAGCCGGAGAGGTCCTCGGCCACGGTGGTGCAGCGCGGACAGTGCAGAGGCGGCAGGGAAACCGGCATGTCAACTCCTCGGGGCAGCACGGCAGAAGCCCCGAATGTAACAGCCGATAAGGCGTAGGGCCCCGTACGTTAACGGGGCCCGGGTGTCAGGACGAGGAGCGCGTCACTGCACGCGCAGCGGGCGCGAGCCGGGGCCGCCGATGTGCGAGAACGGCTGGGTGCGCCAGTCCAGGCTCTCGGGCAGGGTCAGCAGCAGCGCCGTGTCCAACTCGTGGGCGTCGAGCGACTCGTCGACCGGCTCGGTGAGCTCGACGGAGCAGCCCGAGCCCGGGCAGACCGTGAGGCCGAACGGGTTCCACGGGGACGGGCACAGTGCGTGCTCGGGGAGCGCCTCCTCGTCCGCGAGGAGCGCGATGGGACGCGCGCAGTCCGGGCAGGTGACCCGGAACATCGCGGTGATCTCAGCCATCTCGTCGGTCCCGTACTGGCTGCTGTCGCCCTCGTGGTCGAGGCGTTCCAGGCTGGGCATCGTGTTTCTCCCCCTCGGATGGACCGGCCAGGCGTGCATGTCGGCCTTGGCCACAGCAAGCACTTCCCTCGCGTGCGGCCGGGTAATCGCCCTGCCCGGGGGGACACAGGTGCACACGTGTGGCATTCGTCACGCGTCCCGTGCGCCCGCGGGGGCGCCGACTGTGCCGGGCACGCGCGGACCCAGTAGGTTGATCCGTGTGGAGGAGTTGGACAGAGAGATCGTGGAACTGCTCGTCAAGGACGGGCGGATGAGCTACACCGACCTGGGCAAGGCCACCGGCCTGTCCACATCGGCGGTGCACCAGCGGGTGCGCCGGCTCGAGCAGCGCGGCGTCATCCGCGGCTATGCGGCGGTGGTCGACCCCGAGGCCGTCGGGCTGCCGCTGACCGCGTTCATCTCGGTGAAGCCGTTCGACCCCAGCGCTCCCGACGACATCGCCGACCGGCTGGCGGAGATCCCCGAGATCGAGGCCTGCCACAGTGTGGCGGGTGACGAGAACTACATCCTGAAGGTGCGGGTCGCCACACCTCTGGAGCTGGAGCACCTGCTCGCCCGGATCCGTTCGCTGGCGGGCGTCTCCACCCGGACCACGATCGTGCTCTCCACCCCGTACGAGGCGCGCCCGCCGCGCGTGGGCTAGGGGGTGTCCGATGGGGGCGGCCGCCGGGGCTCCGCGGCCACGGGGGAGACTGACCCCATGAGCGAACCCCGCACCGTGCTGTTGCGCAACGGCACCGTCCACAGCCCGGCCGACCCCTTCGCCACCGCCATGGTCGTCGAGCGCGGCGCCGTCGCCTGGGTCGGCTCCGAGGGCGCGGCCGACTCCTTCGCGGACGGGGTGGACGAGATCGTCGACCTCGGGGGCCGCCTCGTCACCCCCGCGTTCACCGATGCGCATGTGCACACCACCGCCACCGGGCTCGCGCTCACCGGCCTCAGCCTCGCCGGCGCCCGCGACCTCGCCGAGGCGCTCGGCCGCGTGCGGGCGTACGCCGCGGCCCGGCCCGGCGACCGGGTGCTGATCGGCCACGGCTGGGACGCCTCCGCCTGGCCCGAGCAGCGCCCGCCGTCCCGGGCGGAGCTCGACGAGGCCGCCGGCGGCCGCCCGCTCTACCTCACCCGCGTCGACGTCCACTCCGCCGTCGTCACCACCGCCCTGCTCGACCTCGTCCCGGGCGTCACCGGCCTGCGCGGGCACACCCCGGACGGGCCGCTCACCGCCGACGCCCACCACGCCGTGCGCGCCGTCGCGCACGCGGGCATCACCCCCGCGCAGCGCGCCGAGGCGCAGCGCGCCGCGCTCGCTCGCGCGGCCTCGCTCGGCATCGGCTCCGTCCACGAGTGCGCCGGGCCGGTGGTCTCCGGCGCCGACGACCTCACCGCGCTGCTGCGCCTCGCGGCCGAGGAGCCCGGCCCCCGGGTCGTCGGCTACTGGGGCGAGGCGTTCACGTCCGCGAACGAGGCGCAGAAGGTGCGCGAGCTCGGTGCGCACGGCGCGGCGGGCGACCTCTTCGTGGACGGCTCGCTGGGCTCGCACACCGCGTGCCTCCACGAGCCGTACGCCGACGCCGCGCACGGCACCGGCACGGAGTACCTCGACGCGGCTGCCGTCGCCGCGCACGTCGCCGCGTGCACCGAGGCGGGCGTCCAGGCGGGCTTCCACGCCATCGGCGACGCCGCGGTCACCTCGGTCGTCGAGGGCGTGCGCGCCGCCGCGGACCGGCTCGGCCTCGCCCGGGTGCGCGCTGCCCGGCACCGGGTCGAGCACGCCGAGATGCTGACCCCCGAACACGTCGCCGCCTTCGCCGAGTTCGCCCTGACCGCCTCCGTCCAGCCCGCCTTCGACGCGGCGTGGGGCGGCGAGGACGGGATGTACGCCCGGCGGCTGGGCCGCGAGCGGGCCCGCACCCTCAACCCGTACGCCGCCCTGCTGCGCGCGGGCGTACCGCTGGCGCTCGGCTCCGACAGCCCCGTGACCCCGCTCGACCCCTGGGGGACCGTCCGGGCCGCCGCCTTCCACCGCACGCCCGAGCACCGGATCTCGGCGCGCGCCGCCTTCACCGCGCACACGCGCGGCGGCTGGCGGGCGATCGGCCGGGACGACGCCGGTGTCCTGGTGCCGGGAGCACCCGCGGACTACGCCGTGTGGGAGGCCGGGGACCTGGTGGTGCAGGTGCCGGACAACCGGGTCGCCAACTGGTCCACCGACCCGCGCTCGGGGACACCGGGCCTGCCGGACCTCACGCCGGGAGCCCAACTGCCCGTCTGCGTCCGCACGGTGGTGGCGGGGCGCACGATCCACGCCGGGCCGAACGAGTGACGGGGCGGCGGCGCGTACCGCCGATCGGCGTCCCCTCGGCCTGTCGCCCCGTGGCGCCCTCTCCGTACTGACCTGCTGATTTGGCATAACGACGCAGGTCAAGCGGCTGTTGACAGGGTGCGGGCGGCGGCGGGTAGGTTCGGCGAGTCCACCACAGGACGTCCGACCGGGGAACCTCCACGCAGTCGTCGCACGCCGCTGGGCCATGGGGCGGTGCACCGGGAACCGGGCACCGCCACTGGGAGCCAGGTCCAGCGCACGGGGGCGAGGGAAGTTCCGCCGCCGGCAGGTGAGACCCGGGTGGGGCCCGGACGTTCAGTAGACAACGGCTTGGGTAACCGCAGCCAGCGGTTCCGGGGTCGGCCCGAAGGACACCGCGCCCCACCCGCAGTCCTGTCCTGGTGCACCCCGGCAGCGCCCCACGCCGCCCTCGGGGTACGGTCGCCTCTACCACTGCATGACCAGGAAGGCCCCGACCGTGCCCTCGGGTTCCCACACCGCCGCCGAGCCGTCGGCGTCCTCCCCGGCCACCGAGCCCGCGCCGTCCGCGGCCCGGCCCGGCCGTCTGACGCGCCTGGCCGCCCTCGCCCGCCGGGAAGCGCTGCGCACCGGCGTCGCCGCCGTGAGCGGCGTGGTGCTGTCGTTCGCCTTCCCGCCGTACGACCTGTGGCCCCTGTCCCTGGCCGCCGTCGCCGTGCTCAGCCTGCTGACCTACGGCCGCAGCGCCCGCCAGGGCGCCTGGAGCGGTTTCGTCCTCGGGCTGCCGTTCTTCTTCCTGCTGCTGCGCTGGCTGAACGTCGTCGGCTATGACGCGGTGTTCGGGCTCTCCGTGGCGGAGTCGCTGTTCCTCGCCGCGCTCGGCGCCGGGCTCGCCCGCACCTCGCGGCTGCGTGTCTGGCCGTTGTGGGCGGCCTGCCTGTGGGTGACCGAGGAGTGGGCCAGGGACCGGCTGCCGTTCGGCGGCTTCCCCTGGGGGCGGCTCGCCTTCGCGAACACCGCCTCGCCGTTCACGCCGCTGGCCGCGCTCGGCGGCGCCCCGCTGGTCACCTTCGCCGTGGCCCTCGCGGGGGCGCTGCTCGCCTTCGCCGCCGTGGGCCTCGCGCGGCTGCGCGCCGCGGGCGGCGGCAGGAGCCCCCGGGCCGTGCTGCCCGTGCTCGAGACGGCGGCGCTGGCCGTGGCCGTCACCTTCGCCGGGTACGCGGTGCCCGTGCCCACCAAGGCCGACGACACCGTGAACATCGCGGTCGTCCAGGGCGACGTCCAGAAGCCCGGCATGGACTTCCTCGGCCGCCCCATGATGATCCTCAACAACCACGTCAACGCGACCCTCCAGCTGGCCCGGGACATCAAGGCCGGCCGCGCACCCCGGCCCGACCTCGTGATCTGGCCGGAGAACTCCTCCGACCTCGACCCGTTCAAGGACGCCGAGGCGTACGCCCGCATAGACGAGGCCGTCAAGGCGGTCGGGGTCCCCGTCCTCGTCGGCGCGCTCGTCGACCACCCCTCGAAGCCGGGCTACGTCTTCAACGAGGGCATCGTCTGGGACCCGCGGACCGGCCCCGGCGCCTCGTACACCAAGCAGCACCCCGTGCCGTTCGGCGAGTACGTGCCCTTCCGCGACGAGCTGAGCAAGGTCATCTCGCGGCTCCAGCGGGTGCCCCGCGACTTCTACCCCGGCGACCACACCGGCGTGATGCAGGTCGGCCCGGCCCGGCTCGGCGATGTCATCTGCTTCGAGATCGCCTACGACGAGATCGTGCACGAGACGGTGCGGGCCGGGGCCCGGGCGCTCGTCGTGCAGACGAACAACGCGACTTTCGGCCGAAGCGACCAGCCCGAGCAGCAGCTCGCGATGTCCCGGCTGCGTGCCGTCGAGCACGGCCGTGCCGTGGTCACCGCTGCCACCAGCGGCATCAGCGCCGTCGTCGGCCCGGACGGCAAAGTCGAGCAGCGGGCGCCGGAGTTCACCCGCCAGGTCCTCAATGCCCGGATTCCGCTTCGGGACGGCACCACGATGGCCGACCGAGTGGGTGCGGCTCCCGAATGGGTGCTCGCTATCGTGGGGCTTCTGTCCTGCGCGGCCGCGATCCTGCCGGTCCGCCGAGGGCGTCAGGAAACGAAGGGGAACCAGTGAACGACGGTGGTCAGCGGCGATTCGGTCCGCTCGGCACGACCTTGGTGATCATTCCGACCTACAACGAGGCGGAGAACATCGGGCCCATCGTCGCCCGGGTGCGCAAGGCCGTGCCGGAGGCGCACATCCTCGTCGCCGACGACAACAGCCCCGACGGCACCGGCAAGCTCGCGGACGAGCTCGCGGCCGACGACGACCACGTCAAGGTGCTGCACCGCAAGGGCAAGGAAGGCCTGGGCGCCGCCTACCTGGCGGGCTTCCGCTGGGGCCTGGACAACGGCTACGGCGTGCTGGTGGAGATGGACGCCGACGGCTCCCACCAGCCGGAGGAGCTGCCCCGGCTGCTCACCGCGCTCAAGGGCGCCGACCTGGTGCTCGGTTCCCGCTGGGTGCCCGGCGGGCGCGTGGTGAACTGGCCGAAGTCGCGCGAGTTCCTCTCCCGCGGCGGCTCCACCTACTCCCGTCTGATGCTCGACGTGCCCCTGCGCGACGTCACCGGCGGCTACCGGGCCTTCCGCCGGGAGACCCTGGAGGGACTGGGCATGGACGAGGTGGCATCGCAGGGCTACTGCTTCCAGGTCGACCTCGCCTGGCGCGCGGTCAAGGCCGGGTTCCACGTCGTGGAGGTGCCCATCACCTTCGTCGAGCGGGCGCTGGGCGACAGCAAGATGAGCCGCGACATCGTCGCCGAGGCGCTGTGGAGGGTCACCTCCTGGGGCGTCGGCTCCCGGGTGGCCAAGGTGGCCAAGGCCGGCAAGGCGCTGGGCCGGTAAGGGTTCCGGCGCCGTCCAGGCACACTTGAGGCATGACGTTCGGAACGCAGCAGACCGAGAACGCCCGTCCGCCGCAACGGGGCCGTAAGCGCAGGATCATTCCGCTCGCCGTGGCCGTGTGGGCGCTCGTGGAGATCTGGCTGCTGATTCTGGTGGCCGATGCGGCAGGCGGGTTCACCGTGTTCCTGCTGCTGGCCGGCGGGGTGCTGGCCGGCTCGGTCGTGATCAAGCGGGCCGGGCGCCGGGCCTGGCAGAGCCTGGCGCAGTCCCTCCAGTCCGGCGGCGTCGCCCCGGGGAGCACGCCGGACAGCGGCGGCAACGGCCTGACGATGCTCGGCGGGCTGCTGCTGATGCTGCCGGGCCTGCTCTCCGACGCGGCGGGCCTGCTGTGCCTCTTCCCCCCGACGCGGGCGCTGGTGCGCAAGCGCGCGGAGCGCCTGCTGAACCGCCCCGCCGCCGGCCCGCTCGGTGACGCCTTCCGGCAGGCCCGTACGCACACGGCCGACGGCGTGGTGATCCAGGGCGAGGTCGTCCAGGACGACGCGCCGCCCGCGGCACGGCACGACGACCCCCAACTGCCGCGCTGAACCGGGGAGTACGAGCACATAAAGGGCCCGGGGGGGGGGGGGGGGGGGGGGGGGGGGGGGGGGGGGGGGTGGGGGG
>NZ_JBTHHU010000001.1:0-39193 GCF_059089585.1 Streptomyces sp. SX-6 | reverse complement strand
CACACGACCTCCCCTCCCCCTCCCCCCCCCCCCCCCCCCCCCGGGCCCTTTATGCGTGGTGCCGTGCGGCCGTCAGGCCGACTTGCGGGTGTCCCGCGGATGCACGGCGATGTTCATGGCGCCGGAGCGCAGAACGGCCAGCCTCTCGGCCAGCACCTCCTCCAACTCCTCGCGGGTGCGTCGCTCCATGAGCATGTCCCAGTGCGTGCGTGCGGGCTTGCCCTTCTTCTCCTCGGGACCGTCGCCGTCCACCAGGAGTGCCACGGCGCCGCACGCCTTGCACTCCCACTCCGGCGGAATTTCCGCCTCCACCGAGAACGGCATCTCAAATCGATGGCCGTTCGGGCATGCGTACTCCACCGCCTGGCGCGGGGCCAGGTCGATGCCGCGGTCGGTCTCGTAGCTGGTCACCACAAGTCGCGTGCCGCGGAGAGCTCGCTCACTCATGAATTCGTGCCTCCCGGGCTTGTCGCCCACAGGACAGGTGTCGCTGTCGTCGTCATCCGGTCAACGTCCGGTCGGCGGTGAAGATTCCCCGTAGGGGGACATGCGTCGCCCGTCGTGCCGCCCCTTGTTGTACCCATCAGCGCCCGGTTTGTCACATCTGACAACAGATGTCACCCTGCGTTTCCATGGCTTTAGCGCGCAGTAACGGTTCATCCAATGGGTCAAGGGCGTACACTACCGCGCTCGCTGTTTCAGTCGTGCACCGGGGCTGGTGTGAGTGCGGGGACCACGTGGTCGGGTGTGACGTTTTCGGCCGCCGCGGCGGGTGCCGCAAGGGGCTCGGAGGGTGCGAAGAGGCGCAGGAAGAACTGTGACAGCGGGCCGATCGTGACCGCGAAGAGCACCGTGCCCACGCCCACCGTGCCGCCCAGGGTGAATCCGGTCGCGAGGACCGCCACCTCGATGCACGTCCGCACCAGCCGCAGCGAGCGGCCCGTCCTGCGGTGCAGCCCGGTCATCAGGCCGTCGCGCGGGCCGGCGCCGAAGCGCGGGGAGATGTAGAGCCCGGTCGCCGCCCCGCACAGGACGATGCCGAAGAGCATCAGCGGCACCCGCACCCACAGCGAGCCGGGCGCCGGCACCACGCTCAGGGTCGCGTCCATGCCCAGCCCGATCAGCAGCACGTTGGAGACCGTGCCGAGCCCCGGACGCTGCCGCAGCGGAATCCACAGCGCCAGCACCAGCGCGCCGATGAGGATGCTGGCCGTGCCGATCGACAGGCCGGTGAGGCGCGCGACGCCCTGGTTGAGCACGTCCCACGGCGCGAGCCCGAGCCCGGCCCGCACCTGCAGCCCGCCGCTCACCCCGTACAGCGCCAGGCCGACGTAGAGCTGGACGAGACGGCGCGTGAGCCGCCGCCCTCCGGGCGCGAAACTGATCGGCACAGACCTCGACGCGGACATTTACCCCTCCCGGTACTGATGGCCGGTGGCACCGGAAGGTGGTGCGCGTGGCCTGTCGCATGGCAGTCTGTGGACTGGGACAACCCATGATCCATGGCCAATTCCAAAAAGGTGGACTGCAACGATGACTCAGTGGACCGCTTCCGTGGGGGCACAGCAGCTCGCTCGTCTTCTCGACGCGCAGTACGGGCGCGGCGCACGGTCCGCCGTGACGCCCATCGACGGCCGCCGGGTCCCGGCCTACCGCTCGCTCGCCGACCGCGTCCGGCTGCTCGTCCTCGAGGGCCGCGTACCGGTGGCGGCCCGGCTCCCCGCCGAGCGGGAGCTCGCCGCCGCCCTGGCCGTCAGCCGCACCACCGTGGCCTCCGCCTACGAGGCGCTGCGCGGCGAGGGCTTCCTCGAGTCCCGCCGCGGCGCGGGCAGTTGGACCGCCGTGCCCGCCGGCAGCCCGCTGCCCACGCGCGCGCTCGACCCGCTGCCGCCGGAGTCCCGCGGCTCGGTGATCGACCTCGGCTGCGCCGCGCTGACCGCCCCCGAACCCTGGCTCACCCGCGCCTTCCAGGGCGCCCTCGAGGAACTGCCGCCCTACGCGCACACCCACGGCGACTACCCCGCGGGCCTGCCCGTCCTGCGCCAGGCGCTGGCCGACCGCTACACCGCGCGCGGCATCCCGACCATGCCCGAGCAGATCATGGTCACCACCGGGGCGATGGGCGCCGTCGCCGCCATCTGCCGGCTGATGGCCGGGCGCGGCGAGCGCGTCGCGGTCGAGTCACCCTCGTACGCCAACGTCCTTCAGCTCATGCGCGAAGCCGGCGCCCGACTGGTACCGGTGGCGATGGCGGACCGGCTCGCCGGCTGGGACCTGCCCGCCTGGCGCCAGGTCCTGCGCGACGCCGCCCCCCGCCTCGCCTACGTCATCGCCGACTTCCACAACCCCACCGGCGCCCTCGCCCCCGAGGAGCAGCGGCGCGCCCTCGTCGAGGCGGCCCGGGCCCCCGGCACGGTGCTCGTCGCCGACGAGACCATGTCCGAGCTGCTGCTCGAGCCCGGCCTCGAACTGCCGCGCCCCGTCTGTGCCTTCGACCCCGCGGGCAGCACCGTCGTCACCGTGGGCTCGGCCAGCAAGTCCTTCTGGGCCGGGATGCGGATCGGCTGGGTACGCGCCGCCCCCGAGGTCATCCGCAGCCTTGTGGCGGCCCGTGCCTACGCCGACCTCGGCACCCCCGTGCTCGAACAGCTCGCGGTCGCCTGGCTGCTGACCACCGAAGGATGGGAATCCGCCCTGGCGATCCGGCGAGACGAGGTCCGCGAGAGCCGTGATGCTGTCGTGGCCGCACTCGGACGCCACCTGCCCGACTGGGAGTTCACCGTGCCACGCGGCGGCCTCACCCTGTGGGCACGCACCGGAGGGCTCTCCGGGTCGCGCATCGCCCAGGTCGGGGAGCAGCTGGGGGTACGCGTGCCGTCCGGTCCGCGCTTCGGGGTCGAGGGCGCCTTCGAGGGCTACGTCCGGCTGCCCTTCACCGTACGCGGGCCGGTCGCCGAGGAAGCCGCCGTACGGCTCGCCGAGGCCGCCCGCCTGGTGGCGGCCGGTGCCCCCGCCGCCGCCGAGAGCCCGCGCACGTACGTCGCCTGAGCCGCCCGCGGCCGGTGCCGCGGGCAGCAGCGCCAGCACGGCCTGCCGCTGGGCCTCGTCGGTCTCCTCGTCGTACGGGTCCGGGGTGGCCGGCACCTGGACGCGCAGGACGGGCCCGGTGCCCAGCCGCGCGTACCCCCGGCCCGGCGGCACGTCGTCGACCGGCGTGGTGAGCGGCGGCGCGCCGAGGGCCGCCGGCATGCGGTCGTGGCCGACCGCGCCGAGCACCACCCGGGCGCGGGTGTGGGTGTGCACGTGCTCGGCGAGCAGCCTCGCGGCGTCGGCGTCCTCGCCCACGGCGACCGTGACGTTCGCGGCCCGGCCGTGCCGCAGCGGCACCTGGAGCAGCTCCTGCGGGTCGGGCCGCCCCTCGCCCGCGGCGAGTTCGCCGAGGGCGGCGGGCCGGTCGACGACCACCCACAGCGGGCGCCGGACGTCCTCGGGCGCCGGGCCGCCGTCACGGCGGGCGTGGTTGGCGGCCATGAGCCGGCGCTGGGTCTCGTGGGAGGCCCACTCCAGGGCGGACAGGGCGCCGGTGAGCGAGGACTCGACGGCGAGCACGCCCTGACGGCCGGCGAGGAACGCGTACTGGCCCGTGCCGCTGCCGTCCACCACGACCACGTCGCCGTGGTGGAGGGCCTGCAGCGTGACGGAGCGCAGCAGCGTCGTGACACCGGAGGAGGACCTGCCGAGGACCAGCAGATGGGGCTCGGTGGAGCGCTGTCCGGTGCGCCACAGGACGGGCGGGACGTCGCGGTCCGGGCCGCCGCCGGTCACCGGCAGGGTCCGCTGCACCGCGCCGGCGTCGGTGAAGCCGAGCACGGTCTCCCCGGGGGCGGTCACGAAGCGCTGGGCCCAGATGTCGGTCGGCAGCGGGTCCAGCGCGCACAGGGCGAGCCGGCCCGCCTCCTCGTCCCAGTCGAACCGGTACTCCCGCCCCCGCCCGGCCTTGACCTGGAGCAGCCGCTCGATCCTGGTCCGGGACTCGGGCTCGCCGTCGGTGAAGTACGCGGGGTAGCGCAGCCGCAGCGCGGCCAGCCGCCCGTCGTCGTCGAAGACCGGCTCGTCGAACACCTGCGTCCAGTCGCCGCCGTGCGCGTAGAGCGGCTCCGGGTCCATGGGGGAGGAGAAGTACGGCACGAGGGCGTCGTACAGCGCCTGGAGGCGCGCGGCGTCCTCCTCCTCGCCGTGTGCCGGCCTGGCGGCGCGGTCCCGGCCCCGCCAGGCCCCGGCCGCCAGCAGGGCGGCCGCGGCGAGCGGCGGGCCGTAGGGGACGAGTGCCACGATGAGCACGCAGGAGGCCGCGAGCAGCAGGGCCGAGCCCCGGCGGTCCCGCGGCGTCCGGTCCCAGCCGCGCCGGGCGGCCCCGGCCAGGGAGCGCAGGCCTCGGGCGATGGTGAACAGAGGATGGAGCACATCCCGGGCGCTGTCGCCGACCGTGCCGGCCAGCTCGCGGCCGCGGTCGAGCGGAGCCCGCCCGTCAGGCGGGCGGTTGAGTCCTCGGCGGCCCACGTCGGCCTCCCGGTGTGGTGGACGGTGTCAGAAACGCAGCTCGCCCAGCAGCCCGGCGAGGCTCGCGCCGCCCGCCTTGATGCTGGGAGCGATGGCCGTGCCCGCGAGGTAGAAGCCGAAGAGCGCGCACACGAGCGCGTGGGACAACTTCAGGCCGTCCTTGCGGAAGAACAGGAACGCGATGACACCCAGCAGTACGACGCCGGAGATCGAAAGGATCATTGAGTTCTCCTGTAGTGAGGGTGGTCACCATGGGTGCTTCCAGCCTCACAGCAAGTGGCACATCGGCAAATCGGGGGCGGCGGCGTAAGAGTGACCGGTCGTTCAAATCACCTGAACGGCCCCGGCGTGGCCGGGCAGCGCACCGTCGTACATAGGGTGGTGCGGACACCCGTAGCGCGCCTGAACCGGAGGACCGAGAGATGTCCGAGCCGACCCCCGAGCCCGCCCACGACCCCGAGGTGCTCCAGCTCGCCGCCAAGGTCTTCGACCTGGCGCGACACGGTGACACCGACACCCTCGCCGCCTATGTGGACGCCGGGGTCCCGGTGAACCTCACCAACGACAAGGGGGACTCGCTCCTCCTCCTGGCCGCCTACCACGGGCACGCCGCGACGGTCACCGCCCTGCTCGAGCGCGACGCCGACGCGAACCGGCCCAACGACCGCGGGCAGACGGCACTGGCGGGCGCCGTCTTCAAGGGCGAGGCGGACGTGGTGCGCGCCCTGGTCGCGCACGGCGCGGACCCCGACGCCGGGACACCGTCAGCGCGCGAGACGGCGGCCATGTTCGGTCGCCAGGACCTGCTCGAGCTCCTCGGCGGCTGAGCGGAATCCGGCACCGCCGGACTCCGCCGTCTTGGCCGATCGCCGTTGCGGCGGACAAGGACTCGGGGGCTCCGCCCCCGGGCCTCCCGGCCGGGCAGCCACGGGGCCGCGCGGCGAAGACGCGCCGGACAAGCCCTAACCGTGCACCGAGGCCCGTACGGCCTCCACCGTGTCGGCCTCCGCCGCGCTCTTGTCCTCCCGGTACCGCACCACGCGCGCGAACCGCAGCGCGATGCCCGCCGGGTACCGGGAGGACCGCTGGAGTCCGTCGAAGGCGATCTCCACGACCAGCTCGGGCCGTACGGTCACCACCCACCCGTCGTCCTCGACGGCCAGCTCCCGCAGGCGCTCCGTCTGCCAGGCCAGCACCGCGTCCGTCAGGCCCTTGAACGTCTTGCCCAGCATCGCGAACGAGCCGTCCGGCAGCCGGGCCCCCAGGTGCAGGTTGGACAGCTTCCCCGTGCGCCGCCCGTGACCCCACTCGGCGGCCAGCACCACCAGGTCCACGGTGCGGACCGGCTTCACCTTCAGCCAGGACGCACCGCGCCGGCCCGCGCTGTACGGCGCGTCCAGTGCCTTGGCCACCACCCCCTCGTGGCCGCGCCGCAGCACCTCCGCGGCGAATGCCCGGGCCTCGGCGCGCGCCGAGGCGTCGGCCGGGTCCCCGACCACGACCCGGCGGACGCGCAGCGGCGCGGGCACCACCCGGGCCAGCTCCGCATGGCGCTCCGCGGTCGTCAGGTGTAGCAGCTCACGGCCGTCCACGGCCAGGATGTCGAAGAAGACCGGTGACAGCGGCAGCGCGGCACCCGCCTTCGCCGGCCCGGGCCGTGAACCGACCCTCCCGGCGATGTCCTGGAACGGGCGCGGCCGGCCCGTATCGTCCAGGGCGATCACCTCGCCGTCCAGCACGGCCGAGGCGACCGGCAGCTCCCCGGCCGCCGCGACCAGCTCGGGCAGCCGCCCGGTGATCTCGTCCAGGGTGCGGGTGAAGACCCGTACCTCCGCGCCGGACCGGTGCACCTGCACCCGGATCCCGTCCAGCTTCTCCTCCACCGCACACGGCCCGAGCCGGTCCAGCGCCTCGTCGACGTCCTTGGCGCTGTGGGCCAGCATCGGCAGCACCGGGCGCCCCACCTCCAGCCGGAACCCCGCCAGCGCCGCGGGCCCCTCCGACAGCAGCGTCCGGGCCACCGCGCCCAGCGAGCCGCCCAGCATCACCGCGCGCCGCACTTCCTCCGGCGCGGCGCCCGCGGCGGCCGCGAGCCCCTCGATGACGAGCGCGTCGAGCGCGCCCTGGCGCAGCTCGCCGCCGATCAGGCGCACGAGGAAGTGCTGCTCCCGCGCGGTGGCCCGCGCCAGCAGTTCCTCCACCCGGCGCCTGCGCTCGGCCTGCGCGCCCCGGCCCGCCACCGCCGCGATCCCGGTCAGCGCCTCGTCCACCTCCCGTACGGTCAGGGACGGCGCGTCCGCCGGGGCCGGGGCGTGCCGCAGCGTGCTCCAGCCCACCCCGGTCCTGCGCTGCGGCAGCCGCCCCGCCAGCCAGGTGACGACCACCGGTACCTCGTCCGGCTCCGCGTCCCCCAGCAGCCCGGCCAGCAGCGCGGTCTTCCGCGACCGCGCGCTCGTCGCGGCGACGGCCTCGGACACCCGGGCGGGCTCGGCCAGCAGCATGCCCTCCATCGTCCGACGGTGCCAGACGATGAAGACACGCGCAGCTCTCAGCCGCTGACCTGTACCGGGCGTTCCCGTGCCCGGCCCGCGCCGTCGCTGATCCTGATCAGCAGCGCGATCATCAGCCAGTTGGCCACCAGTGATGACCCGCCCTTGGCCAGGAACGGCAGGGCCTTGCCGGTCAGCGGGATGAGGCCCATGACGCCGCCGGCCACCACGAAGACCTGGAGTCCCAGCGCCGCCGCCATGCCGACCGCCAGCAGCTTGCCGAACGGGTCGCGCGAGCGCAGGCCCACGCTCAGCCCGCGCTGGACCAGCAGCGCGTACAGCAGCAGCACGGCCATCACCCCGGCGAGCCCCAGTTCCTCGCCGACCGTGGTGAGGATGAAGTCGCTGCGGCCCGCGAAGCCGATCAGCTCCGGGTGGCCGCGGCCCAGGCCCGTGCCCGTGACGCCGCCGCTGCCGAAGCTGAACAGCGCCTGCGCGGCCTGGTCGGAGATCAGCCCCGGGGGCCGCTGGCCCACCGGCAGGTAGATGTCGAACGGGTGCAGCCAGGCGACGATGCGCCCCTTGACGTGCGGCTCCATCGAGCCCACCGCGGCGGCGCCCACGACGGCCATCAGCAGGCCGCACACGACCCAGCTGGTGCGCTGCGTCGCCGCGTAGAGCATCACCACGAACAGCCCGAAGAAGATCAGCGAGGTGCCCAGGTCGCGCTCGAGGACCAGGACGAGCAGGCTGAGCACCCATACCGCGAGGATCGGCGCCAGCTGGCGTCCCGGGGGGAGCCGGGCGCCGAGCACCTTGCGGCCGGTGAGCGCGAGCGCGTCCCGGTGGGTGACCAGATAGCCCGCGAAGAAGATCGCGATCATGGTCTTCACGAACTCGCCGGGCTGGAACGACAGCGGCCCCAGGAAGATCCAGCGCTTGGCGCCGTAGGTGTCGCCGGGGAAGGCGGCGGGCGCCATCAGCAGCACCAGCGCCACGGCCATCGTCAGGTAGATGTAGCGCTGGAGCCGGCGGTGGTCCTTGAGCAGCATCAGCACACCGACGCAGACGGTGACGCCTATCACGGTCCACATCAGCTGGCCCGAGGCCGTCCCCGCGGAGTGGTAGCGCGCGCTGTAGGCGAAGTCGAGCCGGTACAGCAGCACCAGCCCGATCCCCGACAGCACGGTGGCCAGCGGCAGGATCAGCGGGTCGGCGTACGGGGCCCAGCGGCGCACCACCAGGTGCGGCACCAGGGCCAGGCACGCCATGCTGCCCGCGAACGAGGCCAGGCCGCCGGGTACGCGGCCGTCGACCGCGAGGCCGGTGTAGAGGTAGCCGAAGCAGCTGATCAGCACGGCGAAGCCGAGCATCACCGCCTCTCTCAGGCGGCGTCGGCGGGGCACGTCGGAGGGCACCCGCGAGGCGTCGTCCTCGCTGCTGCCCTCGACTCGTACGGGTTCCACGGTCACACCCGTCATGTTGATCGGCTCCGGCCGGGGAAAACCCGGGGTTTTCCAAGGTTTCGCCGTGACCGGGCGTACCCCGTCACATGCTCCGCATTCACTGTCTGCACGCCCCTAGCGTCACATATCCGCAATCCTTCGGGTCGTGGCCGGATACTGAGGGTTGCCGTGCGTCACGCCTCACGTGCGCAGCGCGATCGGCTTCCCGCACGGCACACCGCAGCATCCACCATGCAGGACGGAGAGTGGTTCATGAGCAAGCGCCAGAAGGGCCGCAGGCATCGCCGGGTCAACCGCACGCCGCGTCCCGTCGGCTCGCCCCGCCCGTACACCGCCCGCCCGGAGGCGCCGCCGGTGCGCCCCGGCCTCGGCCGCCACACGGTGCGCACCTGGGAGGGGCTGCGCTCCCGCGGCGCCGGGGGCGCGTCCGTCGACGAGCTGTGCGAGGCGGTGGGCTACCAGCCGCGTACGGTCCTCAAGCACATGAGCGGGCTGGCCGAGCACGGACTGGCCCGGCAGAGCGGCGACCGCTGGTACGCCATGGGAGGTGACCGGCTCGTCGGCGCCTGACCTCCCGTCATGCCCCGCCCGGCTTGCGGGGGTTTGCCGAGGGCGGAAGCGGAGTCCGTTCATCCGGGCGGGTGAATGCCGCTCGGCTCGCGGCGCACCGGTGCCGGGCGGGTTCTACTGTCGCCCGCATGCCCGACATGGATGAGATCATCGGACGGATCCGCCGTGACATGGACAGCCAGCTGCGCAAGCGGGCGCGTCGCGCACTCGCCGACGACGACCGGGCGGGCTGGTCCGCCACAGGGAGCGGCCCCGCCCCGGGCGACGGTCCGCCCGGGTCCGGGGCCGCCTGCCCTGTCGCGGCAGGGTCTGCCGAGGCCGAGGACGGGTGAGGCTCTAGCGACGTGCCTTGCTCATCCCCAGCCCGGCCAGGGCGAGGGCGACCAGACACGCGACGGCGCCCACGACGACATTGCTGATTTCGGCACGCAGTGCGAAGGTGTGCCCGGCCGTGATCCACGGCGAGACGATCGTCCAGACGCCGATGCCGAGAGCGGCCCAGCTCATGGCGTGGGTTCGCTCGTATGCGTGCCCGAAGCCGCCGACCAGGCAGGCATAGGCGACACCGGTGATCAGGTTGGTGACGGCCAGGGTGGACGAGCCGCTGAAGCCCACGATCCAGGGCGAGGCGGCCAAGTAGACGCCGCACAGGACTGCGAGGGCCTCGACGGCCTGGGCGGCGGGAGTCGCCGTCGTCTCCTCGGAGTGAGCGCGGAGCTCCATGATGTCCGGGTGCTGGTCGATCCGGGGTGACGTAGGGGCGGTCACGTCAGCCACCTTCTTTCCGGGCTTTCCAGAAGCGGTTTGACCTGGTTGCATTTTAACCCAATTGAGCGTGAATTCACCTGAATAGCGGGCGAATGGTCCGATCTGATGACGTCCGGGTGAACGCCGCGTACCGGCCGGATGGCCGGGGAAGTCTCAAGAGGGGCACAGGGTCGACCGAGCCCCTGCGACATCCGGCACATCAGGGGGAGGAGCCACGTCATGGAAGATCCCGAAGGACAGGACGAGCGCCCGCGACCGTGTGCGACGGGGCGGGGAGAGACGCCGGAGGCCTCCGGCGCCGGCTTCCCGGCCCGCCGCGCGGGGACGTCCGGCGACACCGCCGTACCCGACGAGGAGGACGCGGAGCCGCACATCGTCCGCGGCATCGACTGAGCGGCATCGACAGAGCGGCGTCGACTGAGCGGGCGCGGCCAACGCTCACGGGACGTTTCCCGGGCGGACAGATCCACGTGGCCCGCTCCACGCGCGGGCTATGGACAACGTCCCTATGCGTGTCGCCATCATCACCGAATCGTTTCCGCCCGACGTCAACGGCGTTGCCCACTGCGCCTGGCAGACCGCCTGCCACCTGGTGCGACGCGGCCATGAACCACTGGTCGTGACCCCCGCCCGCCCGGGCATGCCCTGCGACGGGCAGGAGGCCCGCCACGCGGTCACCGGTGCCGGACCCTGTCCCGTCGTCCGCGTGCCCTCGCTGCCCCTGCCCGGCTATCCGCAGGTCCGGATCGCCCTGCCGGGCCGCCGGCTGGCCGCGGTGCTGGCCGGTCACCGCCCCGACGTCGTCCACCTGGCGAGCCCGTTCGTGCTCGGGGCCCGCGGCATGACGGCCGCCGTGCGGCTCGGCGTGCCCGCCGTGGCCGTCTACCAGACCGACATCGCCGCCTACGCCCGTGTGTACCTGGGCGTCGGGGAGAACATCGCCTGGCGCCGGATCAGGGCCGTGCACCGCGCCGCCGACCGCACCCTCGCGCCCTCCTCCTCGGCCGCCCGTGACCTGGCCGCGCACGGCGTGCCCCGGGTGCGGCTGTGGCCGCGCGGCGTGGACTCCGAGCGCTTCCACCCCTGCCGGCGCGACCTGGAGCTGCGCCGGGCCCTGGCGCCGGCCGGGGAGATGATCGTCGGGTACGTGGGCCGGCTCGCCCCGGAGAAGCGGGTGGACCTGCTGGCGCCCGTCTGCGCGCTGCCGGGCGTGCGCGTGGTCGTCGTGGGCGACGGCCCGCACGCCGCCGCCCTGCGGACGGTCCTGCCGGGCGCGCGGTTCCTCGGCTGCCGCACGGGCGACGACCTCGCCAGGATCTTCGCCTCGCTCGACGTCTTCGTCCACACGGGACCGCTGGAGACGTTCTGTCAGACCGTGCAGGAGGCACAGGCCAGCGGCGTGCCCGTGATCGCGCCCGCCGCCGGTGGCCCGCTCGACCTCGTCGAGCACACCCGCACCGGGCTGCTCGTACGGCCGTGCGACGCCGAGGCGTTGCGCGACGCGGTGCTGACGCTGGAGTCCGGGCGCCGGCAGCGGGCCGAGTACGGGCGGGCCGGGCGCGCCTCCGTACTCGGCCGCAGCTGGTCGGCGGTCGGTGACCGGCTGCTGGACCACTACCGCGAGGTCCTGGACCAGCGCTGCACCTGGGGTGCCGCGGCGTGATCAGGAGGCGAGCAGCCGGTGCAGGGATGCCTTGAGGTTCGCGGCGAAGGCGTCGCGGGCCTCGGGGGCGAGGAGGTCCAGCGACAGATACGGGTTGAGGTCCTCCAGCTCGACGAGGAGGAGGCCGCCCTCCGGCGTGCGGCAGGCGTCCACGCGCTGGATGCCGTGCCCGATGCCGTTCCAGTCGACGAAGCGCTGGGCGAAGGCCAGGTCGTCCGCGGTGGGTTCGTACGTCTCCAGCTCCCACCGCCGGTCGGGGCGGGGCGCGTGGAGTGCGTACTGGAAGTCCTGGTCGATGAAGTAGAACGAGACCTCGTAGCGGAAGCGGATGCGCGGCTGGACGAGGATGCCGCCGTACTCCAGGTCCGCCAGCCGGTCACGCTTCACGAACTCCAGGCCTATGGAGTCCGCTCCGAGCCTGGGCTTGACCACGTACTCGTCGGCCTCGGGCAGGCGGTCCGTGTCCTCGGCGCGGTCGACGGTCGGGATGACCGGGTACCCCGCGGCGGTCAGGTCGAGGAGGTACTGCTTGCCCCGCATGTCGGCCTTGCCGGACAGCTGGTTGTAGACGCGCGTGCCGCGCTCGGCCGCCCGCTCGCGGAAGGCGTCGTACGCGGCCTGATACCCCAGCACCGGACCGCTGTTGCGGACCACGACCGCGTCGAAGGAGTCCATCAGCGCGACCGCGTCCAGCGGATGGCACAGGGCGATGTCGAACTCCTCGCGGAGCCGGGACGACAGGAAGATGTCCTCGTCGCAGTACCGGCGCCCCCGCGCCTGGTAGGCGAGGTCGGTGACATACAGGATGCGAGGCTGGGCAGCGGGCACGGTTCCCCCCGTTTTTGATCGACGTGCCCGTTCAACCTACAGGCAGCGCCGCGCGAGGCGACAATGGCGGCATGACGGGACGCTGGGAGTTCTGGGTGGACCGCGGCGGCACGTTCACCGACGTGGTGGGCAAACGGCCGGACGGACGGCTCGTCACCCACAAGCTGCTCTCGCACGACCCCGGCCGCCGCCGCGACGCGGCCGTCGCCGGAATCCGGCTCGCCCTCGGTCTCGCCGACGGCGATCCCCTCCCCGCCGAACGGATCGCCGTCGTCAAGATGGGGACGACCGTCGCCACCAATGCCCTCCTCGAGCGCACCGGCGAGCCCACGGTCCTCGTGGTCACCGAGGGGTTCCGCGACGCCCTGCGCATCGCCTACCAGAACCGCCCCCGCCTCTTCGACCGTCACATCGTGCTGCCCGAGGCGCTCTACGGCCGGGTCGTCGAGGTCCCCGAACGCACCGACGCCCACGGCGAAGTCGTACGGGCCCCGGACCTGACCGCCGCGGCCGGGGCGCTCGCGGCGGCCCGCCGCGACGGCTTCCGCAGCGCCGCGATCGTCTTCCTGCACGGATACCGCCACCCCGCGCACGAGCAGGCCGTCGCCCGGCTCGCCCGCGACCTCGGCTTCACCCAGGTCAGCTGCTCCCACGAGGTGAGCCCGCTGATGAAGCTCGTGCCCCGTGGCGACACCACCGTCGTGGACGCCTACCTCTCGCCGATCCTGCGCCGCTACGTCGACGAGGTCGCCCGCGAACTCCGGGGCGTGCGGCTGATGTTCATGCAGTCCAACGGAGGGCTGCGGGAAGCGGCGCACTTCCGGGGGAAGGACGCCGTGCTGTCGGGCCCGGCCGGCGGCGTCGTCGGCATGGCGCGGTCCTCCGCCGAGGCCGGGCACGAGCGTGTCATCGGCTTCGACATGGGCGGCACCTCCACCGATGTGTCGCACTACGCCGGGGAGTTCGAGCGGGTCTTCGGCACCGAGGTCGCCGGTGTGCGGATGCGCGCCCCGATGACGGACATCCACACCGTGGCGGCGGGCGGCGGATCCGTCCTGCACTTCGACGGGCGCCGCTACCGCGTCGGCCCCGACTCGGCCGGTGCCGTGCCCGGCCCCGCCTGCTACCGGCGCGGCGGACCGCTGACCGTCACCGACGCGAACGTGATGCTCGGCCGGGTGCAGCCGGACCACTTCCCCGCCGTCTTCGGGCCGGACGGGAACCAGCCCCTCGACGTACGCACCGTCCGCGAACGGTTCGCGCGACTCGCCGAGGAGACCGCCGCCGCGGGCGACAAGCGCGGCCCCGAGGAGGTCGCGGCCGGCTTCCTCGGCATCGCCGTCCTCAACATGGCCAACGCCGTCCGCAAGGTCTCCGTGCAGCGCGGCCACGACGTCACCCGCTACGCGCTCACCAGCTTCGGCGGAGCCGGCGGCCAGCACGCCTGCGCGGTCGCCGACGCCCTCGGCATCACCACCGTGCTCGTGCCCCCGCTCGCCGGCGTGCTGTCCGCGTACGGCATCGGGGTCGCCGACGCCACCGCCATGCGCGAACAGGCCGTCGAGGCCGAGCTGGACGAGCGGTCCGTCACCCGCATCCGCGAGGAATGCGCACGCCTCGCGGACCGCACCCGCGAGGAACTCCTCGCGGACGGCATCCCCGAGGAGACCGTCACCACCACCGCCCGGGTGCACCTGCGCTACGCCGGAACCGACGCCGCCATCCCCGTGCCCCTCGCCGGCGCCGCCGCGATGGCCGGGGAGTTCGCCCGGATCCACCGCGCCCGCTACGCCTTCACCATGGACAAGCCGCTGGTCGCCGAGGCGGTGTCCGTCGAGGCCACCGGCTCCGCGGGCGAGCCGCGCCCCGCCGGCCCGCCGCCCCCGCCACGGCAGGGCGAGCCCCAACCCGCCGAGACTGTACGGATGTTCAGTGCGGGGGAGTGGCGGGACACCCCGCTGTACGAGCGCACCGATCTGCGCCCGCAGGACGTCGTCACCGGGCCCGCGATCGTCGCCGAGGCCGATGCCACCGCCGTCGTCGACCCCGGCTGGCAGCTCACCGTGGGCCCGCGCGGACACCTCGTGCTCACCCGCGTCCGCCCGCGCCCCCGTACCTCCGCCGTCGGCACCGGCGTCGACCCGGTGATGCTCGAGGTCTTCAACAGCCTCTTCATGGCGATCGCCGAACAGATGGGCCTGCGCCTGGAGAACACCGCGCACTCCGTCAACATCAAGGAGCGGCTCGACTTCTCCTGCGCCCTCTTCGACGCGGACGGCAACCTCATCGCCAACGCCCCGCACATTCCCGTGCACCTGGGCTCGATGGGGGAGTCCATCAAGGAAGTGCTGCGGCGCAACGCCGGAACGATGCGCCCCGGCGACGCGTACGCCATCAACGACCCCTACCACGGCGGAACCCACCTCCCCGACATCACCGTCGTCACCCCCGTCTTCGACGAGCGGGGCGAGCAACTGCTCTTCCTGGTCGCCTCGCGCGGCCACCACGCCGAGATCGGCGGGATCACCCCCGGCTCCATGCCCGCCTTCAGCCGCACGATCCACGAGGAGGGCGTCCTCTTCGACAACTGGCTCCTGGTGCGCGACGGCAGACTGCGCGAGCAGGAGACGTACGAGCTGCTGACCACCGGCCCCCACCCCTCCCGCGCCCCCGGCACCAATCTCGCCGACCTGCGCGCCCAGATCGCCGCCAACGAGAAGGGGATCCGTGAACTGCGGCGCATGACCGGCGAGTTCGGCCTCGATGTCGTGCAGGCGTACATGCGGCACGTGCAGGACAACGCGGAGGAATCCGTGCGCCGCATCGTCGCCGGGCTCCGCGACGGCTCGTACCGCTACGAGACGGACAGCGGCGCGGTCATCGAGGTCGCCGTCACCGTCGACCACGGCACCCGCGGGGCCGTCATCGACTTCGCCGGTACGTCGCCCCAGCGCGAGGACAACACGAACGCGCCCAGCTCCGTGGTCATGGCGGCGGTGCTGTACGTCTTCCGTACGCTCGTCGCCGAGGACATCCCGCTCAACAGCGGTTGTCTCAAGCCCCTCGAGGTGCGCATCCCCGAAGGGTCCATGCTCGCCCCCGTCCACCCGGCCGCCACCGTCGCGGGCAACGTCGAGACCTCGCAGGCCGTCACGGGCGCGCTCTACGCGGCACTCGGCGTCCAGGCCGAGGGCTCCGGGACGATGAACAACGTCACCTTCGGCAACGACCGCGTGCAGTACTACGAGACCGTGGCGAGCGGCTCCGGCGCGGGCGACGGCTTCGACGGGACGGACGCGGTGCAGACCCACATGACCAACTCCCGGCTGACCGACCCCGAAGTGCTCGAGTGGCGCTGCCCGGTGCGCGTCGAGAGCTTCGCCGTACGGCACGGCAGCGGCGGGCGCGGCCGGTGGCACGGAGGCTGCGGCGTCGTCCGCCGCATCCGCTTCCTGGAACCCATGACGGTCGCCCTCCTCACCGGCCACCGCCGGGTGCCTCCGTACGGGATGGCGGGCGGTGAACCCGGGGCGCTGGGCGTCAACACGGTGGAGCGCGCGGACGGTTGCGTGGTAGCGCTGGACGGCTGCGACGTCGCGGAGGTGGGTGTGGGGGACGTGCTGGTCATACGGACTCCGGGCGGCGGAGGGTACGGGCGGCCGTAGGGTTCGTGCTTACGCGGGACAGCGGAGGTCAACTGTGGGCTGCCATCGCGTCGGTGATGAGTCTCTGAGCAACGTTCAGACAGGCGGTGAGTTCCGCTTCGGCGCGGTCGTGCCTGCCGTTCGCCAGCAACTGCTCGAGCGCGCGGTTGCGGATCAGGAACGGTTCGTGGAAGCGGCGCGGCGAGGGCATCGTATGGAAGGCCAGGCGCAGTTCGGCCAGCAGCCGGTCCATGGCCGCGTCGATGCGCGGGCTCCGGGCGAGAGCGGCGAGGGCGCGGTGGAAGCGCAGGTCCGCCGAGGCGACCTCCCGCCAGTCGCCGTCGTCGGCCGCCCACTCCGCCTCGGACACGGCCGCCGTGACCGCCTCCAGCAGCGGAGCCGGGGCACCGGCCGCGGCCCGTACGCCCGCGGTCTCCAGGGCGCCCCGTATGCGGTAGATGTCCGCGACGTCGTCCGGCCCCAGGACGCGGACGAAGACCCCGCGGTTGAGCCGGTGTTCGACCAGGCCGTCGTGGACGAGGAGGCGGAAGGCCTCGCGCAGCGTGTTGCGCGAGACGTCGAGCTCGCTGCCGAGCGCCTCTTCGGGCAGCCGGGTGCCGGGCGGCAGGCCGCCGCTCTCGATGCGGTCGCGGAGTACCGCGGCGATGCGCTGCGCGGTGGATCGGGCCATGGCGTCTCCAGGAGGGGAACGCGGCAGAGCGCCGGTCCGAGGATTGTTGAACAAAACCTCGGCCCGGCGCAAGGCCTTCCGGAGTACGGCGAGTTGGGGCGGTCCGGTCAGCCGGTCGCGCTAAAGGAAGGCGCCGACGGCCCCGATGTCGCGAGGGTCGCGATGCCCAGGATCACCCAGCGGGAGCCTGCGCTGGGCGGACAGGAACTAGTCGCGGACCTGCCGGAGCCCCATCCGTTCGGAGGCCGCGTTGTGGTCGAGCTCCACGCCGGCGCCGCTCAGCTCCAGTTCCTCCCGTGCCAGGTCCAGCAGCCGGACATCGTCGGCGAGGTGTACCCGGCCCTCCGCGTCGACGGCGTAGGGTGTTGAACTGCACTCTTTCTAGTGGTGTATGGGCGATCATGACCACTCATGAGTGAGTGGTCCGTATGGTCGTCGGCGTGAATCTGACCGAGTGGGCGAGGGCTCAGGGTGTGCTCCGCAGACGGCGCGGCGGTGGTTCCGTGAGGGGACCTTGCCGGTGCCCGCGGAGCGTGTGGGTCCGCGCACGATCCTGGTGAATGTGGAGGCCAACGCGGCTCCGCAGTCGACTGGGGGCGTGGGCCTGTACGCACAGGTCTGCTCACGCGACCAGAAGAAGGATCTGGAGCGGCAGATGGCGCTGCTGGTGCAGTGGGCCGCGCAGTCGGGGCACCGGGTGGTGCGCTGCGAGGCGGAGATCGCCTCGGGCGTGAACGGCTCGTGTGCCAGGGCGCGGCGTCTGCTGGCCGACCCGCAGGTGACCATGATCGCAGTTGAGCGCAAGGACCGGCTGGGGTGGGTGAACACGGAACTGGTTGAGGCCGCGTTGTCTGCGTCCGGGCGGCGTCTGATCGTGCTGGACGCTGGTGAGGCTGCGGACGGCCTGGTGCGTGACATGGTGGAGGTGCTGACGTTGTTCTGCGCCCGCCTGTACGGTCGCCGTTCGGCACGCAACCGGGCGGAAAAGGCCCTTCGGGCGGCGGCCGCCGATGGATGAGAGGAAGCGTCTGCGCCCCGTCGAGGCGCCGTTCGTCGCCCCTGGCCCGACTGGTGTCGCGATCCGTGACCGGCTGCGGCACCTGTCCGCTCAAGACGAGGAGGTGCTGCGGCTGGTGGGCGAGCACTTGGGGAGGCTGGCTTCCCGTGACCTGGCCGCACGCTGCCGGGACGGTCTGGAGCACTCCACCGACACGTGGGCCGCCCGCAAGCGGGAGTTGACCAGTGAGTCGTCCTCCCGCTGGGCAGGGTCGATCACGAAGGCCACGCACGATCAGTGGGCGCTGGCCCGCCGCTGCCAGCTCGCGCACATTCAGTCTCTTCAAGCGGGTGTGCGCACGCTGAGGCACCGGCTGTCCCAGCCGGTCGGAAAGAAAGGCACCAAGCGGGCGCCGGGTGGCTACCGCAGCAAGCAGGAGTGGTTCGCCAAGTCCCGTCGCCTGCAGGTCCTTTGCGGTCGGCTGGAGCGGGTGCAGGCGGACCGTGAGGCCGGGCGCGTGCATGTCGTACGCGGAGGGAAGCGTCTGCTGAACACCCGGCACAACCTCGACGCCGCCGGGATGAGTGAGGCTGCCTGGCGGCAGCGGTGGGAGGCCGGGCGCCGGTTCCTCGCCGCGGACGGCGAGTCCGGCAAAAGGTTCGGCAACGAGACCATCCGCGTCACGCCCGACGGCGAGATCAGCATCAAACTGCCCGTCCTGCTCGCTGAGTACGCGAACACCAGGAACGGCCGGTACACGCTCACCGGCCGCGTGCAGTTCAAGCACCGGGGCAGCGAGTGGGCCGATCGTGTCACCGCCGACCGTGCCGTCGCATACCGCATCCACTACGACGTGGCCCGCGACCGCTGGTACCTCACCGCATCCTGGCAGCGCTCCGTTGTCAAGACGCTCCCGCTGGACGCGGCCCGCGCCCACGGCATGATCGGCGTGGACACCAACGCCGATCACTTCGCCGCCTACGAACTCGACCGGCACAGCAACCCCGTCGGCAACCCGCACCGCTTCTTCTTCGGCCTGACCGGCACCGCCGATCACTGTGACGCTCAGGTCCGGCACGCGATCACCCGTCTGCTGCACTGGGCCAAGCGCCTCGGCGTGGCTGCGATCGGCATCGAGAACCTCGACTTCCAAGCGGAGAAAACCCGCGAGAAGCACGGGCGCCGCAAGCAGTTCCGGCAGCTGATCTCCGCCATGCCCACCGGCAAGCTCAAGGCCCGCCTCGTCTCCATGGCCGCCGAACACGACCTCGCGATCGTGGCCGTGGACCCGGCTTACACCTCCAAGTGGGGCGCCCAGCACTGGCAGAAGCCCCTTACCAGCACCAAACGAAGCATGACCCGTCACGATGCCGCGAGCATCGCGATCGGCAGGCGCGCCCTCGGGCACCCGATCCGGCGACGGACGGCACCGCCCCCGCACGACCAGAGCGATCGTGCGGGGCATCGGACCGCCCAGGCCCCATCGGGCACCCGAGGGCGTGAGGGAAACCGCCCCCGCATCCCTGGACCACGGACACGATCCGTGCGCGCCGAATGCGGAGCGAACGCGGTGGACCAGAACGCCCAACACCGTTCGGGGCGTTCGGCTGAGCATGAGTACTGGCAACAGCACTCACTCCCGCTCAGTCCCTAGAAACGGTGTCCTCCATGCCGATCCGCAGGATGTCGACCTGGCTGTCCGGCTGAGCCGCCCAGGCGGCGCAGCGCACACGGGCGGGTATCGCGGCGCGGTCCGACGCCCAGGGGCCTGAAGTCCTCTGTGTGAAGGTCCCGGTTCGTGCAACCCGCGGGAGTGTGCGCCGAGTTCGGCAATGGGACGGTAATGATCCGCGGTTCGTCCCGTCAATGCTGAACTGGTCATGTCACATGAGTTTCAACGGAGCGTGAAACCGCTTCTCCCACCCCCGGGCCGGGGACCGTGCGACCATCCGTTGCACAGCAGCAGCTTGCGCACGCCCTGGATGGTGTAGGTCATGCGCAAGCGCCGGCGGATCAGGACCTGGACACGCTCGAGGGTCCACTGCGCGTCGGGCCAGCCGTGGGCGTCTACCCCCTCACGCAGGTCTCGTTCCAGCCGCCAGGAACTGGGCTTCCCCGAGCCTGGGCAAGGACGCCCGCTCCCGGATGGTCGGAGCGCGGGGCCCCTCCTCCCGCCAGGCCCGCCGCTACTGCTGCACCGACCGCACGCTGACCCTCAGGGACTTCACGATCGTCGCGTTCTTCCCGCCGCTTCTTCTCGCCGCGCGCGGCCGGCGAATGTCCGCTGCCTTGTGTGGATGTATCGCCCAATTCATCTCTTGACCGGGTCGTGGGCACCCGGACGACCGTGCCGTTTCGTCCGTTGTCAGTGCGACCGCCTACTCTGTGCGACGTGACTTCTCCAGCCCCGGCGGTGGTTCCGCCCCAGCTCAACGGGCCCGCGCGGCCTGCCCCGGGCCCGGCCGCCGACGAGGGCCTGGCCCGCAGGCTTCGCGCGCTCGCCTGCACGGCGCCGCTGCACGACCTGGACGCGCGCAAGGCCAACCTCGCTGGTGAGTACGGCATCTACGCCATGGCCGAGGTGGCGCTGGCCGCCATCGACCTCGTCACGCTCAACATGGACTTCGACACCGGCGCCGACCATGAACAGATAGTGACGAGACTGCTGCCCCGCGTCGCCGCCCAGGCACCCGGGCGGCCCGCGACCGAGCACGAGCGCGTCGCCCGCTGGGTGCTGGAGAACCTCATCAACGTCGGCAGCGTCGACCGGGGCTTCCGCGCGGTCTACGGCACCTTCGGCCCGGACGGCGTCTACGTCCGCCGCGACTACGACTTCAAGCTGGTCGAGGAGGTGCCCGGCCCGGGCGGCACGGTCTTCCTGCGCACCACCGACGAGGCTGTCAACGTTCTCGTCGGCGCCCTCGACACGGACGTCACCAGCGCCCAGATCGCCGCCGAGGTCAAGCTCGAGGTCCTCATCAGCCGCGGCCGTCTCGCCGACGCCCAGCTCGCCGCCGAACAGGCCCGCTACCGCACCGTGCAGTACGCGGAGACCCTCCGCAAGACCCTCGACGCCACCCGCCGCAACGTCCGCGCCGTGGACTGGCTGCGCACCGTGCCCGACATGATCGCCGAGGCGCTCGAGCACGTCGCCGACCGCTACCGCCACGAGAACGCGATCCTCACCAACATCCGCAAGGCGCGCGACGAAGCGGAGGGCGCCGAGCACAAGCGGCGCGCCGCCGAGCTCGTCGACATCGTCAAGGACTGCATCCGCAGGCACACCCAGCTCCAGTCCCGGCTGCTCCAGGCCGGCCCGCTGTTCCGCGCGGAACAGGACCGCCAGGCCTTCGCACCCCCCGCCGCCCGCGCGGGCCTGGACCTGTACGGGCAGCTCCTCGCGCCCGTCCTCCCGCTCCCGCTCGAGCACGCCGGACGGGTCACCGACGCCTTCTTCGCCCGCGGCACGGGCCTGCGCACCCCGGCCTCCGTACGCGTCGGCGACCTCGTCGACATGCTGCTCACCCCGCCCGCGGAGCGGGAGCACCTGGGTGCCGAGATGCCCGAGCCGGACCTGATCGCCACCCCGGACGACAGCCGCTTCAGCGAGGAACAGCTCGCGAGCGCCATGGAGTTGCTCGACCTCCCGGCCGACGCGCCGCGCCGCCTGTCCGGCCTCCTGGCCGACGCCCGCCGCCGTGACCCGGACCTCCCGTACCTCGTCGCCCTGCTCGCCGTGCACGCCGCGAGCCCGTCGGTCGGCACCGCCTACCGCCAGGGCGAGCAGGCACTGCTGTTCGCGGTCGACGACGGCACGGAACTCGACGACCCCGAGTTCGGCGGCGCCGACCTCATCGTCGGCAAGGCCCTCCTGGACGCGGCAGGCATGGCGGCGGACCGCAATCCAGCCCGTCCGGCCTTTGAGGACCGGGGGTCCGGGGGCGGAGCCCCCGGAAGAAACGGTGAAAGGGCGGGGCAGGGGCACAACTCCCCACCGCAGCAAGCACTGGAGCAGCAACCGTGATTGACCACGACGTCGACATCGACGACGAACAGGGCGCACCCAACCCGGAACCGAGCCCCCCGAGCGGCAGCGGCAACGTCACACCCGCCGACGCCGCCGACGCGGCCCGCCTCGTCTCCTTCGGCCTTCAGCCGAAACTCGTCCCCGCCCGCGATGCCGAATACGCCGAACTGCTGCGCCGCCACCGCGACGACCCCGCCTTCGCGCGTCTCGCGGACGCCGTCGCCGCCGGACTCGGCCTCGTCGTGCTCGAGGTCTCCACCCGCGCCGGCATGGCCGTCACCGCCGCGGACGACTCGGTCTTCGCCGTCCGCATGGGCGACTACGCCCGCCGGGCCACCTCCGACGCGGGCGACCGCTTCCTGCACGGCCTCGCCCATCTCGCGGTCGCCGCCATGGCCTTCCCGCGCCCCGAGGACCTCGCCGACGACGGCTACATCGGCCGCGTCACCGTCAACGGCGTCGACGCCTTCGTCCGGCAGGCCTGCCGCAGGCTCGAGGAGCAGGCCGCCGAGCAGGGGGAGAACACCGACCCCACCAGCGACACCCCCGGCCTCGAGGCCGCCTGGCGGGTCTACGCGCGGCGCAGCGCGACGGGCGCCACCAAAGACGCCCGCCGGCTGGCCGGTTCGACCACCGGCATCATCGGCAAGGCCGTCGCCTTCCTCGTCGACTCCGGCTTCCTCCAGCGCACCGGCGACGACGCCGGCGGCACCTACCGCACCACGCCCCGCTATCAGCTCCAGGTACGCGACATGGCCGGCAATGCCGCCATGACCGAGTTGCTCGAGCTGGGTGTCGTGCCGGTCGGCGACGGCAGCGCGACCCTGCTGCCGCCGGACGACACCGACGACCTCGCCCTGGCCGCCGACGCCGGTCTGCCGTTCCACTCCTGATCCCCGATCACCAACTCGCCCTGCTTCTGCGACAAACGAGAGTCCGCCGCCATGTACGAGCTGTCCCGGGTCCGCCTCTACTCCATCGGGCCCGCCGGTGCGCGCTACGCCGACACCGTGCTGGACCTGCGGGGTGTCGGCGCGCCGGTGCCGTCCCCGGCGCCCCAGCAGGCGGAGTTCTTCGCGGAGGAGCCCGTCGGACCGCCGCGCCGCCCCGCCCCCGCGGGTGTCCTCTTCCTGGAGAACGGCGGCGGCAAGTCCGTCCTCCTGAAGCTGATCTTCTCGGTGATGCTGCCGGGCCACCGCAACACCCTGGGCGGCGCCAGCTCCGGCGTGCTGCGCAAGTTCCTCCTCGCCGACGACTGCGGGCACGTCGCCCTCGAGTGGCAGCACGTCCTCACCGGCGAGAGCATCGTGGTCGGCAAGGTCAGCGAGTGGCGCGGCCGCCAGGTCTCCAACGACCCGCGGAAGTTCGCCGAGGCCTGGTACTCCTTCCGCCCCGGGCCCGGGCTCAGCCTCGACTCCCTGCCCGTCTCCGAGTCGACCGCCATGCGCGGCCCCGCCGACGGTCCGGCCGACGGCAGCTCCGGCGCCCGCGGCCGTCGCCGCACCATGAAAGGTTTCCGCGACGCCCTCACCGAGGCCGGCAAGGCCTATCCGCACCTGGACGTGGTGTGGGAGGAGATCCACGAGCGCTGGAACGAGCACCTCGGCGAGCTCGGCCTCGACCCCGAACTCTTCCGCTACCAGCGGGAGATGAACGCCGACGAGGGTGAGGCGGCCGGCCTCTTCGCCGTCAAGAACGACTCCGACTTCACCGACCTGCTGCTGCGCGCGGTCACCGACACCCGGGACACCGACGGCCTCGCCGACCTCGTGCACGGCTTCGCGCACAAGCTGGGCCGCAGGGCGGAGCTGACCGCCGAGCGGGACTTCACCGCCGGTTCGCTCGACCTGCTCTCCCGCATCGCCGAGGCGGGCACCCGGCGGGACGCGGCCCGCGGCGTGCACGCCGGTGCCGAGCGCCGCGTCCGTACGCTCGCGCGCCGGCTCTCCCGGCGCGGCGCCGAGGAGCGCGGGCGCGCCGCCGAGCTGGCCGGAGAGGTCGCCGCCGCCGCGCACCGCGTCACCGACGCCGAGACGGAGCGCGGGCGCAGCTCGCTGATCTCCGCCGAAATCGCCTACCGGCACGCCTCGTTGGCGCTGGCCGCCGCCGAGAAGGCCGCCGCCGCCCAGCGCCGCGAGCTCAACGACGCCCGTACCCTGCACTCCGCGTGGCAGGCCGCCGAGACCGTACTGCGCCACCGGGCCGCCGAGGACCGTTCCGCCCGTGTGGCCGCGGCCATCCACGAGGCCGAGCGCGACGCGGCCCCCGCCCTGGCCGCCCGGACCCGGGCCGCCGCGGAGCTGGTGCACGCCCTCAACACCGCCGCCGCCGGGGGCGAGCGGCTCGCCGAGGAGCAGGAGGCGCGCTCCGCCGTCCTCCAGGAGGCGGGCGAGGCCGCCCACCGCGACGCCACCGCCGCCGCCACCGAGGCACAGCGCGCCCGCAGCGAGGCCGGACATCTGCGCCAGCGCCTCGCCGAGGTCGAGCAGGAGACCGCCGACGCGGTCCGCGCCGGATGGCTCGACGACACCGCCCCCGACAGCGACCCCGCCCGTGCCGCGCTCGCCGCCAGCGACGCGGAGAAGCCGGCGGTGGCCGCGTACGAGACCGCCCGCGAGGCCGCGCGGCAGGCGGCCGACCGGGCCAAGGAGGCCGCCGCCGTCGAGAGCCGTGCGGAGCTGGCCGCCGCCCGTGCCGCCGACGCGGCCACGGCGGCCGGGTCGGCGTACGAGGCGGAGCGGCGGGCAGCCGAGTTCCTCGGCGCCGAACCGCGCCTCGCAGAACTGCTCGGGCTTCCGCAGCCGGGAGCCGCGGGCCAGGTGCCGGCGCAGCGCCCGGCGTCCGCCGGCGGCCCGCTGACCGCCGAGGAGCTGGACCGCAGCGCGGCCGCGCTGCGCGAGCTGCTCGACGACACCGTCGCCGCGACCGAGCGGCAGTTGTTCGAGCTGCGGACCGCTGCCGCCGACGACTCCCGCATCCTGGGCGCGCTCGGCGACGGCGGCCTGCTGCCGCCCAGCCCCGATGTGCTGGCCGCCGTCGAGTACCTGGGCGAGCACGGCATCCCGGCCCTGCCCGGCTGGCGCTACCTTGCCCAGGCCGTCGACCCCGCCGACCACGCCACCGTCCTCGCGGCCCGCCCCGAGCTCGTCGACGGCGTCGTCATCACCGACCCCGACGCCCACACCCGGGCCCGCGAGGTGCTGGGCGCCGCGTCGCTGCTGCCGCGTTCGGCCGTGGCCGTCGGCACCGCCGCCGCGCTGCTCGCCCCGGCGCCGCGGGCAGGGGCGCAGGACAGCGACGCCTCCCAGGTGTTCCTCGTGCCGCCGAACCCGGCCATGCACGACGAGCGCGCCGCCGACGAGGAGCGCGGCGCCCTGCGCGAGCGCGCCGCGGCGCGCGACGAGGAGATCCGCGCCATGGCGGCCCGGCTGGCCGGCGACCGTACGCTCGCCGCCCGGCTCGCCTCGTGGCGCGACGGCTGCCCGCCCGGCCGGCTCGCCGAACTGGCCGAGGTGGCCGAGCGGTCACGCACCGTCGCGGACGCCGCGCAGGAGACGCTGACCGAGGCCCGGATGGCCCGCGCCGAGGCCGAGGAGACCGCCGCCGAGACCGCCCTGCTGCGCGACGAGCGCCAGGAGGCCGCCCAGCGGGCCAGCCGGGTCGCCGACGCGCTGGCGGGCCTGGCCCACCGGCTGCGCGAGCGCACCTCCTGGCAGTCGCGCCTGCGCGAACTCACCGAGGAAGCCGCCGAGTCGGAGGAGCGGGCGGCCGTCTGCGTGGACCGGGCGCGCGCCGCCGACGAGGACCGCCGCGCCGTCCAGCGCGCCGCCGATGACGCCCACCGCACGGCGCGCGCCCTGCGCGCGGAGCGCGCGGAGATCGCGGGCGCCCCCGACGACCTCACCGGGACCGGCCAGGAGCCCACCGCCTCGCTGCCCGCCCTGCGCGAGGCGTACCGCGCCGCCTCGCAGGTCTACGAGAAGGTCGGCGTCGGCGCCGACCTGCGCGCCGAACAGGCCCGTGCCGAGAGCGCAGAGAGCGCCGCCCGCGCCGAGCTCGACCGGCTCACCAACAAGGTGCGCACCCGCGCCGCCCAGCTCCTCGAGAGCCCCGACGGCGCCGACGGCCCGTCCCGCCAGGCCGCGGCGGCCCGCGCCGAGGCCCTCGTCCAGATGCTGGAGAGCCGCGCCTCCGCCGCCAGCGAGCAGCTGGGCCGGCTGCGCGGCGAGGCCGAGCGGCTCGCTCCGGCCGACGGCGACGCCCACACCGAGCTCCCGGCGGAGCTGACCCCCGCCGACGCCGACCAGGCCAAGGAGCTGCTGCGCACCGCGACCGCCGGACTCGCCGCCCGTACGGATGCGCTGGAGGGCGCCCGCACCGCGCACGCCGACCTGCTGCGCTCCCACCGCGCCGCCGAGGACGCGGCCACCGGGTTCGACGACACCGCCGCCCTCCTGCGCGACCTGCTGCGGGACAACTCCCCCGAGGAGACGGAGGAGCCCGAGCCCTACGCCGGGACGCTGGAGGAGGCCCGCCAGGCCGCCGCCGAGGCCCGCCGCTCGCTGCGCGGCTGCGCGGGCGACCTGTCGGCGGCCGAGTCCGCGGTCCGCGAGGCGAGCGACGTGCTCGTCCGGCACGCCAACTCCACCCGCTACGAGCAGGTGCGCACCCCGGCGCGGCAGCAGATCCGCGAACTGCCCGCCGCCGCCCTGCCCGAGCACGCCGCCGCGTGGGCGGACGCCTTCGCGCCCCGCCTGCGCGTCCTGACGGACGAGCTGGAGCAACTGGAGCGCAACCGCGACAGCATCGTCGACCGGCTGCGCGGCATGGTCGAGTCCTCGCTGGCCACGCTGCGTTCGGCCCAGCGGCTCTCCCGGCTGCCCGAGGGCCTGGGGGAGTGGTCGGGCCAGGAGTTCCTGCGCATCCGCTTCGAGGACCCGGACCAGACGAGCCTCACCGAGCGGCTCGGCGAGGTCATCGACGAGGCGACCCGCTCGGCCGTCAAGAAGAACTCCGACCTCCGCCGTGACGGCATGTCACTGCTGCTGCGCGGTGTACGGGCCGCACTGCTGCCGCGCGGCGTGGCCGTCGAGATCCTCAAGCCCGACGCGGTGCTGCGCGCCGAGCGGGTACCGGTGGGGCAGATGGGCGACGTGTTCTCCGGCGGCCAGCTGCTGACCGCCGCCATCGCCCTGTACTGCACGATGGCGGCACTGCGCAGCAACGACCGGGGCCGCGACAAGCAGCGGCACGCGGGCACGCTGTTCCTGGACAACCCCATCGGCCGTGCCAACGCCACCTATCTCCTGGAGCTCCAGCGGGCCGTGGCCGACGCCCTCGGCGTGCAACTGCTCTACACCACCGGCCTGTTCGATACCACGGCCCTGGCCGAATTCCCGCTGGTGATCAGGCTGCGCAACGACGCCGACCTGCGCGCGGGCCTGAAGTACATCAGCGTCGAGGAACACCTGCGCCCCGGCCTGCCGCAGCAGGACCCGGAGGCGGAGCCGGTGCACGGGGAGATCACGGCGACCCGGATGTTCCGCCGCCCGGAGGAAATCGCTTCCGCATAGCGGGCCACCGCGGGCCGCGCTCACGGATAGCGCGGCCTGCGGACCCTGCGTATCTCGCGTGCCGAACTGCTCGGCACGGAGAACACACCGTGCCGCTGGCGCCACACCTGCCGGGTCACCCACACATCGAGCACACCCCAGGTCGCCGCCACCGTGCTCGCCACCGTGGACAGCACCACCGGGAAGGCGTACCAGGACGAGACGAGGGTGAGCAGCAGGGCGATCATCGCCTGCACCAGGGTCACCGCGACGATGACGACGGCGCGCACCGCGGCCCTGCGGACCGGGTCGGGCATGCGCGGCCGGTGCACCGGCTCCTCGACCCACAACGGCCTGCGCGCCTGCGGCACATGACCTCGCGACCGCTGCACGGCGGCTCACCTCCCCCAGTGGCTGCCCGACGGGGACTTTCCCGGAACGCCTCCCAAAATAACCCGACACTACGACAGCCGTACCGGGCACCCACGACAGTTGAGCCGCTTTGGGAGAGAACCGCCGCTCGCACACCCCTTCGGGCGTGTCCTGCGGCAGTAGTAGGCTCACGCCGCATCAGTGTCGGGACACCACCCCCGTACCGCGGGGGGACGTGGGGGAGGACATGTCCTTTCGGGGAAAGACGATCCGCCGGAAGATCGTGGCGTTACTCCTGGTGCCCCTGTTGTCCCTGACAGCCCTATGGGCCTTCTCCACCGTGATCACCGGCATGGAGGCCACCGAACTCCTCGCCGCCGCCGAGGTCGTGCGCAAGGCCGGCACCCCCGCCCAGGACATGGTGCGGGCCCTGCAGAACGAGCGCCGCGACGCCCTCGTCCGCCTCGCCGACCCCCGCGCCCGCACACCGGACGACCTCCGCGCCCGGCAGCGCACCACCGACAGGATGATCTCCGCCTTCCGGGCCGGCGTCGACGACGACGTGCGCGGCGACATGAGCCCCGCGGCCGAGAAGTGGTACCGCAGAGTGGAAAGAGGCTTCGACGGCCTCGAGGCCCTGCGCCGCAAGGTCCGCGACAACACCATCACCCGCGACTCCGCCTACCAGGCCTACAACGAACTCATCGACCCCTACTACGAGTTCCTGGGCACCCTCGGCTCCGTCCAGGACGCCGACCTGGCCAAGCAGGGCCGCGCCCTGGTGAGCCTGTGCCGCGCCCACGAAGCGGTCGCCCGCGAGGACGCCCTGCTCGCCGCCGCGTACGCCGCCTCCACCATGACCGCACGCGAACTGCGCGCCTTCGCCGACCGCGTCGCCGAACGCAGGATCCTCTACAGCACCAACATCACCGTCCTGCCCATCGAGGACCAGAAGATCTTCGACGACTACTGGCGCGGCACCAGCGCCCGCTCGCTGCGCGCCGCCGAGGAGGCGGTGATCGGGTCCGACACGGGACAGGCAGCCGTCCGCGCCGTCGACCCCAGGCGCTGGCAGGCGGACGTCGGCACCGTCGTCGACGACCTCGCCCGGCTGGACGCCGAGGCCATCGCACGCCACCGGGACCGGTTCGAACCCGTCGCGATCTGGGTGCTCGTCAAGGCCGCCGTCGCGGGCGTCCTCGGCCTCGCCGCACTGATCGCCTCGATCGTCGTGTCCGGGCGCATCGGCCGCGGCCTGGTCCGCGAACTGCTCGCGCTGCGCCGCGAGGCCCACGAGGCCTCGGGCGTACGGCTGCCCGGCGTGCTGCGCCGGCTCGCCGCCGGCGAGCCGGTCGACGTCGCGACCGAGGCGCCCCTGCTCGACTACCCGCCCAACGAGATGGGCCAGGTCGGCCGGGCCCTCAACACCCTGCAGCGCGCCGCCGTCGAAGCCGCCGTCAAACAGGCCGACCTGCGCCGCGGCGTCGCCGACGTCTTCGTCGGACTCGCCCGGCGCAACCAGGTCCTGCTGCACCGTCAGCTGACCCTCATGGAGACCATGGAACGCCGCACCACGGACCCCGGCGACCGCGTCGGCCTCGTCCGCCTCAGCCACCTCACCACCCGTATGCGCCGCCACGCCGAGGGCCTGGTCGTCCTCGCCGGCGGCTCCCCCTCCCGGCAGTGGCACCAGCCGGTCGCGCTGATGGACGTCGTACGCGCCGCGGCCCACGAGGTCGAGGCGTCCGAGCGCATCCAGCTGCGCCGTCTGCCCCGGTCGGCCGTGCTCGGTTCCGCCGTGGGCGACCTCACCCACCTGCTCGCCGAACTCCTCCAGAACGCCACGGACTTCTCGCCGCGGCACACCGCGGTGCAGGTCGTGGGGGAGAGCGTGCCCAACGGCTTCACCCTCGAGATCCACGACCGCGGCGACGGCATGACCCCCGACGCCCTGCTCGACGCCAACCTCAGCCTCGCCCGCACCGCCGAGTTCGAGCTCTCCGACACCGGCCGCCTCGGCCTGTTCGTCGTCGGCCGGCTCGCCCGGCGCCAGGGCGTACGGGTCTCGCTCCAGCCCTCCCCGTACGGCGGCACCACCGCCGTCGTCCTCATCCCCTCCGCGCTGTTCACCGACGCACCGGACGATCCCGGAACGACGGAATCCGAAGCGGGGACCGGTGCCCGGCTGTTCCCGCTCCACGGCCCCGTCGAACTCGAGCCGCCGCTCGGCCCGTTCGAGACGGACCCCGGCCCCCCGGACCCCGGCCCCCCGGACGACGAACCACGACCCCGCCTGCGGAGCGTTCGCACACCTCGCGTACCCTCCGGCGAACAACATCACCAGGCCGGGGAACCGGCACCGCCCGGCGGGCTGCCCCGGCGGACGCGCAGGCCGCGCCCCGCCCCACCCCCCACGGAATCCGCAGCCCCGCCACCGCCGCGCGACGCCGACGACGTACGGGCCCGCATGACCTCCCTCCAACGGGGGTGGGAGCGCGGGCGCATGCGGGACCGGCCCGGCACGACGGCACCACGAACGACAACCGAAAGGGACGGCCGATGACCGCCACACCCCACGCTCCGGCAGCCACCGAGCCTGCCGAGCCGACCGGCGCGGGCAAGCTGAACTGGCTCCTCGACGACCTCGTCGAGCGCGTCGGCACCATCCGCCAGGCCCTCGTCCTCTCCGGCGACGGCCTGACCATGGGCACCTCCAAGGACCTCGGCCGCGAGGACGCCGAGCACCTGGCCGCGATCTCCTCCGGCTTCCACAGCCTCGCCAAGGGCGTAGGCCAGCGCTTCGCCGCCGGGCAGGTGCGCCAGACCGTGGTCGAGCTGGACAAGGCGTTCCTCTTCGTCACCGCCGCCGGCGATGGCAGCGCCCTGGCGGTGCTCGCCGACGCCGAATCCGACATCGGGCTCGTCGCCTACGAGATGACGCTCCTCGTCCAGCGCGTGGGCGCCCACCTCGCCAGCGCACCGCGCATATCCGGCTGACGCCACGGAGGGCGAAGGGGCGCCCCTACCCGCGCAACCGCACCGGGTACGACGCCCTTTCGCCCTCGCCCTCCTGATCCACCGTCACCGCGCCGTCCCGCCACCGCGAGGTGAACCGCACCACACCCCCGCCCCGGTACCCGATCAGCACCCCGCCGCCCGTACGCCCCCGCGCCGGCGCCCACACCTCCAGCTCCACCCCGCCGTCCGCGGCCGTCACCGGAATCACCGAACCCGCCCGCGCCAGCACCGGGATGCGCGGCAAAGGAGCCTCCAGCAGCACCTGCCCCGGCCCCTCGTAGGCCCGGCCCGTCGCCGTGTCGTACCACCGGCCGCGCGGCAGCCGCACCGCCCGCCGGTCCGTCCCCTGCTCCAGCACCGGCGCCACCAGCAGCGAATCGCCCAGCAGGAACGCGTCCTCGCAGTCCCGCAGCACCCGGTCCTCCGGCGAACGCCACCACACCGGCCGCACGTACGGCGCGCCTGTACGCCGCGACAGATGCGCCAGGGTCACGAAGTACGGCAGCAGCCGCATCCGTTCCCGCAGCGCCGTGCCCGCGTGCTCCAGGACCTCCGCCCCGAACTCCCACGGCTCCCGGCGCCCCGCCGAGATCGCCGAATGCGTACGGAACAGCGGCAGATAGGCGCCCAGTTGGAACCAGCGCAGAAACAGCTCGGGCGACGGCGAGCCGGTGAAGCCGCCGATGTCCGGGCCCGAATACGGCACCCCGCACAGCCCCAGCCCGAGCACGAGCGCGAGGGAGGCCCGCAGGCCCGGCCAGCCGGTCGCCACGTCACCGGACCACGTCCCGCCGTAGCGCTGCATGCCCGCCCAGCCCGAGCGCGAGAAGAGGAACGGATCCTCCCCGGGCCGCAGAGCGCACAGCCCCTCGTACGAAGCCCGGGCCATGGCCAGCCCGTACACGTTGTGCGCCTCACGGTGGTCGCCGCCCCGGCCCTCCAGCGCGTGCCGGGCCGAACGCGGCAGGGACCGGTCGCCGAACGCCGCGAACGACACCGGCTCGTTCATGTCGAGCCAGAACCCCGCGAAGCCCTGCGCCAGCCGCTCCGCGTACAGCCCGCCCCACCACGCGCGCACCCGCGGATCGGTGAAGTCCGGATACACCGACTCGCCCGCCCACACCTCGCCCCGTACCGTCGGACCGCCCGCGTCGCGCACGAAGGCGTCCAGCTCCGTGCCGCTGTCGTACGCCGCGAGGCCCGGCTCCGCCTTGACCGCCGGGTCCACGATGGACACCAACCGGGTCCCTTCCCCCTCCAACTCGGCCGCCAGCCCCGGCAGATCGGGGAAGCGCTCGCGGTCGACGGTGAAGACGCGGTGGCCCCGGTAGTGGTCGATGTCCAGATGCACGGCCGACAGCGGCAGCCCCCGTTCCCGGTAGCCGGCCACCACGCGCCGTACCTCCTGCTCACTGCCGAACCCCCAGCGCGCGTGGTGATGTCCCAGCGCCCACTCCGGCGGAAGCGCCGCCCCGCCGCTCAGCGCGGCCCAGCCGTGCAGCACGCGCGACGGGGTGCCCGCCAGCACCCAGTAGCGCAGCGGACCCCCGTCCATCCGGATCTCGCAGCGACCCAGTCGGTCGTGCCCGGAACCCTCGCCCTCCTCGCCCTCCCACAGCGTCACCCGGCCGTCCCACGAGTTGTCGTGGAAGACCAGGTGCGTCCCCGCGTCGGCCACCACCAGCTGGACGGGCATCGTCACGTACAGCGGATCGTCCCCCGGCCCGAACGAGCCGCCCGGATCGGTGTTCCACAGCCGGTACGTCCCGTCCCGCAGCCGCGGGCCCGCCGATCTGCCGCCGAGGCCGAAGAACCGCGCGTCCGCCGCCACTTGGGACCGCTGCACCCAGCGCGGCCCCGCCTCCTGCGCCGCGGCCGCGTCCACCGGCTCCCACCAGCGCGGCGGCTGGTCCCGCCGCAGGACCTGCCCGCCCGGAGTCCGCACCTCCACCGTCCCGTGCCGGGAGACCGCCACCAGCACGCGCTCCGACAGCACCCGCCAGCCGCCGTCCGTGTCCGGCTCCAGCACCGCCCGCTCGTCCGGCTCCGGTACGGGCCCGGCCAGGGCGTACGACGGCTCCGGCTCCGCACCGTCCCAGCCGCAGAACACCGCGCCGCCCGCCGCCACCCGCACCCGCAGCGACGACCGCGCGAACCGCACCACCCCGCCGCCCGGCAGCGGCTCGGCCCCCTGCGCCGCCCCCGGGACCCTCGCCCGCTCCCTGCCCGGCCGCGGCAGCCCCGCCGCGTCCGCGCGCCGGCGCCGCCACGCGGACCGCAGCGACCGCAGCATGCGCACCGCCTCCACCGTCCTGACCGAAGTCACCCATTTGACCGTCCGCTCCAGGTCACGCGCATCCATGCCGCTCACCCTGCCACCGACTCCGCCCGCGGCGCGGTCCGTTCGGTCCCCGTTCACCCCGTGAGCACGGCCACTGCCGTGATCCGGGCCGCAGACCCTGGTGCCCGAGTCGATCACGTGGCATCGTCCTCGTCAGCCCGCGTCACCGCGCACCACGCGGCCGCGGCGACGCCCACGACGCGTACAGCCGGGAGCAGCCAGATGAGCACCGCACCGCAGCAGGCCGACCAGCCGGAGCCCCTGTGGCGGCCCGGCGCGGACCGCATCGCCCGCGCGCAGGTCACCCGATTCCAGGCCTGGGCCGCCGAGCACCACGGTGCCCCCGCTCCCGTCCCCGGCGACCCCGCCGCGAGCTACGCCGCGCTGCACCGCTGGTCCGTCACGGAGCTGGAGCGCTTCTGGCAGGCGGTGACCGAGTGGTGCGACGTGCGCTTCTCCAGTCCGTACGAGACGGTGCTCGCCGACCGTGGGATGCCCGGCGCCACCTGGTTCCCCGGCGCCACCCTCAACTACGCCGAACACGCTCTGCGCACAGCCGAGGACCCGGCCCGCGCCGGTGAACCCGCCCTGCTGCACGTGGACGAGACCCACGACCCGCGCCCGGTCACCTGGGCCGAACTCCGCCGCCAGGTCGGCTCCCTGGCCGCCGGGCTCCGCCGCCTCGGCGTACGCCCCGGCGACCGCGTCAGCGGCTACCTGCCCAACGTCCCCCACGCCGTCGTCGCCCTGCTCGCCACCGCAGCCGTGGGCGGGGTGTGGACCTCGTGCGCCCCCGACTTCGGCGCCCGCAGCGTGCTGGACCGCTTCCAACAGGTCGAGCCCGTCGTGCTGTTCACCGTCGACGGCTACCACTACGGCGGCAAGCGGCACGACCGCGCGGACGTGGTCGCCGAACTGCGGGAGCAATTGCCCACCCTGCGCGCCGTCGTGCACATCCCGCTGCTCGGCACCGAAGCGCCCGAGGGGGCGCTCGAGTGGGCCGATCTCACCTCGGCGGACGTCGAGCCGGTCTTCGAACAGGTCCCCTTCGGCCATCCGCTGTGGGTGCTCTACTCCTCGGGGACGACCGGCCTGCCCAAGGCCATCGTCCAGTCGCAGGGCGGCATTCTCGTCGAGCACCTCAAGCAGCTCGCGCTGCACTGCGACCTCGGGCCCGGGGACCGGTTCTTCTGGTACACCTCCACCGGCTGGATGATGTGGAACTTCCTCGTCTCCGGCCTGTTGGTGGGCTCCACCGTCGTGCTCTACGACGGCAGCCCCGGCCACCCCGACATCTCCGCCCAGTGGCGCGTCGCCGAACGCACCGGCACCACGCTCTTCGGCACCTCCGCCGCCTATGTGATGGCCTGCCGCAAGGCGGGCATCCACCCGGGCCGCGACCTCGACCTGTCCCGGATCGGGTGCGTGGCCACCACCGGCTCGCCGCTGCCGCCCGACGGATTCCGCTGGATCCACGACGAGGTGTCCCCCGACATGTGGATCGCCTCCGTCAGCGGCGGGACGGACGTGTGCAGCTGCTTCGCCGGTGCCGTGCCGACCCTGCCCGTGCACATCGGCGAACTCCAGGCCCCGGGCCTGGGCACGGACCTCCAGGCCTGGGACGCGCAGGGCAAGCCCGTGACCGACGAGGTGGGCGAGCTGGTCATCGCCGCACCCATGCCCTCCATGCCCGTCCGGTTCTGGAACGACCCCGACGGCAGCCGGTACCGCGAGAGCTACTTCGAGATGTTCCCCGGCGTCTGGCGCCACGGGGACTGGATCACGCTCACCTCGCGCGGCAGCGTCGTCATCCACGGCCGGTCCGACTCGACCCTCAACCGGCAGGGCGTCCGCATGGGTTCCGCCGACATCTACGAGGCCGTCGAACGGCTCCCCGAGATCCGCGAGTCCCTGGTCATCGGCGTGGAGGAGCCGGACGGCGGCTACTGGATGCCCCTGTTCGTACACCTCGCCCCGGGCGCCACGCTCGACGACGAACTGCTCGACCGCATCAAGCGCACCATCCGCCAGGAACTCTCGCCGCGGCACGTCCCCGACGAGGTCATCGAGGTCGCGGGCATCCCGCACACCCTCACCGGCAAGCGCATCGAAGTACCCGTCAAACGCCTCCTCCAGGGCACACCCATGGCCAAGGCCGTCAACCCCGGCTCGGTGGACGACATCGGGCTCCTGCACTTCTACGAGGAGCTCGGCCGACGCCGCAGGTCGGAGTAGTCCGCAGCGGCGTTGTCAGTGCCTGTGGTTACGGTGAGTGAGCATTGGTTACTCACCGAGGGGGAGTGGCGTCATGGCGCACACCGACAACCACCGCAAACAGCCGAGCCCGCGGCAGATGCTGCGCAGGGAAACGCCCAGCACCGTGGCCGTGCTGGCCGACGAGCAGGACTTCGCCGCCATGCGGCGGTACACGAGCTTCGCCTTCCACGATCACGCCGCCTACCTGAGGCACGTGGACGGACTGCTCAGAGTGCTCGCCGCCCAGGGCACGTACACGAGCGTCGCGCTGTTCGACCCCGTGGACTTCGAGGAGTACTGCGCGGATCTGCGCCTGGACCCCGACACCCCGGTGAGCCGCACCCGCTACGTCGCCGACGTGGCCGCGGCCGGGGCGACCGTGGCGTACGAGGGCCAGCCGATGACCCGCCTGCTGCCCCTCCTCGTCGGCGAGAACGAACGGCAGATCACCTGGGAGTACGCCACGGAACTGCTGACCCGCGGCGACTGCGGCACCTGTGGCGAGGACATCGGCACGGCGTCCTTCGCCCGGGCCTCGCAGGCCGCCCGCGGACTCGTCGAGGCCCTCGGGCAAGGCACCCACCACCTCGTGTGCAGCGTCCCGGCCGACGGGGACGTCCCGCTGCTCGCCCTGCTCCACGTCGAGTGCGGACAGGACGGCCGGGTGCTGGTGACGGAGCAGGACGCCCTGATCTTCTGCACCGTCCTGGCCGCCGGCCTCGCCACCGGCCGGCCGACCGGAGTCGTCGCCCGCACCCGCGCCTCCGGCCCGGCGGACAGGGACAGGGTCAGGGGCTGGAGTCTCAAGGAGGGCTGGCTGCGGCCCCTGACCGAGGCCGAGGTCTTCTCCGCGTACTGCACGGACGCGGCCACCGGCGATCTCGTACCACCGGAACCCGACGTGGAGTACTGCGCGGGCATGGCACTGGACGAGCCCAACGGGGAGGACACGGAAGGGAGTTGAGAAACGGAGCGAGGGGTGCCCCACCAGCCGGTGGAACACCCCTCGCCTCACTCGGGCGACGCCCGTATCACCGGCTCACTCGCCGGACAGCACCGCCTGGGCGGCCAGACGGGCCTCCTCGGCCGTGTCCGTGGCACGCGCGGCAGCGGCCGCACGCTCGCACTGCGCGAGCGTGTGCTTCGCCAGCGTGGCGCGCACGTACGGAATCGAGGCGGCCCCCATGGACAGGCTCGTCACGCCCAGACCGGCCAGCACACAGGCGAGCAGCGGGTCGGCGGCGGCCTCGCCGCACACGCCACAGCTCTTGCCCTCGGCCTTCGCGGCCTCTGCGGAAGCGGCGACCAGGTCGAGCAGCGCGGGCTGCCACGGGTCCTGCAGCCGCGACACGGCACCGACCTGACGGTCCGCCGCGAAGGTGTACTGCGCCAGGTCGTTGGTCCCCAGCGACAGGAACTCGACCTCCTGCAGGATCGAGCGGGCCCGCAGCGCGGCGGACGGAATCTCCACCATCGCGCCGAACTTGGCCTGCAGCCCGGCCTCGCGGCAGGCGTCGGCGAAGGCCTTGGCGTCGGTCCGGTCGGCCACCATCGGGGCCATGACCTCGAGATAGACCGGCAGCCCCTCGGCCGCCTTGGCCAGCGCGGTGAGCTGCGTGCGCAGCACCTCCGGGTGGTCCAGCAGCGTCCGCAGGCCCCGCACGCCCAGGGCGGGGTTCGGCTCGTCGGCCGGCGTCAGGAAGTCGAGCGGCTTGTCCGCGCCCGCGTCCAGGACGCGCACCACGACACGGCCCTCGGGGAACGCCTCCAGCACCTTGCGGTAGGCCTCGACCTGCTTGGCCTCGGACGGCGCCTTCCTGCTGTCGTCCAGGAAGAGGAACTCGGTGCGGAACAGGCCCACGCCCTCCGCCCCCGCCTCGACCGCGGCCGGTACATCGGCGGGACCGCCGACGTTCGCCAGCAGCGGCACCTTGTGACCGTCGGAGGTGGCACCGGGACCGGACGACGCGGCCAGCGCGGCCTTGCGTTCCTCGGCGGCCCGGGCCAGCTCGGCACGCTTCTCGGCGGTCGGGTCGACGAAGACATCGCCCGTGCTGCCGTCGACGGCCACGACCGTGCCCTCGGCCAGCTCACCGGCACCCGGCAGCGCCACGACGGCCGGCACACCGAGCGCACGGGCCAGGATCGCGCTGTGGCTGGTCGGCCCGCCCTCCTCGGTCACGAAGCCGAGCACCAGAGCGGGGTCGAGCAGCGCGGTGTCGGCAGGAGCCAGGTCGCGGGCGATCAGTACATACGGCTCGTCGCTGTCCGGCACGCCCGGCATCGGCACGCCCAGCAGACGGGCGACGATGCGGTTGCGCACGTCGTCGAGGTCGGCCACGCGGCCGGCCATGTACTCGCCGGCACCCGCCAGCAGCTCCCGGTAGTGCGAGAACGCGTCGTACACCGCGCGCTCGGCAGTGCTGCCCACGGCAACGCGCCGGTCGACGTCGGCCATCAGCTCCGGGTCCTGCGCGATCATGGCCTGGGCCTCGAGGACATGCTGGGCCTCGCCGCCGGCCAGGTTGCCCCGCGCGATGAGGTCGGCAGCCACAGCCTCGACGGCCTGGCGGGCGCGCCCCTGCTCGCGCGGCGCCTCGTCCGTCGGAATCTGCTTGGCCGGCGGCTCCAGCACCGCCGTGCCCATGTGCCGCACTTCGCCGATCGCCACGCCGTGGCTCACGCCGACGCCTCGCAGCGTTGTCTCCATCATCAACCGTCTCCGTTGGTGCGGCGGACGGAGCCGCCGCGGTGGGGGTGTCGTACGTCGTGCCGCCCGCACGGGCGGCCTCGGCTCACTGCCAGCTGAACAGCTCGTCGCCGGCCTTGACCTCGCCGTCCTCGCGCACACCGCCGAGCGAGTCGGCGGTGGCCTCGAGCGCGACGACCGGGGAAATCGGCGACTTGCCCGCTGCCTCGACAGCGGCGGGGTTCCAGCGCACGACAGCCTGGCCCCGCGTGACGGTGTCACCCTTGTTGACGAGCAGCTCGAAGCCCTCGCCATTGAGCTGAACAGTGTCGATACCGAGGTGCGTCAGCACGCCGTGCCCCTCCGCGTCGACGACGACGAACGCGTGGGGGTGAAGCGAGACGACAACTCCGTCGACGGGCGCAACCGCCTCGGACGGCTCGCGAACCGGATCGACAGCGGTACCGGGTCCCACCATCGCGCCGGAGAAGACCGGATCGGGCACTGCCGCGAGTCCGATGGCGCGTCCGGCGATCGGGGACGTCACGGTGGTCATGGGAAGCCTCCCAGGGGTGGAGATTCATCACGCACCGTCACTACCTGTCCTGGACGGTGCACTGACCAGAGCCTAAGTCATAGGAACTGACGGTTCCGCACGAGCTGGCCCACCCGGCGATCAGTGCTGTGCGTAATCGATTTGCCTCGCCCCGACGGGAGCTGTACTGTCAGATCCCTGCCCACGACCGAGGCCCGCAGTCAACTGCTGGCAAGGTGCGGGCGGCCTCTATCAGATGTGATCCTTTTCCGGATCTGCTGCTGCGCGTTTTCGCATGCCTAAGTGCATACGAAAGGGCCGGTGGCAAAAGGAGCGGGAAACACCTGATAAAGTATGAAGCACCGGAAGGGAAGCGCCCGGAGGAAAGCCCGAGAGGGTGAGTACAAAGGAAGCGTTCGTTCCTTGAGAACTCAACAGCGTGCCAAAAGTCAACGCCAGACTATAAAACAACCCCGTCCCCTTGTGGGATGAGGTTCCTTTGAAAAACACAGCGAGGACGCTGTGAACATCCGGGCTTATTCCGCCTGGGTGTTCCGCTCAACGCGAGTGTTGAACCCGCAGTTTTTAATTAAACGCAGCCGGGTACACATTCACGGAGAGTTTGATCCTGGCTCAGGACGAACGCTGGCGGCGTGCTTAACACATGCAAGTCGAACGATGAAGCCGCTTCGGTGGTGGATTAGTGGCGAACGGGTGAGTAACACGT